>NZ_JBHXSO010000019.1:71383-138069 GCF_042714775.1 Streptomyces sp. NPDC058691 | reverse complement strand
GCGCAGGCCCGTGCCGCCCCGGGAGGCGCACGCCCGTGGCAACCCGCCGCCCCGGCAGCGGGGACGCCGTCCCGCGCCGCGGGGACCGGTCTCGCCGTCCGGGGCGGCGCTGCTGCGGCTGGGCAGGCCGCGCCCCCGGCTGCGGCTGGTGAGCCTGGCGCTCACGCTCGTGATGCTGACCTTCGTGATCCGGCTCTTCCAGGTGCAGGCCGTCGACGCGGCGACCTTCACCGCCAAGGCCGAGATCAACCGGAACTTCAAGGCCACGCTGCCCGCCGAGCGGGGGACCGTCACCGACCGCAACGGCATCGACCTGGCCACCACCGTCGACGCGTACGACATCACCGCCGACCCGCTGCTGTTCACCCCCAAGTACGCCAAGGTCAAGGACGCCCCGCAGCGCGCGGCCGAACTGCTGGCCCCGATCGTCGACGGCGACGCGCAGACCATCGCCAAGCAGCTGGCGAACTACCCCAAGTCGCGCAACGAGATCATCGCCCGCCAGCAGTCGCCGCAGGTCTGGAACCAGATCAAGGACCTGCAGAACGCGCTGGCCGACAAGGCCGCCAAGGGCGGCGACGGCAACTACCTGGCCGGCGTCTTCCGGCTGCGGCACAGCAAGCGGATCTATCCCGCGGGGGACCTCGCCGCCGGCGTCATCGGCTGGGTCAACGCCTCCGACGTGGGCGGCGGCGGTCTGGAGAGCAGCCTCGACAAGCTCCTGGCCGGCAAGGACGGCACCATCACCTACGCCCAGTCCGGAGGCCGCCGGGTGCCCACGGCCAGCGTGCGCGAACGGGCCGCGGAGCCCGGCACGGACGTGGAGCTGACCCTCGACCGCGACATCCAGTGGGCGGCGCAGCGGGCCATCACCGACCAGGTCGCGGAGTCCGACGCGGACCGCGGCTACGTCGTCGTCCAGGACACCCGCACCGGGCAGATCCTGGCCATGGCCAACTCGCCCGGCTTCGACGCCAACGACCTGTCGAAGGCGGACGCCTCGGCGCTGCACAACTTCGCGATCGAGGACGCCTACGAGCCCGGCAGCGTCAGCAAGCTGATGTCCATGGCCGCCGTCCTCGACGAGGGCGTGGCCACCCCGGAGACCCATGTGACGGTGCCGGGCACACTGCCCCGCGCCGACCGGGTCTTCCACGACGACGTGGACCACGGCACCTGGTACCTGACGCTCAACGGCGTGCTCGCCAAGTCGAGCAACATCGGCACGATCCTCGCCGCGGAACAGCTGGGCAAGAACCAGAAACAGGCCAATCGCGTCCTCTACTCCTACTTGAGCCGATTCGGCATCGGGCGGCCCACCGGGCTGGACTTCCCCGGTGAGACGCCCGGCATCCTGGCGAAGCCGGACGACTGGAACGCGTCCCAGCAGTACACCATCCCCTTCGGGCAGGGCCTGTCGCTGAACGCCGTGCAGGCCACCTCGGTCTACTCGACGATCGCCAACGGCGGCGTCCGGGTGGAACCCAGCCTGGTGCGCGGGACGACCGGCCCCGACGGGCAGTTCGTGCCCGCCCCCGAGCCGAAGAAGACCCGGGTGGTCAGCACGAAGACCGCGCGGACGCTCGCCACGATGCTGGAGTCGGTCGTCGGCAGCGAGCAGGGCACCGGCGTCAAGGCCCGGATCGCCGGGTACCGGGTCGCGGGCAAGACCGGCACGGCCAACCGGGTGGACCCGGACACCGGCACCTACAGTGGCTACACCGCCTCCTTCATGGGCTTCGCGCCGGCGGACAAGCCCCGGCTGACCGTCTCCTGCGTGATCCAGAACCCCACACGCGGCAGCTACTTCGGCGGCCAGATCTGCGGCCCGGTCTTCAAGCAGGTCATGGAGTTCGCCCTGAAGTCCCTGCGGGTGGCGCCGAGCGGTACGCGGACGCCGAGCCTGCCGGTCGAGTGGGACCCCTCCAAGTCGTGAAGGGGCACGAAGGACGTGAACGGCGCGAAGGGCGTGAAGGGCGTGAACCACGCGAAGGCGGGAAGGGGACGGCGGACGTGACGGAGGACGCCCCCGCCGCGGCGGGCACGCACGGTCCCGCCGCGGACGCGGAACGTGCCGGACGCCCCGGCGGGCCAAGTGCCGGGCGGGAACCGGCGCGGAGGCCTTTTGGCCCCGGGCCCGGCCCGGCGGGTACTCTCACCGCCGTGTCACTCGCTGATCAGTCCCCCACACCCGAACAGCCCCAGCCGGGCGCGCCCCGCCCGACCCGGGTCCGCCCCAAGTCGCCCGCGGATCTGGCCGCGAGGCTGGGCGCGCAGCCGCCCGCGCAGGACGCCGCCCCGGTCACCGGGATCACCCATGACTCGCGTGCCGTCCGTCCGGGCGACCTCTACGCGGCCCTGCCCGGGGCCCGCTTCCATGGCGCCGACTTCGCCGCCCAGGCGGCCGATCTGGGCGCCGTCGCGGTCCTCACCGACCCGGACGGCGCCGAGCGCGCCGCCGCGACCGGGCTGCCCGTCCTGACAGTCGAGGACCCGCGGTCCTCGATGGGCGAGCTGGCCGCCGAGATCTACGACCGGCCGGGCGAGGACCTCCTCCAGATCGGCATCACCGGCACCTCGGGCAAGACCACGACCGCCTACCTCGTCGAGGGCGGCCTGCGCGCGGTCCACGGCGCGCACACCGGCCTGATCGGCACCGTGGAGTCGCGGATCGGCGACGAGCGGATCAAGAGCGAGCGGACCACCCCCGAGGCCACCGATCTGCAGGCGCTGTTCGCGGTGATGCGCGAACGGGCCGTCGGGGCGGTCGTCATGGAGGTCTCCAGCCACGCCCTGGTGCTGGGCCGGGTGGACGGCGCGGTGTTCGACGTCGCCGTCTTCAACAACCTCAGCCCCGAGCACATGGAGTTCCACTCGGGGATGGAGGACTACTTCCAGGCCAAGGCGCAGCTGTTCACCCCGCGCCGCAGCCGGCTCGGCGTGGTCAACATCGACGACGAGTACGGCCGCCGGCTGGTGCGCGAGGCGCAGGTGCCGGTGACGACCTTCTCCGCCGAGGGCCATCCGGACGCCGACTGGCGCGCCGAGCACGTCGAGATCGGCGCGCTGCGCTCCACGTTCACCGCCGTCGGCCCCGGCGGGCGGCGCGTCAGTGCCGTCTCGCCGCTGCCCGGGCCCTTCAACGTCGCCAACGCGCTCGCCGCGATCGCCGCCCTCGCGGTGGCCGGGATCGACCCGCAGACGGCCGCCGACGGCGTGGCCGCCGTGCCGGGCGTGCCGGGCCGGCTCGAGCGGGTCGACGCGGGCCAGCCGTACCTGGCGGTCGTGGACTACGCGCACAAGACCGACGCCGTCGAGTCGGTGCTGCGGGCGCTGCGCAAGGTGACCAAGGGCAGCCTGCACATCGTGCTGGGCTGCGGCGGCGACCGCGACCAGACCAAGCGCGGCCCTATGGGCGCCGCCGCCGCGCGGCTCGCCGACACCGTGGTGCTCACCTCCGACAACCCCCGGTCCGAGGATCCGCTCGCGATCCTCACCGCGATGCTGTCCGGCGCCGCCGGCGTCCCGGCGCACGAGCGGGGCCATGTCGTCGTCGAGCCGGAACGGGCCGCGGCCATCGCGACGGCCGTCGCCCTGGCCCGGCCCGGCGACACCGTACTGGTGGCCGGCAAGGGCCATGAGCAGGGTCAGGACATCGCCGGAGTGGTACGCCCCTTCGACGACCGAGAAGTACTCCGCGCGGCCATCGGGCACGCCGCGGGCACGCCAGCGCAGGAGAAGGACCAGGACCAGCTGTGATCCCACTCACCCTCGCCGAGGTCGCCCAGGCGGTCGGCGGGAGCACGCACGACATACCGGACCCTGGCCTGCGGGTCACCGGGTCCGTGGAGATCGACTCCCGCCAGGTGCAGCCGGGCGGGCTGTTCGTCGCCTTCCAGGGCGAGCACGTGGACGGCCACGACTACGCGGAGCGGGCCGTCGCGGCCGGCGCGGTCGCCGTACTGGCCGCCCGGCCGGTCGGTGTGCCCGCGATCGTCGTGGACGACGTCCAGCTCGCCCTCGGACGGCTGGCCAAGCACGTCATCGAACGGCTCGGCGCGACCCTCGTGGCGCTGACCGGTTCGGCGGGCAAGACCAGCACCAAGGACCTCATCGCCCAGGTGCTTCAGCGGCTCGCCCCGACCGTCTGGACCCCCGGCTCCCTCAACAACGAGATCGGGCTCCCCCTCACCGCGCTGCGTGCCGACGAGTCCACCCGGCACCTGGTGCTGGAAATGGGCGCCCGCGGCATCGGCCACATCCGCTACCTCACCGAGCTGACCCCGCCGCGCATCGGCCTGGTCCTCAACGTCGGGACCGCCCACATCGGCGAGTTCGGCGGCCGTGAGCAGATCGCCCAGGCCAAGGGCGAGCTGGTCGAGGGGCTGCCGGAGGCCGCCGAGGGCGGTATCGCCGTGCTGAACGCCGACGACCCCCTGGTGCGCGCCATGGAATCGCGCACCAAGGCGCGCGTCGTGCTGTTCGGGGAGTCCCCCGACGCCGAGGTGCGTGCCGAGAACGTCCGTCTCAACGACCGAGGTCAGGCGGTCTTCACGCTCACAACACCTACCCGGTGCAGCGAAGTGACCTTGCGCCTGTACGGTGAGCACCACGTGTCGAACGCGCTCGCCGCGGCCGCCGTAGCCCGTGAACTCGGCATGCCCACCGAGGAGATCGCCGTCGCGCTCTCCGAAGCCGGGACGCTGTCACGCTGGCGTATGGAGGTCGTCGAACGGCCGGACGGCGTGACGGTCGTCAATGACGCCTACAACGCGAACCCCGAGTCCATGCGAGCCGCTCTGCGCGCGCTCGCGGCGATGGGCCGCGCTGCGGAGGCGCGAGGGGGCCGCACGTGGGCCGTGCTGGGCGAGATGGCCGAGCTCGGCGGGGAGTCCCTCGCCGAACACGACGCGGTCGGACGGCTCGCCGTCCGGCTCAACGTCAGCAAGCTGGTGGCGGTCGGCGGCCAGGCGGCCGCCTGGGTGCAAATGGGCGCCTACAACGAGGGTTCGTGGGGTGAGGAGTCGGTGCACGTGTCCGACGCTGAGGCGGCGATCGACCTGTTGCGCAGTGAGCTGCGTCCGGGAGACGTCGTGCTGGTGAAGGCATCGAGGGCGGTCGGACTGGAGCGGGTCGCGCTCGCGCTGCTCGCCGACGGCGCCGAGGGTGGGGGCGCTGAGTAATGAACCAGATCCTGGTCTCGGGCGTCCTCGGCCTGTTCCTCTCCCTGATCGGCACTCCGATGCTGATCAAGCTGCTGGCCCGCAAGGGATACGGCCAGTTCATCCGTGACGACGGCCCCAAGGAACACCACAGCAAGCGCGGTACGCCCACCATGGGCGGCATCGCGTTCATCCTGGCCACGCTCGTCGCGTACGCGCTCACCAAGGTGATCACCTCCGAGCGGCCGACGATCTCCGGCCTGCTGGTGCTCTTCCTCTTCGCGGGCCTCGGTGTCGTCGGTTTCCTGGACGACTACATCAAGATCGTCAAGCAGCGCAGCCTCGGTCTGCGCGCCAAGGCGAAGATGGCCGGCCAGCTGATCGTGGGCATCACCTTCGCGGTGCTGTCGCTGCAGTTCGCCGACTCCCGCGGGGTCACCCCCGCCTCCACGCGGCTGTCCTTCACCCAGGACTTCGGCTGGTCCCTCGGCCCGGTGATCTTCGTGATCTGGGCGTTGTTCATGATCCTCGCGATGTCGAACGGCGTGAACCTCACCGACGGCCTCGACGGCCTCGCCACCGGCGCCTCGGTGATGGTCTTCGCCTCGTACACCGTCATCGGCGTCTGGCAGTACGGCCAGTCCTGCTCCAATGTCGTCACCGCGGGGCCGGGTTGTTACGACGTGCCCCATCCGCTGGACCTCGCGGTGGTCGCGGCCGCGCTCATGGGCGCCTGCTTCGGCTTCCTGTGGTGGAACACCTCACCGGCCAAGATCTTCATGGGCGACACCGGATCGCTCGCCCTGGGCGGCGCGCTGGCCGGTCTGGCCATCTGCTCCCGCACCGAGATGCTGCTCGCCATCCTTGGCGGCCTGTTCGTCCTCATCACCCTTTCCGTGGTCATCCAGGTGGGCTCCTTCCGTCTGACCGGCAAGCGTGTCTTCCGCATGGCGCCGTTGCAGCACCACTTCGAACTCAAGGGCTGGGGCGAGGTCCTGGTCGTCGTCCGCTTCTGGATCATCCAGGGCATGTGCATGGCGGTCGGCCTCGGTCTCTTCTACGCGGGCTGGGTGGCCGCGCAGTGACGCCGCCCTCCGGGCAGGAATCCGGCGCCGAGCGGAGCGGCCCGCGCACGCTGCCCGCGTACGCCGTCGAGGCGGCCCGAGCGCTCGGGCTGCCGGGCCGCCGGGTCACGGTGGCCGGGCTCGGGGTCTCCGGGATCCCTGCCGCGGAGGTGCTGGCCGCGCTGGGCGCACGGGTCACCGTCGTGGACGGCGGCGACGGCGAGCGGCACCGCGCGCAGGCCGCCGCCCTGGAGCCGCTCGGTGTCTCCGTACGGCTCGGCGACGGCGCCACCCTGCCCGAGGGCACCGAACTGATCGTCACCTCTCCCGGCTGGAAGCCCACGAGCCCGCTCTTCACCGCCGCCGAGGCGGCCGGCGTCGAGGTCTGGGGCGACGTGGAGCTGGCCTGGCGACTGCGGGAGTCCCCCTCGGCCGGCACGGCGGCCCCCTGGCTCGCCGTCACCGGCACCAACGGCAAGACCACGACCGTGCAGATGCTGGCGTCGATCCTGCGCGCCGCCGGCCTGCGCACCGCGGCCGTCGGGAACATCGGCACCCCCGTCCTGGACGTCGTGCTCTCCGGCGAGCCGTACGACGTGCTGGCGGTCGAACTGTCCAGCTACCAACTGCACTGGGCGCCCTCCGTGCGCCCGCACTCCGCCGCCGTGCTCAACCTCGCCCCGGACCACCTCGACTGGCACGGCTCCATGGCCGCCTACGCCGCCGACAAGGGCCGCATCTACGAGGGCAACAAGGTCGCCTGCGTGTACAACCTCGCCGACCCGGCGACCGAGGCACTGGTGCGCGAGGCCGACGTCGAGGAGGGCTGCCGCGCGATCGGCTTCGGCCTCGGCAGCCCCCGCCCCTCCGAACTCGGCGTCGTGGACGGCATCCTGGTCGACCGCGCCTTCGCCCCCGAGCGGCACACCACCGCCCAGGAGCTGGCGGAGGTCTCCGACGTGAACCCGCCGGCACCGCACAACATCGCCAACGCGCTCGCGGCCGCCGCGCTCGCCCGCGCCTTCGGCGTGCCGCCGGCCGCCGTCCGCGACGGCCTGCGCGCCTTCCGCCCGGACGCGCACCGCATCGCGCACGCCGGCACGGTCGACGACGTCACGTACATCGACGACTCCAAGGCCACCAACACGCACGCCGCGGAGGCCTCGCTGGCCGCGTACGAGCACATCGTCTGGATCGCCGGCGGCCTCGCCAAGGGCGCGACCTTCGACGAGCTCGTCACGGGCGCCGCCAAGCGGCTGCGCGGCGTCGTCCTGATCGGCGCCGACCGGGCTCTCATCGGTGAAGCGCTCGCGCGACACGCCCCCGAGGTCCCGGTCGTCGACCTCGACCGCACCGACACTGGGGCGATGGCGGCCGCCGTCCGCGCAGCGCGGGATCTGGCCCGCCCGGGCGACACGGTGCTCCTGGCCCCGGCCTGTGCCTCGATGGACATGTTCGCGAACTACAACGTCCGCGGCGACGCGTTCGCGGAGGCCGTACGGGACCTGCGGGCTCCCGGCACCGGGCAGTAGCCGCAGGCCGCTCCGGCACGCACCGCGACCAAGGAGGGGACATGACGGCAGCCGACCACGGTGGCGCCTCCGGTTCTCGTTCCCGCAACGCGCTCGGCGCTCCCGCCCGCCCGGCGCGTCCGGCGGCAGTGCCCCGGCCGGGCCGCGCCGGGCCGCCCGCGTTGCGCCCCCCGCGACGCACCTCACGGGGGAGCACCCTGCGCGGCGCCAAGGTCGTCTTCGACCGGGCCAAGCGGGCCTGGGACCGCCCGTTGACGGCCTATTACGTGATCCTGGGCAGCAGCATGCTGATCACCGTCCTCGGCCTGGTGATGGTCTTCTCCGCCTCCCAGATCAAGGCCCTGGAGTACGGGCTGCCGTCCACCTACTACTTCCGCAAGCAGCTCTTCGCGGCCGTGCTGGGCACCGGACTGCTCATCGTCGGCTCGCGGATCCCCGTGCGGCTGCACCGGGCGCTGGCGTACCCGCTGCTGGTGGGCTCGGTCTTCCTGATGGCGCTGGTGCAGGTGCCGGGGATAGGGCAGTCGGTCCACGGCAACCAGAACTGGCTCTACCTCGGCGGGCCGTTCCAGCTCCAGCCCAGTGAGTTCGGCAAGCTCGCCCTCGTGCTGTGGGGCGCGGACCTGCTGGCCCGCAAGGACGACAAGAAGCTGCTCGTCCAGTGGAAGCACCTGCTGATCCCGCTGGTGCCGATCGCCTTTCTGCTGCTCGGCCTCATCATGCTCGGCGGCGACATGGGCACCGCCATCATCCTGACCGCGATCCTCTTCGGCCTGCTGTGGATCGCCGGCGCCCCCACGCGGCTGTTCGCCGGTGTGCTGGCGGTGGCGGGCGTCATCGGCTTCCTGCTGATCAAGACCAGCGGCAACCGGATGGGCCGGCTCGCCTGCATCGGTGCCACCGACGTCACTCCCAGTGGCGGCTGCTGGCAGGCCGTGCACGGGATCTACGCCCTGGCCTCCGGCGGATGGTTCGGTTCCGGTCTCGGTGCGAGTGTGGAAAAATGGGGCCAATTGCCTGAACCGCACACCGACTTCATCTTCGCCGTGACCGGGGAGGAACTGGGCCTGGCGGGGACGCTGTCGGTGCTCGCCCTCTTCGCGGCTCTAGGCTATGCGGGTATCCGCGTGGCCGGTCGTACGGAGGACCCCTTCGTGAGGTTTGCCGCGGGTGGTGTGACGACGTGGATCACGGCGCAGTTCGTGGTCAACATCGGTGCGGTGCTCGGTCTGCTGCCGATCGCCGGCGTCCCGCTCCCGCTGTTCTCCTACGGAGGTTCGGCTCTCCTGCCGACCATGTTCGCGATCGGGCTGCTCATCTCCTTCGCGAGGAGTGAGCCCGGGGCGCGGGCGGCACTCAAGGCGCGGGGGCCCGGCTACTGGCCGGGGGCAATGACACGGACAATGAGGCGGCTCGTCAGACGGCGGCCGTCCAGGGAGCGGTGAATTTCGGTGCATGTCGTACTCGCCGGTGGGGGGACCGCCGGCCACATCGAGCCCGCGCTCGCGCTCGCTGATGCCCTGCGCAGGCAGGACCCGACCGTGGGGATCACCGCGCTGGGCACGGAACGGGGTCTGGAGACCCGGCTCGTGCCCGAGCGCGGTTATGAACTGGCCCTGATCCCCGCCGTCCCGCTGCCACGGAAGCCCACCCCCGAGCTGATCACCGTCCCCGGGCGGCTGCGCGGCACGATCAAGGCCGCGGAGCAGATCCTGGAGCGCACCAAGGCGGACGCCCTGGTCGGTTTCGGCGGTTATGTGGCACTGCCCGGCTATCTGGCCGCCAAGCGCCTCGGCGTGCCGATCGTGGTGCACGAGGCCAACGCCCGCCCCGGCCTGGCGAACAAGATCGGCTCGCGCTACACCGACTACGTCGCGGTGAGCACCCCCGACAGCAAGCTCCGGCACTCCCGTTACATCGGCATCCCGCTGCGCAGGTCCATCGCGACGCTGGACCGCGCCGCGGTACGGGCCGAGGCGCGGGCCGCGTTCGGGCTCGACCAGACCCTGCCGACCCTGCTGGTCTCCGGCGGCTCACAGGGCGCCCGGCGGCTCAACGAGGTGGTCGCCTCGGTCGCCCCGCGCCTGCAGCAGTCCGGCGTGCAGATCCTGCACGCGGTCGGCCCGAAGAACGAACTCCCGCTGGCCGACAATATGCCCGGCATGCCGCAGTACATCCCGGTGCCCTATCTCGACCGGATGGATCTGGCCTACGCCGCCGCCGACATGATGCTCTGCCGTGCCGGCGCCATGACGGTCGCGGAGTTGTCCGCCGTGGGCCTTCCGGCTGCCTACGTCCCGCTGCCGATCGGCAACGGCGAGCAGCGCCTCAACGCCCAGCCGGTGGTGAAGGCCGGCGGCGGTGTCATCGTCGACGACGCCGAACTCACCGCCGAGTGGGTGCTGGGCAACGTTCTGCCGGTTCTGACCGATCCGCACCGACTGTATGAAATGTCCCGTGCCGCGGCCGAGTTCGGCCGCCCGCACGCCGACGAGCTGCTCGTCGGCATGGTCCGTGAGGCGATCGCCGCCCGTCGTCGCTGAGCCCGGTGGGTGGGCCCCGGCCCACCCACCGGCGTGCGGCCGCCGGGGAACCGCGCGGGGCGGCTAGCCTGCTGCGCAGTGGACGAACCCACCCCCGACCCCCGGAGACGAACGTGGCCGTACCGACCACCGCCGAGCCGGCCGGCGACCAGGACGACGACGAGTTCCGGCCGTCGCCGCGATCGGCCCGCCGCCGCCGTGCGATCACGCTCGCGGCGCTCGCGGCCGCCGGCGTTCTCACGGGCACGTCCGCCTGGCTGGTGTACGGCTCGGCATGGCTGCGCACGACGTCCGTCACCGTGAGCGGCACCGATGTGCTGACCCCGGACGAAGTGCGGGACGCCGCCGAGGTGCCGCTGGGTGGTCCGTTGGTCTCCGTGGACACCGATGCGGTGGGCGGCCGGCTGCGTGAGCGCCTTCCCCGGATCGCGAATGTGACAGTGGAACGTTCATGGCCGCACACGATCGTTCTTAAAGTGACGGAGCGAACTCCCGCGGCCCTGGTGAAAGATGGCGGGAACTTCATCGAAGTGGACGCCGACGGCGTACGGTTCGCGGAGATCCATGACCTGATCAAGGGTGTCCCGGTCATCGAATTGAGCCCTGACCGCGACTCGGCGAGCTATCGCCATTTCGGGACGAAACGCCTCCTCGCCGCCGCCGTCCAGGTCGCCGCCGACCTCCCGAAAGCCGCCTACCAGCAGGCCCGTCTGATCCAAGTGCGCTCCTGGGACGACATCTCGGTGGAGTTGGCGGGCGGACGCACCGTGGTGTGGGGGAGTGTGGAGCGGGGCGAGGAAAAGGCGTTCGCGCTCGCCGCGCTCATGAAAGTCGAAGAGGGTGCTGTCTTCTACGACGTGAGTGCCCCAACAGCCCCTGCGGCATCGGACGGTTGACGTCTCAGCCTTCAGTTCGACACCCTGGTTGGTCCGGCACCTGCGTGATCACATAGGGTCAAAAGAAAAACGGGAGGTTCGGCGTGTTCGTTGAACGCGAACCGCTTGTCGATTTAGTGTCCTGTCCCAAAGAACGTGCGGGACAGACATACTGGTAACCCTAAACCTGAGGGTTAGGGTTCGGGTCGGCCGGCACCTCCCGACCGTCCCACAGGTATACGTAACTCGAGGCGAGAGGCCTTCGACGTGGCAGCACCGCAGAACTACCTCGCAGTCATCAAGGTCGTCGGCATCGGCGGCGGTGGCGTCAACGCCATCAACCGGATGATCGAGGTCGGTCTCAAGGGCGTCGAGTTCATCGCGATCAACACCGATGCACAGGCCCTGCTGATGAGCGACGCCGACGTGAAACTCGACGTCGGCCGCGAACTCACGCGCGGCCTCGGTGCCGGCGCCAACCCGGATGTCGGCCGCAAGGCCGCCGAGGACCACCGCGAGGAGATCGAAGAGGTGCTCAAGGGCGCCGACATGGTCTTCGTCACCGCGGGTGAGGGCGGCGGCACCGGCACCGGTGGCGCGCCTGTGGTCGCCAACATCGCCCGCACGCTGGGCGCCCTCACGATCGGGGTGGTCACCCGCCCGTTCACCTTCGAGGGCCGCCGCCGCGCCAACCAGGCCGAGGACGGCATCGCCCAGCTGCGCGACGAGGTCGACACCCTCATCGTGATCCCCAACGACCGGCTGCTGTCCATCTCGGACCGCCAGGTGAGCGTGCTGGACGCCTTCCGGTCCGCGGACCAGGTGCTGCTCTCCGGTGTCCAGGGCATCACCGATCTGATCACCACACCGGGCCTTATCAACCTCGACTTCGCCGATGTGAAGTCCGTGATGTCCGAGGCGGGTTCCGCTCTCATGGGCATCGGCTCGGCCCGCGGCGACGACCGCGCGGTCGCCGCCGCGGAGATGGCGATCTCGTCCCCGCTGCTGGAGGCGTCCATCGACGGAGCGCGCGGCGTGCTGCTCTCCATCTCCGGCGGCTCCGACCTCGGCCTGTTCGAGATCAACGAGTCGGCCCAGCTGGTCAGCGAGGCCGCGCACCCCGAGGCCAACATCATCTTCGGTGCCGTCATCGACGACGCCCTGGGCGACGAGGTCCGGGTCACCGTCATCGCGGCCGGGTTCGACGGCGGCCAGCCCCCGACCCGCAGCAACCGGGACAAGGTGCTCGGCGCGTACGGCAGCTCGCGTGACGACAGCAGCACGACGGCGGCCTCCCCGGTCCGCCCGGCCACCCCGCCGGCCGAGCCCGCGCGTCCGGCCTTCGCGGGTCTGGGCAGTGTCACCCAGCGCGACGAGGAGCCGGCCCAGCCCGAGCCGGTGGCCGAGGTCCCGGCCCAGCCGGCCGCCCCGCAGGTTCCCCCGGCGCGTCCCTACCAGGACACCAGCGCCGAGGAACTCGACGTACCCGACTTCCTCAAGTAAGCACTCCCTCACGTGATAACGCACAACCACGCACGTCCGGGCGGCGCCCATTTCGCCTTCACCGACAGGTGGGGCGGGGTGAGCGCCGCTCCGTACGACAGCCTCAATCTCGGCGGTGCGGTCGGCGACGACCCCGCCGCCGTACTCTCCAACCGTGGCCTCGCCGCCGCTGAACTGGGCCTGGACCCGGCGCACGTGGTGTGGATGAAGCAGGTGCACGGCAACGACGTGGCCGTGGTCGCCGCCCCATGGGGTGAGCACCGGGTACCGGAGGTGGACGCGATCGTCACCACCCGGCCCGGTCTCGCGCTCGCGGTGCTGACCGCCGACTGCGTCCCCGTCCTGCTGGCCGACACCGAAGCCGGAGTCGTCGCCGCGGCCCACGCCGGCCGGCCGGGACTGGTCGCCGGAGTCGTCCCCGCGACGGTCGAGGCGATGGTCGGGCTCGGCGCCCGGCCGGAGCGGATCATCGCCGTCACCGGGCCCTCGGTCTGCGGCGCCTGCTACGAAGTGCCCGAGCAGATGCGGGCGGACGTCGCGTCGGCCGTCCCCGAGGCGCGGGCCACCACCAGCTGGGGCACCCCCTCCGTCGATGTCGCCGCCGGGGTCCACGCCCAACTGGCCCGTCTCGGCGTTCCCGCAGGTGAGAAATCACATATCTGCACCATGGAGTCGGGCGACCACTTCTCCTACCGCCGCGAGCGCACCACCGGACGGCTCGCCGGATATGTCTGGCTGGACGGCGACCAGTGAGCGACGCACGATGACCGGCCGAACGGACGAGCGGCGGGCCGAACTCGCGGCGAATCTGGCCCGCGTGGAGCAGCGCATCGCCGCGGCGTGCGAGGCCGCCGGCCGGGCCCGGGACGAGGTGACCCTGATCGTGGTCACCAAGACCTATCCCGCCAGTGACGTCCGGATCCTGTCGGAACTCGGCGTCCGCGAGGTCGCCGAGAACCGCGACCAGGATGCCGCGCCCAAGGCCGAGGCCTGTGCGGATCTGCTGCTCAGCTGGCACTTCGTCGGCCAGTTGCAGACCAACAAGGTGCGCTCGGTGGTGGGTTACGCCGACGTCGTGCACTCGGTGGACCGGGTCCGGCTGGTCGAGGCGCTGTCCGCCGCGGTCATGAAGTCGGACCGGGCCGGACGTGAACTGGGCTGCCTCGTCCAGGTGGCGCTGGACGCGGAGTCGGGGGCCCAGGGTGCCCGTGGCGGAATCGCACCCGATGCCGTCGAAGGGATCGCCGAAGCGGTGACTGCCGCTCCGGGCTTGCGACTTGACGGCCTCATGACGGTCGCGCCGCTGGCCGGCGCCTACGCGGGTCAATCCCGCGCCGCGTTCGGCCGGCTGGCGGAAATCTCATCCTGCCTGCGCGAGATGCATCCTGCTGCGAACATGGTCTCGGCAGGGATGAGCGCGGATCTCGAAGAGGCCGTTGCCGCAGGTGCGACACACGTACGCATCGGTAGCGCGGTACTCGGAGTCCGGACCGGGCTCCGGTAACGTCACCAACCAAGTCGGACCACACAAAAAATATGGTCTTTCCCCGCTGAGAGGACGCAGAGCATGGCCGGCGCGATGCGCAAGATGGCGGTCTACCTCGGCCTCGTGGAGGACGACGGGTACGACGGCCCGGGATTCGACCCGGACGACGAGTTCGAGCCCGAGCCGGAGCCGGAGCGTCCCCGCCGGTCGCACCAGCCGCACCAGCCGCACCCGTCCCACCAGCCGCCGCACCAGACGCAACCGGAAGAGCCGGCACGCCTCGTGCACCCGCCGGTCCCTCGGGAACCACGGATCGCCCCAGTGGCATCCATCACACAAGAACGCCATAGCCTGGAGAAGAACGCACCGGTGATCATGCCCAAGGTCGTGTCCGAACGAGAGCCGTACCGGATCACGACACTCCACCCCCGGACGTACAACGAAGCCCGTACCATCGGGGAACACTTCCGCGAGGGCACCCCGGTGATCATGAATCTGACGGAGATGGACGACACGGACGCAAAGCGACTTGTCGACTTCGCCGCCGGTCTGGTCTTCGGGCTGCACGGGAGCATCGAGCGGGTGACGCAGAAGGTGTTTCTGCTGTCGCCTGCTAACGTCGATGTCACGGCGGAGGACAAGGCCCGCATCGCCGAGGGCGGGTTCTTCAATCAGAGCTGAGATACGCAACCGTATGAAACCGGCCGCGAGGCCCACGAACAGGCAGAGGAGAGGGACGCGCGATGGACATCGCACTCCAGGTGCTGTGGATCGCGTTGATGTGCTTCCTGCTTGTCCTGATCTTCCGGTTGGTGATGGACTATGTCTTCCAGTTCGCCCGATCGTGGCAGCCTGGGAAGCCCATGGTGGTCGTCCTGGAGACCACCTACACTGTCACCGATCCGCCACTCAAGCTTCTGCGGCGGTTCATTCCGCCGCTGCGTCTCGGGGGCGTGGCGCTCGACCTGTCCTTCTTCGTATTGATGATCATCGTGTACATCCTGCTCACCGTCGTGGGGGGCTTGAGATGACCGATGCGGGCTCCCGATATGTCGACGATCACGTTGAGGTGAAGAGATGCCACTGACCCCCGAGGACGTGCGGAACAAGCAGTTCACTACCGTCCGCCTCCGAGAAGGCTATGACGAGGACGAGGTGGACGCCTTCCTCGACGAGGTCGAGGCGGAACTGACCAGGCTGCTGCGCGAGAACGAGGACCTGCGGGCGAAGCTGGCGGCGGCCACCCGCGCCGCCGCGCAGAACCAGCAGCAGGGTATGCGCAAGCCCGAGCCGCAGGACGGCCGCGGCGGCCCCGGGGCCCCCGTGCCCGCCGCCATATCCGGACCGCAGCCGGTGCCGCCGCAGCAGATGGGCGGCCCCCAGGGACCCGGCAGTGGCCTCGCCCTGCCCGCCGGGCCCAGCGCTCAGCAGGGCCACATGGGCCAGCACCCCATGCAGCAGCAGGGCCCCATGCAGGGCCAGCACCCGATGCAGCAGCAGGGTCCCGGTCCGATGGGTCAGCACCCGATGCAGCAGCAGGGTCCCGGCCACATGGGCCAGCACCCTATGCAGCAGCAGGGTCCCGGTCCGATGGGCCAGCACCCCATGCAGCAGCAGGGCCCCGGCGGCGACAGCGCCGCCCGTGTGCTCTCGCTCGCCCAGCAGACGGCCGACCAGGCGATCGCCGAGGCCCGCGCCGAGGCCAACAAGATCGTCGGCGAGGCCCGCAGCCGCGCCGAGGGTCTGGAGCGGGACGCCCGCGCCAAGGCGGACGCGCTTGAGCGGGACGCGCAGGAGAAGCACCGCGTTGCCATGGGCTCCCTGGAGTCCGCCCGCGCGACGCTGGAGCGCAAGGTCGAGGACCTGCGTGGCTTCGAGCGCGAGTACCGCACCCGTCTGAAGTCCTACCTGGAGAGCCAGCTGCGCCAGCTGGAGAACCAGGCCGACGACTCGCTCGCCCCGCCGCGGACCTCCGCGGCCCCCTCCCTCTCCTCCGGTTCCGGCGGTATGGGCGGTGGCATGGGTGGCGGCACCATGGGCGGTGGCATGGCCACGGCCGGTGCCGGCACCATGGGCGGCGGCCAGAGCTACGGCGGTCAGGGCATGGGCGGTCACGGCGGCCCCAACCCGACCTACGGCGGCCAGCAGCAGATGTCGCCGGCCATGACCCAGCCGATGGCACCGGTGCGGCCGCAGGGGCCGGCGCCGCTGCAGCAGGCGCCCACGCCGATGCGCGGGTTCCTGATCGACGAGGACGACAACTAAGTCGCTTCGGCCGCTCACGCGGCGCGCACCACGGCACCACACAGGGCCGGGCCCCCAGGGAATCGCTTCCCTCGGGGGCCCGGCCCTTTTGTGCTTCCCGGGTCCTGGCAGGGGGACGCCGGCCGCGCAAAAAGCCGCCCCCGTCCACGGTGATGTGGACGGGGGCGGCTTGGGCGCGCGTGCACCCGGATGGGCTAAGCGCGGCGTACTCCGTTCACCGCCCGCCGCTTGCCGTTCAGCGCTTGCGGAGGTGGAAGGTGAGGCCCAGGGCCTCGTCGGTGAAGGCGGGTCCGTAGCCCTCCTCGGGGCCGCCGGAGGCGAAGTCCGTCGCGAGGACCTCGTCCGCGACGAGCCCCGCGTGCTCCTCCAGGGCCGAGGCCAGCTCCGCGTCCGCGGCGGCCCAGCGCAGCGCGATGCGGTCGGCGACGTCCAGGCCGCTGTTCTTGCGGGCCTCCTGGACGAGCCGGATCACATCACGGGCCAGACCCGCCCGCCGCAGCTGCGGGGTGACCTCCAGGTCGAGCGCGACGGTCGCGCCCGAGTCGGAGGCGACGGACCAGCCTTCACGCGGGGTCTCGGTGATGATCACTTCCTCCGCCGAGAGGGCGACCGGCTCGCCGTCCACCACGACGGAGGCCGTGCCCTCGCGCAGGCCGAGCGAGAGCGCCGCCGCCTCGCACTCGGCGATGGCCTTGGCGACGGCCTGGACTCCCTTGCCGAAGCGCTTGCCCAGCGCGCGGAAGTTGGCCTTGGCCGTGGTGTCGACCAGGGAGCCGCCGACCTCGCTGAGCGACGCCAGGGAGGCGACGTTCAGTTCCTCCGCGATCTGCGCCCGCAGTTCCTCGCCCAGCGACTCGAAGCCCGCCGCGGCCACCAGCGCCCGCGAGAGGGGCTGTCGGGTCTTGACCCCGGATTCCGCCCGCGTGGCCCGGCCCAGCTCCACCAGACGCCGTACGAGGGCCATCTGCTCGGACAGGACGGGGTCGACGAGCGCCTCGTCCACCGCCGGCCAGCTCGTCAGGTGCACGGACTCCGGTGCGCCCGGGGTGACCGGGACGACCAGGTCCTGCCAGACGCGCTCGGTGATGAACGGCACCAGGGGCGCCATCAGCCGGGTCACGGTCTCCACGACGTCGTGCAGGGTGCGCAGCGCCGCCCGGTCGCCCTGCCAGAAGCGGCGCCGGGAGCGGCGGACGTACCAGTTGGACAGGTCGTCCACGAAGGAGGAGAGCAGCTTGCCGGCCCGCTGGGTGTCGTAGGACTCCAGCGCGCCGGTGACATCGCGCACCAGGGCGCCGAGTTCACCGAGCAGCCAGCGGTCCAGCAGCGGGCGGTCAGCGGGCGCCGGGTCGGCGTCGCCGGGGGCCCAGCCGGAGGTGCGCGCGTACAGGGCCTGGAAGGCGACCGTGTTCCAGTAGGTCAGCAGCGTCTTGCGGACGACCTCCTGGATCGTGCCGTGGCCGACCCGCCGCGCGGCCCAGGGCGAGCCGCCGGCCGCCATGAACCAGCGCACGGCGTCGGCGCCGTGCTGGTCCATGAGCGGGATGGGATCCAGGGTGTTGCCCAGGTGCTTGGACATCTTCCGGCCGTCCTCGGCGAGGATGTGGCCGAGGCAGACCACGTTCTCGTAGGAGTTCCGGTCGAAGACCAGGGTGCCGACCGCCATCAGCGTGTAGAACCAGCCGCGGGTCTGGTCGATCGCCTCGGAGATGAACTGCGCGGGGTAGCTGCGCTCGAACACTTCCTTGTTGCGGTACGGGTAGCCCCACTGCGCGAACGGCATGGAGCCGGAGTCGTACCAGGCGTCGATGACCTCGGGCACCCGCTCGGAGGGGGCCGAGCACTGCGGGCACGCGAAAGTGACGTCGTCGATGAACGGGCGGTGCGGGTCCAGGCCGGACTGGTCGGTGCCGGCCAGCTCCGACAGCTCCGCCAGGGAGCCGACGCACGTGAGATGGCCCTCCCCGCAGCGCCAGATGGGCAGCGGGGTGCCCCAGTAGCGGTTCCGGGACAGCGCCCAGTCGATGTTGTTGTTCAGCCAGTCGCCGAAGCGGCCGTGCTTGACCGTCTCGGGGAACCAGTTGGTGCGCTCGTTCTCGCGCAGCAGCGCGTCCTTGACCGCGGTCGTCCTGATGTACCAGGACGGCTGCGCGTAGTAGAGCAGCGCGGTGTGGCAGCGCCAGCAGTGCGGGTAGCTGTGCTCGTAGGGCAGGTGCCGGAAGAGCCGGCCGCGCTCCTGGAGGTCGGCCACCAGGGCCTCGTCCGCCTTCTTGAAGAACTGGCCGCCGACGAGCTCCAGTTCCTCCTCGAAGGTGCCGTCGGGGCGCACCGGGTTGACCACGGGCAGGCCGTAGCCGCGGCAGGTCTTGAGGTCGTCCTCACCGAAGGCGGGCGCCTGGTGGACCAGGCCCGTGCCGTCCTCGGTCGTGACGTACTCGGCGTTGACGACGAAGTGGGCGTCCTCCATCTCCACCAGCTCGAAGGGCCGGTCGTACGTCCAGCGCTCCATCTCGCGGCCGGTGAACGACTGCCCGGTGGCCTCCCAGCCTTCGCCGAGCGCCTTGCCGAGCAGCGGCTCGGCGACGACCAGCCGCTCCTTGCCGTCGGTCGCGACGACGTAGGTGACGTCGGGGTGCGCGGCGACG
This sequence comes from Streptomyces sp. NPDC058691, assembly GCF_042714775.1. Classification (NCBI taxonomy): domain Bacteria; kingdom Bacillati; phylum Actinomycetota; class Actinomycetes; order Kitasatosporales; family Streptomycetaceae; genus Streptomyces; species Streptomyces sp. NPDC058691. The sequence continues at coordinate 118,994 of NZ_JBHXSO010000019.1, read as the reverse complement.
GCGGTGTTGGAGACCAGCGTCCAGGGCGTGGTCGTCCACACCAGGAGCGCGGCCTCGCCTGCCAGCGGGCCGGACGTGAGCGGGAAACGCACGAAGACCGAGGGGTCGACCACGGTCTCGTAGCCCTGGGCGAGTTCGTGGTCGGACAGGCCGGTGCCGCAGCGCGGGCACCAGGGCGCGACGCGGTGGTCCTGGACGAGCAGGTCCTTGTCGAAGATCTGCTTCAGCGACCACCAGACGGACTCGATGTACTCGGGGTCCATCGTGCGGTAGGCCTCGTCCAGGTCGACCCAGTAGCCCATACGGGTCGTCAACTCGGCGAAGGCGTCGGTGTGGCGGGTCACCGACTCCCGGCACTTCGCGTTGAACTCGGCGATGCCGTAGGCCTCGATGTCCTTCTTGCCGGAGAAGCCGAGCTCCTTCTCGACGGCGAGCTCCACCGGGAGGCCGTGGCAGTCCCAGCCGGCCTTGCGGGTCACATGGTGTCCCTGCATGGTCTTGAAGCGCGGGAAGACGTCCTTGAAGACGCGGGCCTCGATGTGGTGCGCGCCGGGCATGCCGTTGGCGGTCGGGGGGCCCTCGTAGAAGACCCACTCCGGCTTGCCCTGGGTCTGCTCCAGTGAACGGGCGAAGACCTTGTTCTCCTGCCAGAACGCGAGCACTTCGTGCTCCAGCGCGGGCAGGTCGACCTGAGCGGGGACCTGGCGGTACTGCGTCATCGGATTCTGCCTCCGGCGGACACGTCATTGGTGCGTGCGTATTCCGTCGGAGGGACGAGAGCCGGCTGCTGCGCCGGTCCCGCGGTACCACCCTCCTTGGCGGCGGGCGGGCCCCTTGCGGGGTCGTTCCGCAGCCCCCTCATTGGGGTCGCGCTACCGGGTCTACTCGCCCACGCGGGCTTTCTTCCGGCGGCTCCGGGGTGATCTTCACGTCGCGCACACCCCCGGGCTTCCACCGTCCCCGGGTCGCTATGGGCTGCGTGCGGCGCTACTCGTCCCCTTCCACGCCTTTCGCTCCGCCCAGTGTAAGGGGACGGGGGGCACCCCGTCGGCCGGGTTTCCCACGGGGTGGGAGTGACCCGAATGGCCCGGTGCGCACCTCGCTACCGGTTGGTACCGGAATACCTGGCGAAGAGCTGGGCACAACGGATGCAGACCCGCCTCCCGGCCGGGCAAGGCGGGCGAATCCGGCGGCGTGCCCCGTTGCCGCGGGTCCGGAGGCGATTTATCGTTCCGGCACGATTCGCGAGCAAGATCACAATATGTGAAGGGGTCGCGACCATGGTGGGGAAGAAGACCACCGCCACGAAGAAGGCGACGGCGAAGAAGGCGACGCCCATGGCCGCCTCCGCGGACCGCGGGAAAGCCGCGCCCAGGGCCGCGGCCAAACGCCCCGCCCCTTCCGCGCCCGCACGCAGGAAAGCCGCCGCGGGCGGCGCCAAGGCGGCGAAGGCGGGGAAATCGGTATCCCGTGTCAAGGAGCCGGACCCGGACCCTGTGGAGGCGCCCGCGAAGGCCCCAGCGAAGACCCGCGCGAAGACCCCTGCCAAGACCGTTTCCAAGACCCCCGCGAAGAAAGTGGCGTCCTCAGGAAAAGCGAAATCCGTCACAAAGGCGGCATCCTCGAAGAGGGCGGCGTCCGTGAAGCCGCCCGCCAAGAAGGCGGCGGGTGCCGTGAAGCAGACCGCGGAAAGCACGCGGAAGACCGCGGCTCAGGCCGCAGGGAAGAGAGCGGCCGTGGCGGAGGCTGACAAGACCACGACGAAGGCGCCCGCACGCAGCACGGGCCAGTCGGGCAAGGCCGGTACGACGGCGGGACGCGCGGCGCGCAAGACCGCGCCCCCGGCGAAGAAGACCGCCCCCGCGGCGGAGAAGGCGCCGGCGGCCAAGAAGGCCGCCCAGCCGGGAAAGTCCGCGAAGGCCGGCCGGACGGCCGAGCCCGCCAAGGCGTCCGGGCCGGCGAAGGCCGGCACGACCGCGAAGGCGACGAAAAAGGGAGCCCAGAAGGTGGTAGCGAAGAAGACCGCGGCCGGTACGGCCGCAGCAGGGGGACCCGCCTCCGCGGTGCCCACGGCCCGTATCGCCCGGCCGACCGGCGTCGTGGCCCCGGGGGACCTGGCGGTCCGGCCCGACGAGGAGCCCTGGTCCGCCGAGGAGGTGGACGCGGCGCGCGCCGAGCTGCTGGCCGAGATGGACCGGCTGCGGACGGAGATCACGACCTCGGAGGACGCCATCACCGGCCTGCTGCGCGACTCCGGTGACGGCGCCGGTGACGACCAGGCCGACACCGGCACCAAGAACATCACCCGCGAGCACGAGATGGCGCTCACCGCCAACGCCCGCGAGATGCTCGCCCAGACCGAGCACGCGCTGGAACGGCTCGACTCCGGTACGTACGGGCTGTGCGAGTCCTGCGGCAAGCCCATCGGCAAGGCGCGCATGCAGGCCTTCCCGAGGGCCACGCTCTGCGTCGACTGCAAGCAGCGACAGGAGCGCCGCACTTGAGTTCTCGCGGGGGCCGCGCCCGGCCGCCCCCGCTGTATCGGACGTGTGTGCCGTAACCTCGTCTGCGTCAGGATCAGGCCTGGCCGGGACATCGGGGCTGAAGGACTCACATGGCGAAGGCACAGGAGACGGCGACGGACACGGCGGAAGAGCCGACCGGCGGCACGGAGGCGACCGTCCCCAAGGGGCCGCGGCGCATCGCCGTGCTGCTCGGCGTGGCGGCGCTGGCATATGCCCTGGACCTGCTGTCCAAGATCTGGGTGGTCACCCGCCTGGAGGGGCATGAGCCGATCGACGTGATCGGCAGCTACCTGCGCCTGGAGGCGGTCCGCAACGCGGGTGCGGCCTTCGGCTTCGGGCAGGGCATGACGATCGTCTTCACCGTGATCGCGGTCACGGTGATCGTGGTGATCGCCCGCATCGCGCGGAAGCTGCACAGCGTGCCGTGGGCGATCGCGCTCGGGCTGCTGCTCGGCGGCGCCTTCGGCAACCTCACCGACCGGGTGTTCCGGGCACCGGGCTTCCTCCAGGGGCACGTCGTCGACTTCGTCGCCCCCGCCCACTTCGCCGTCTTCAACCTCGCCGATTCGGCGATCGTCTGCGGCGGCATCCTGATCGTCCTGCTCTCCTTCAGGGGCCTCGACCCGGACGGCACCGTCCACAAGGACTGACGCCGCCGCCCGTCGCCGGCCCGTCGCGGCCGGGGCCCGGAAGGCTCGGCCGGGGCAACGACGGGAAAGCACGGGTCGCCCATCCGGCATACTCGACCAGGTGAGTATGTCTGCCGAAGTTCGGTCCCTCCCTGTTCCCGACGGTCTCGAAGGCGAGCGTGTCGACGCCGCCATCGCCCGGATGTTCGGATTTTCCCGGACCAAGGCCGCCGAGCTGGCGGCGGCGGGGAAGGTGACGATCGACGGCAGCACCGCCGGGAAGTCCGACCGCGTCTCGGGCGGCGCCTGGCTGGAGGTCGAGTTGCCCGCCCCGCCGCGGCCCGTGGAGATCGTCGCGGAGCCGGTGCCGGGAATGCGCATCGTCCACGACGACGAGCACGTGGTCGTCATCGACAAGCCGGTCGGCGTCGCCGCGCACCCCAGCCCCGGCTGGACCGGCACCACCGTCATCGGCGGCCTGGCCGCGGCCGGCTACCGGATCTCCACCTCCGGCGCCGCCGAGCGCCAGGGCGTCGTGCACCGGCTGGACGTCGGCACCTCCGGACTCATGGCCGTGGCCAAGTCGGAGATCGCCTACAGCGACCTCAAGCAGCAGTTCCGCGAGCGGACCGTCGACAAGCGCTACCACGCCCTCGTCCAGGGCCACCCCGACCCGCTCAGCGGCACCATTGACGCGCCGATCGGCCGCCATCCCACCCACGACTACAAGTGGGCCGTGACCGCGGACGGCAAGCCCAGCGTCACGCACTACGACCTGGTCGAGGCGTTCCGCGCGGCCTCGCTGCTGGACATCAAGCTGGAGACCGGCCGCACCCACCAGATCCGCGTGCACATGGCCGCTCACCGTCACCCTTGTGTCGGCGACCTCACCTACGGTGCCGATCCGACGCTCGCCAAGCGGCTGGAGCTCGGGCGCCAGTGGCTGCACGCCGTACGCCTGGGCTTCACGCACCCGGGGGACGGCACCTGGGTCGAGTTCGAGAGCGACTACCCCGAGGACCTGCAGCACGCCCTCGACATAGTGCGGGGCGACAGTGCCTGAGTCCTACACGATCCGGGTGCCCGAGGGCCCCGACGACCTGAAGGCGTACTTCGCCGTACGGCACGAGGTCTTCGTGCTGGAGCAGAAGGTGCCCGCCGAGCTGGAGTACGACGAACTCGACGCGACCGCCGTCCATGTGATGGCGATCGGCCCCGACGGCGCGCTGGGCGCCGGCCGGCTGCTCCCCGGCGCGGACGGCACCGGCGTGCTCGGCCGTCTCGCGGTGCTCTCCGCGGCCCGCGGGCTGGGCGTGGGGGCGGCGCTGGTGCGGGCCGTGGAGGAGCAGGCCCGGCAGCTCGGACTGCGCGTCGTCGAACTGCACGCGCAGGTCCACGCCCTCGGTTTCTACGAGCGCCTGGGCTACGAGTCCTTCGGCGCGGAGTACGAGGAGGCGGGCATCGCCCACCGCTCCATGAGGCGCGCGCTGTGACCGGCTGACCGGGGTCGGCTCCGCGGACATGTCACGCTAGGGGCGTGGATCAACTCGCGCTGTTCTTCGCCCTGATGCTCGCGGCCATCATCATGGTGCCGCTGGGCGACCGGCTGGGGCTGCCGTCGCCCGTTCTCATGACACTGCTCGGGGTCGTCCTGGCCCTGCTGCCGTTCGTGCCCAATGTGCAGATCAACCCGGCGCTCATCCTGCCGCTCGTGCTGCCACCACTGCTCTACGCCTCGGTGCAGCGCACCTCGTGGCGGCAGTTCGCCGCCAACAAGAGGGCGATCTTCCTGCTCGCCGTCGCCTTGGTGCTCATCACCACCGCGGCCGTGGGTGGCATCGCCAGCGCCGTCGTCCCCGGCATCTCGCTGGCCGGCGCCGTGGCGCTCGGCGCTCTCGTCGCCCCTCCGGACCCCGTGGCGGCCACCGCGGTGGCGGGGCGGCTCGGCCTGCCCCGGCGCATGATCTCCACGCTGGAGGGCGAGGGGCTGTTCAACGACGTCACCGCGATCGTGGTCTACAACGTGGCAGTCGCCGCGGCCGTCACCGGCTCCTTCTCCTGGCCGGAGGCGCTCGGCGAGCTGCTGCTGTCGGCGGTCGTCGCGGTCGTGGTCGGTGTCGCCCTGGGCTGGATGGCCTCCAAGCTGATGGGCGTCGTGGGCGACCCGACCCTCCAGATCGGGCTGTCCCTGCTCGTCCCCTTCGCGGCGTACGCCATCGCGGACGAGGCCCACGGCTCCGGCGTCCTCGCCGTGCTCACCACGGCGCTCTTCCTGGCCGAGCACGCCGTGGACGCCGACGACGTGACGGGACGACTGGTCGGCGCCACCTTCTGGGAGGTCGTCGACACCCTGGTCACCGGCGTCGCCTTCGGTCTCATCGGCCTGGAGCTGCACAACGTCTTCGGCGTCGGGGCCGGCCGCTGGGGGACGATGGTCGGTCACGCGGCGCTCGTCGTCGGCGCCGTGATCGTCGTACGGCTCGTGTACCTGCTGCCCGCCTCCTATGCGGCCAGGAAGCTGCACAAACGGCGCGACCTGGACGAGGACATCCCGATGAGCGGGCGCGAGACCGTCGTCATGTGGTGGTCCGGCATGCGCGGCGTGGCGTCCGTCGCCCTGGCCCTGGCCATCCCGCACACCATCGACAACGGCGACGCCTTCCCGGCCCGCGCCGAGATCCTCTTCATCGCGTTCGCCGTCGTCCTGACCACCCTGGTGCTGCAGGGACTCACCCTGCCGTGGGTCGTCAGACGGCTCGGGGTCAGCAGCGACACCCAGATCGAGCACGACATGGAGATGCTGCTCGCGCTGCGCGCCATGGCGGCGGCCAAGCAGCGGCTGAAGGAGGTCGAGGCGACCGAGAGCTTCCCCGAGGACGTCTCCGAACTCCTGCACCGGCGCGCCTTCGACGTCGGGGCACGGATCTGCCCCGACATCGTCGACGACGACAAGCGCGACCGGCACACCGCACGCGTGAGCCGCATCAAGACCCTCGAACGCGTGCAGCGGGACATGCTCTCCGCCGCCCGGCACGAGATCCTCGCGGCGCGCAGCGAACCCGGCTACGACCCGGAGATCGTCGACCGGGTGCTGCGCCAGCTCGACGTGCGCAGCCTGCGGGTGTCCCGCTAGGTCCTGAGGGCGTTCTCTGTGCCCCAGGGGCCCGCTACCGGGCTCCTGGGCCCGGTCCGATGTCGCTGGCGTCCGGGGTCGCCTGCTCCCGGTCCGGGGCCTCGGCCAGGCCCGGGGCCTGGGCGGTGTTGATGCGGGGCAGGGCGTACGGGTGCTCACGGCGCAGCCAGTCGATCATCTGCTCGCGCACCACGCAGCGCACCGTCCAGATGTCGTCCGCGTCCTTCGCCGTGGCGAGCGCCCGCACCTGGATCGTGGACGGGGTGGCGTCCGTCACCACCAGGCCCCAGGCCCGGCCGTCCCACTGCTCGCACTCCTTGAGGACCTGGAGCAGCCGCCCGCGCATCAGGTCCACGGGCGTGGTGTGGTCCAGATGGAAGTAGACGGTGCCGGTCATCCGGGTGTTGCCGCGCGACCAGTTCTCGAACGGCTTGCTGGTGAAGTACGACACCGGCATGGTGATCCGCCGCTCGTCCCAGGTGCGGACCACGAGGTAGGTGAGGGTGATCTCCTCGACCGTCCCCCACTCGCCCTCCACCACCACGGCGTCGCCGATCCGCACCATGTCGCCGAAGGCGATCTGCAGCCCGGCGAACAGGTTCCCCAGCGTCGACTGGGCGGCGATGCCGGCGACGATGCCGATCAGTCCCGCGGAGGCCAGCATGGACGCCCCGAAGCCGCGCATCGCCGGAAAGGTCAGCAGCATCGCCGCCAGCGCGACGACCCCGACCACCGCCGACACCACCCGCTGGATCAGCGACACCTGCGTGCGCACCCGGCGCACCCGTGCCGCGTCCTGCGCCCCGGAGGCGTACCGCGAGTACGAGGCCTCCACGATGGCGGCCGCGACCCGGACCACCAGCCAGGCACAGGCCCCGATCAGCACCAGCGTCAGCACCTGGCCGACCGCCCGGCTGTGACCCCGGGCGAGGTGTGCCTGCTCGTACGAACCCCGCAGCAGCGAGCTGCAGATGACCAGTTGGAGCGGCAGCCTGGCGCGGCGCAGAAGCTGCCACAGGGGGGTCTCGGGATGGCGGGCGTCGGCGCGGCGCAGCGCGTGGTCGACGGCCCAGCCCACGGCAAGAGTCAGGATGAGGGAGCCGCCTACCACTCCCAGCGGCCGTACGACGGAATCCATGGCTTCGACGGTAACGGGCATGATGGAGCCCGTACCCCGATCGTGCGGCCCTCATGGGATGTGAAATTGTGACCTCCGGCATGACCATCGTGCTCTTCCACTCCGCCTACGGACTCCGTCCCGCCGTGCACGCCGCCGCCGACCGGCTGCGCGCCGCCGGGCACGAGGTGCACGTGCCCGACCTGTACGAGGGCCGCACCGCCGAGACCGTCGAAGAGGGCATGGCCATCAAGGACGAGATCGGCCGCGACGAACTGCTGATGCGCGCCGTCACCGTCTCGGGACCGCTCTCCGAACGCGGCCTGGTGTACGCGGGCTTCTCGCTCGGCGGCTCCATCGCGCAGAACCTCGCCCTTGCCGACGACAAGGCCCGTGGCCTCCTGCTGCTGCACGGCACCTCCGACATCGCCGACGACGCCGCGACCGACATGCCCGTCCAGCTGCACGTCGCCGAGCCGGACCCCTTCGAGCCCGACGACTGGCTGAACGCCTGGTACCTGCGGATGCGCAAGGCGGGCGCCGACGTCGAGGTCCATCGCTACCGCGGCGCGGGGCACCTCTTCACCGACCCCGGCCTCGACGACTACGACGCGGAGGCCGCCGAGCGCGCGTGGGCGATCGCCCTGGACTTCCTCGCCGACATCGCGGCGGACGCGGCGGACGCGGAGTAGCGGAGCAATCCCCCTGCGCGCGGGGGGTGTTGTCAGTGCCGGATGCGATCATCCGGCCATGGGTGTTCTCTACGGTTACTACTCCGCCGCCGACGACCGGGACGCGGTCCGCGCCGTGGTCGACGCCGTGGTCCGCGACGACGGCGCGGCCCTCGCCGCCGGCTACGACCAGCGGGTCGTCAAGGGCATCGACCCGGTGGTCGAACTCCTCCCGGCCGAGGTGCTGATCACCGGCCGCGCGGCCGAGGACGTCCAGACCGACCCCCGCCGCGGCGCCCTCGTCGGCATGGCGGGGGACGGCGAGGTCGTCGCCGTCTCCCTCTCCGACACCTTCCGCGACGCCCTCGCCGCCTTCGATCCCCGCCTCCTCGACGACGTCGCCGTCGGCTGGGCCCGCACCTCGCGCGCTCCGGCCGTCTCCGGCGCTTCCCGCACCGAACTGGACCCCGACGCACTCGGCCGCTTCCTCAAGGACCTCGCCGCGCTCGCCGCCCGCGCCTGCTCCACGGGCCGCCGCCTCTACTGCTGGATCTGCCCCTGACACGGCAGGCCGTCCACGGCTACCATCCGGATGAGGTGGCCATTGACTCGGGGGAGAGCTGCTGTGGTCGATTTGTTGGTTTTTCTGGGCCTGCTGGCGCTTTTCGCGGCCTTTCTGATCGTCAAGCTCCTGCGCCGCGGCACCTCTCGTACGGAGAACGCCGACGGCCTCCTCATCGAACAGGCCCGCCGGGACCAGGCCCACGTGGACCGCATGTCGTACAACTCGTCCACGCTCCACAACATCCCGTACCCGTGGGGGGACTCGCCCCGCGGGTAAGCGTGGCCCTGCGTGATCCGGCCGGGGGCGTGAGAGAGTCGCCGCGTGCTGCTGACTCGCGACAAGACCCACTTCGCCCTGGGCCCCGTCCCGTTCCTCCTGCTGGCCGGAGCGCCGATCCACAGCAGCCTGCCCGCGCTGCACGCGCCTGAGGGCCGGATGCCGTCGTGCCCCGAGTGGCGCATCATGCCGAGGCTCACCATGTCGGTGGTCGACGGCCCCGGCGACGCGGGATGCCTCGTCCAGGGCGCCCGGTCGCAGGAGGAGGCGGAAGACATGGCCCAATGGTGCGGCGCCGTGGAACAGGCGGGCGGAGCGGTCGTGGTCTCCCTCGACGCGCTGCCCGAGGACATCGACTGGGACGAGCTCCTCACCAACGGCCGGTCCCGGGGTGGCTTCGTCGCCATGGCGTGAACGCGCGCCGGGCATCAGCTCCCCGGACGCCCGCGCACGCGGCGGGCCGCCGCCGCTGCCTCGTCGCCATGCGCGTTGGGGACGCTGCGGGGCGCTGAACCGCCGCGCGGCCCGGCGGACATCACGGGGTATGCGCCGGTTCGACGCCCGGTGGGAGGCCGTGTATGCCGGGGAGGGTGACTGAGTCGTCCGGGATGTCGAGGGGGCAGATGCCCCAGCTCCGGGCGATGCGCATGACGTGGCCTTCGTTGGGCATGGCGGCGAACCAGGCGTCCCAATCGGACTCCTGCCAGTCGTGCCGCCCCTCTTCGAGCCCGCGCTCCCCGACGCCGAGTTCCCTTTCGATGTCCGTGGGTTCGCCGAGTCGCAGCGGGACATCGCCTCGTTGCCCGAAGTAGCAGTAGGCGCGGGTCAGCTCGCCGGCGTCGACCCTGGCCCAGGCGTGGAATTCGCCGATGCGGTCGGTGGTGAAGAACTGGAGGTCGCCGAGCCGCGTACTCAGCGACCGGAGCCAGGCGGGAAAGTGCGGCTGGGTCGCGTCGGTTTCGGGAAGAAGATGGATGCGGCTGTGGGCGATCGTCCATTCGGCGACGGGCCTGGCCACGAAGACCCCGTTCCGGTAGGCGACCTCGGTGCCGCCCTGCCAGTCCATGCTCCGGCGGTGCCGCAACCCGAGGGCGTCCGCCACTTCCTCCGGCCCGGCATCCCGGACCGCGAGCCATGACGTCTTGTAGCCGATGCCCATGATTCCTCCCGTCGCGACGACCTGGAAAGCATCGCAGGGGGCACTGACAGGGCTGCAGTTCTCCTGCCGAGGGCCGAAGGACGAGTCAGCGCATGCTTCGCGTACCGTCCCAACCCGTCGGCCATCGGGGCAGCGTCCGCTACGACGGGCCGAGCCGGAATGATTGCAGACGCTGTCCTATGCTGTGCGCCCAAGAGATGGGATGGACCAAGACGTTCAGTTCGTGCGGGACTTTGTGGCTGGTGTGCCCGGCTTCGAGGATCTATATGACGCACATGTCTTCAACGAGGACGGCACCCTGCCGATCGTGTTCTTCTGGGGCGTTGTTCAGGAGACCGTCCCGTCGTTCCTTGGAGGAGATACAGAGTCCGATTGGCGCGCCACACTGAGGTTCTTGGAGAATCGGCTACAACGCGACGTCCCCGAGGTGACGCGGACAATCGCCTTGTTCCTCTACTACTTGCCATGGCCAGATCAGCCTGGATGCGGCCTCGTGGACCATCTCGGTCCGACCATGAGCGCGAAATTCGCCGTCATGCGGCCGTCGGGCTAATGGCCCAGGTGGGGCGTGGTCCGTAGCTTGCCCCTCCCGAACCGGCTACGCGATCGAACGGACACCTCGTGGTGGAGGCGACACGGCTCGCCGACGGCGGCAGAGTAGAGCGGACACAACCAGGCGAGTCACGTGGCGATCGACATTGGACGGGTGACCGATGAGCGCTCTTGCGTTGGGCCCCCTCGAATTCATCGCAGGCGAGTGGATCGTCGGCGACCCGACTGCCCGCGAGAGCAGGTACCTGAAGCTTGAGCAGGGGGGCCTCGGTTACTGGGTCCAGGGGGTCGAGGCCCAGGTCATCCCTTGGTCGCGGCTTATGGACCTCCGCCTCTCGGCCCAACCCAGCCGACTGGGGAACTCGCGGACGGTTGCCGTCCTTACCGACCTCGCCCTGGCCCTCACGGGAATTTCCCGGCACGGGGGAGGAGAGGCCTATCTTGCGGCCACGTTGCGAAATCCCTACGAGGACTGGGTCGCGCATTTCTCCCATGCATCCAGGAACTACCGTAAGCGGGAAATTCGCCAGGCCGAAGAGCTCTTCAGGCAAACAATCGGATGCGGCCGGGCGGCAAAACTCGGAGATCTGCATTGGGTCGCCGAGACGGTTGAGAAGATCGCGAGTCTTGCGGCGGGATCTCGAGACGTGAAAGCCCACATCGGGGGGATCGTCAGGAGCTGAATCCGATGGTGACGGCCCGCAAGTTCTCCGGGTTGTCCTTGATCCCGGGTGAACCCGGTCGTGCAGCAGGCAAGTACAGCAAGTTCCGATGCGCCAAAGGCTCCGCTCCTGCAGACTATGGGCATGACCATGCTGAGTGGGCGCTTCGACAGCGTGCCCCTGGCGACGCTGTTCCCTCACGCTGAGGCCGCAGACCACCTACGCATGCGACAAGCGGCCGCAGCCCTCGATGCCGAACGGCCAACCGGGGATGAGCTGAGGTGGGAGTGGTTTCCCCAACACGTCATCTGCCCCGGAGAGGACGCCGGCGGTGTACCCGAGATCCTGCTCACGGAGATCTCCCTGTACGTCAAGGACGCCGACTGGCTGGAGCTTGTGCTCGACATCGGATGGACTACCGAAGGCCTCCTGAACGTCTGCGCCGCTGTGAGCGTGGCTTGCTGGTGCACTGAGAATCACAACACCCACTACATCAATGAGCGCGATCTGATCATTGACGACCGCACGTCGCTGGGTGCCGCGTTCGAAGCAGGGGTTGGCCAACTGATCGAGTGGCTCGCAGAATCAAGGGACCCGGAGACCTGGAGAATCAACGCAGGGCTCCCACTGCGCTCGGCCCCTTGATCGCGACTTGACTGGATGCCCGCTCGAGTGTCCCACTGCCTACGCGACGGGGCTCGTCCCTGTTCGCCGTGACTCCGGACGATGGACCGGCAATCTGTACCGCCCCAAAGGCTATAGCCGCCGCTTGCGCCGGGTGCTCTACCTGTCCGCGCAGACCAGCATTAACCGCGAAGGGCCGAACCGGGACTTATCTTAAGATGCGCGATGAAGGGCTCAAGCACGTGCAAAGCGATCATCGCGCTGGCTCACCGACGCACGAGCGTCGTATGCGCACTCCTGCGTGACACCGGCCTTCACGCCAGCCCCGCCGAGGAGCCTCGGGACACTGCCCGCCGCCGGCCTGTGCGCGCGTGGGGGATAGGCTCCGGACGTGCATAAGTGGTGGACCAGCTGGGCTGTGATCGGGCCGTTCGCGGCGTGGTGGATCGTGTCCACTGTCTTGTTCTGGCTCATGAGCCGGACCATCGATGATGACCCAATGAGTTTCATGAGCTCCGCTTGCTTCGCACTATTGGCGATGGCCGCCGGCAACCTCGGACCTAAATATCGAAAGCGTCGGCAGGCTCGTAGAGTCAAGCGTTCGCGCTGAACAGCCCCGCAGGCACCAAACAGCCGGCCGCCGGGCGTAGCGTCTCCCGGCTGTTTGGGACGAAAAGCCAACCTGCCACGGGCGTGAGGTTGTGCTCTATGTGTACGCCCGGACGCCGATGCTCTCTTCAAGGTGATGGAACGGGCTCTGCGCGAGCTTCCGTTGCGGCCGGCGTACGTCGTCACCCGTCGCGGAGGTGTCGGGGACGCGGAGGCCATCGTGTCCCGGATCGACTTGTGAAGTGTTGCGTACCCGATACGTGCCAGAACGACCGCTGAACCAGTGCCACCGACGGTCGTTCCAAGGCCCGGCCACGACTCCTGCCCAGGACCATTGCCGCAGGTCAAAGAGCGGCGGGACGGACCAGGTCGGTGATTCCCAAGCTCAGGGTTTGACTGTCCGAGCTGGGTGCTAACTTCCGCAGTCCAAGGGAAGCGGGAAGGGGATGAAGACTGGTGGGCGCTTCGGAATGGGACTACTACGTGCCATACCAGGAAGACCTGAACGCGGCGCTGCAGCAACTACGGCGTGAGGTGTTCGAGACTGGCGACTACTACTGGGTCAACGGCGGCGACTGGCGACCGGAGGCGGAGCGGGAGCCTCGGCCGCAGTCGCTAGAGGCGCTGTGGGCCGATGAGCTGGTCCAGGAGGCCGGCACGCACTCGATCCTGGACATCTTCCGGGTCGTGGGACCTGAAGACACCTCGGACTACAACACCGTGGAACCCGTGACGGCCGAGGAGGCGCGCGAGTTGCTCGGCTCCGACAAGCTGACGCGTGCACATGTCAAAGATTTCGATGTCTTCCCCCGATCGCGATGGGTCGGACGATGCGCCGTGCTGCACGACGACGAGGGCAACCCCCAAGAGATCTATTTCTGGGGCCACTCGGGCGACTGAACTACGCGTCAAGAACGCCATGTCTGACAGCTACGTCTGACATCCCTGAAGCGGGTGTCGCCCCGTGAGCGAGCGCCGTCACGGGGTCGTCTCCCGGTTGGCGGTCAGGTGATGCCAGTGGTGGCTGCAGCTGTGGACGCGGCATCGTGCCCTACGTCTACCGTCCGCGACAGCCAGCTCCTGGGCGAGTTCGTTCAGGTACTCCCGGTGCCCGGTTTGTATCGCACGGCTTTCCCTCTCTCCTCGGATGTCCGCCCATCGTCATCGCCTGAGGCCACCACCGCATTCCCTTTTTGCGGACCCAGAGCCGGCAAGGACGACACGCCTTCTGGAGGGGCTGCCGCAGCTCAGCCGGGCGGCGGCTCAGTAGACCGATATGTGCACGTGGTCGAAGTGGTTCTGGGTGATCGAGCCACGGTCTTCCATGAGTTTCCAGCCCTGTTGGGGGAGGCGGCTGGACCATATGTGCTGTTCGTAGATCACGTACCATATGCCGTATTCGTCCGCGTGCTCGCGGACCCAGGCGACGATGTCCTCACCGAGGGCTTCGCGCTTGCCGGTGACCTTGTGGCCGGCGGGCATGAGCATGAAGTCGCAGGCGCGGCCCAGGGGGTGTTCGCCGCCGCCGGCGATGCCGCCGTCCTCGCGGTAGCAGCCGGGGGCGCCGCGGAGGCCGCGGGGGCCGAACTCCTTGATGACGGCGTCGCGGACGGCCGTCATGCGGGCGGTGATGTGGTCGGGGCCCTTGGGGGCCTCCTCGGGCCAGTTGGCCGCGCGGACCTGGGCGGAGACCGTGGGCCAGGCCATGGCGGCCAGTACGAGGGCGCCGAGTGTGAGCAGCCCGAAAACGGTGCGGCGGACGCTGCGGCCGCGTGTGGTGTCCCGCCCCCTGGTGGTGTTCATCGCACCCCCCAACGCCCGGCACGGGCCGGAAGTGCCCGGTTGAACGGGCGGAGTCGGTGACGCGAATATCACGCCCCGCCGAGGGCCGGGCCGGGTGACGCGGGCGTACGCTCCTGCGTTGACCCGTCGACCGGCCGCCCGGCCGACGGTGAGCCCACACACGTACAGCCAGGAGGCGCAGGACAGATGGCCACAGGTCTCACGAGCGACGAGCAGCGCGGGGAGCGGATCGTCGAGGTCTTCGGGACCGCGTTCGGCGAGTTGCTCGCGGCCGATCCGGCGGCCTTCCGCGTCAAGTTCCGCAAGATGGCCGCCTCGGCCTTCGCCTTCTACCGCGGCACGGCCTGCCTCTACTACGCAGACCTCGCCGACGAGAAGGATGGCAGCCCCTTCGTGGACGAGCGCACCTCCCGGGTGTGGATCCACGGGGACCTGCACGCCGAGAACTTCGGCACCTACCTGGACGCCAACGGCCGGCTGATCTTCAACGTCAACGACTTCGACGAGGCCTATGTCGGCCCCTTCACCTGGGACCTGCAGCGCTTCGCCGCCTCCATCGCGCTGATCGGCTACAGCAAGGCGCTGGCCGACGACGTGATCTCCGGCCTGGTGCGCACCTATGCCACCGCCTACCGCGAGCGCATCCGCGCCCTCGCCCAGGACGAGGCCGTGCCCCCGCTCACCCTGGACACCGCGCAGGGCACCCTGCTGGACGCGCTGCGCCATGCGCGCGCCCAGACCAGGGTGGGCCTGCTGGACTCGATGACCGAGATCCGCGAGTGGGACCGCCGCTTCACCCCCGACGGCGGTGCCGTCGAGCTGGACGAGGCCACCCGCACCAAGGTGCTGCGGGCCTTCGAGGCGTACCTGGAGACCCTGCCGGAGACCAGCCTGATCAACCCGGACAGCCACCGGGTCAAGGACGTGGTCGGCCGCCGCGGCGTCGGCATCGGCAGCGCGGGCCTGCCCTCGTACAACATCCTCCTCGAAGGGCACACCGACGCCCTGGAGAACGACGTCGTGATCTACATGAAGCAGGGCCAGACCCCCGCGGTCTCCCGGCACATCACCGACGAGGCGGTCCGCTCCTACTTCCGCCACGAGGGCCACCGCACGGTGATCTCGCAGCGCGCGCTGCAGGCGCACGCCGACCCCTACCTGGGCTGGACCGAGCTGGACGGCGTCGGTCAGCTGGTCGCCGAGGTGTCCCCGTACGCCGTGGACCTGGACTGGTCGGACATCGACGACCCCGCTCAGATCGAGGCGGTCGTGGCCGACCTCGGCCGGGCGACGGCCGCCATGCACGCGGCGGCGGACGACGAGAGCGGCCACTCCCTGGTGCCGTTCTCGACGGAGGACGCGATCGACGAGGCCATCGCGCGGGACGAGGAGGGCTTCCTCGCGGCGCTGGTGGACTTCGCCCACTCCTATGGGGCGCGGGCCCGCGCGGACCACCAGATCTTCGTGGACCTGTTCCGCAACGGCCGCTTCCCCGGGCTGTGATCCAGGGGCCCGCGTTCCTGGGGTTTTCCGGGGTTTAGGCATTGCTTACACACCGGCATGGCACACTCAGCGCCATGGAAGGGACCGGACCCCAGCTGAGGGCGCTGCGCGCGGCGTGTTTCGCCGCGCTGTGCGTCACGCTGTCCGCGACCGCCCACATCCTGCTCTCGCGGGAGCCCCTGCCTCTGGCGACCACGGCAGGGGCCGCCGTCGGCGTCTTCGGCGTCGCGTACGCCCTGTGTGGCCGGGAGCGCGGCTACTGGCCGATCGCCGGCCTCCTGGTCCCGCTCGAACTGGCCGTGGACACGCTGTACACGGCCGGTCAGCACACCTGCTACGGCCCCGCGGGCGGGCCTGTCACGGGCTCGTGGCGCTCGATCAACGAGGCGCTGGCCTGTCACGGCGGTGACGTCGGCGGCCCGCTCGCCGGTGCCGCTGGGGGCCCCGGCCACTCGGCCTCGCCCTGGCTGCTGCTCGTGGTGCACGTCGCCGTGGGCCTGACCGCGGCCTGGTGGCTGCGGCGCGGCGAGGCCGCGCTGCACGGCCTGCTGCGGACCGTCTTCCGGCCGCTGCTGGTCGCCGTCGCCGCCCTCCGCGGCACCGCCCGGCCGCGGACCGCCGCGCGCCGCTCCGTGCCGGCGGCCGCCGCCGCGCCCGCGCTGCCCCTGCTGCTCCACACCGTCGTACGCCGAGGGCCCCCGGTCGTCGCCGCCGCTCGCTGAGCCGAGCCGGCCGAGCACGACCTCTCCACCCCGCACATCCCCTCACGCACGTCACGACGACACGGAGAACTCACCACCATGAGCAAGAGGAACAGCCAGACCGCCAAGACCGCCGCCCGCGAGCGGCTGCGCGTGGAGCGGGAACGCCAGGCCAAGCGGGACAAGGTCCGCCGCCAGTTCGTCGTCGGCGGCGCCGTGGTCGGCGTCCTGGCGCTGGGCGCCGGCATAGCCGTGGCCGTGGTCAAGATGAACGCGCCTTCCTACTGGGAGAAGGCCGCGGACCAGAAGCTGGTGGCGCCGGCCAACTCCACGGGCAAGAACGGCACGTCCATCGAGATCGGTGACGCGAACGCCAAGCACACGCTCAAGGTGTACGAGGACCTGCGCTGCCCGGTCTGCGCGCAGTTCGAGCAGACCTCCGGCGAGGAGGTCCAGAAGGACGCCACGGCGGGCAAGTACAAGATCTCGTACACCATGGGCGCCTTCCTCGACGACGCACTCAAGCAGGGCCAGGGCTCGAAGAACGCGCTGAGCGCGCTGGGCGCGGCGCTGAACGTCAGCAAGGACGCCTTCGTCCAGTACCACGCGCTGCTCTACTCCAAGGACGTCCACCCCGAGGAGACCAAGGACGACTTCGGCAGCGACGCCAAGCTGATCGAGATCGCGCAGAAGGTCACCGCCCTGAAGGGCAACAAGACCTTCGAGAACGCCGTCCGCAACGGCACCTACGACAAGTGGGCGCTGACGATGGCCAAGCAGTTCGACACGGACGGCATCCAGGGCACGCCGACGGTGAAGCTGGACGGCAAGACGATCGAGAACGTGCAGACCATGACGCCGCAGCAGTTCACGGCGGCGGTGGACGCGCAGATCGGCGCCAAGCAGTAGGCAGAGCACGGCACTTGCTGAGCATCCGGCCCCCGGCGACCTGCCGGGGGCCGGTTGGCGAAGTCTTCGCCAACAGTTGCGAGCGGGGTGCCGGGAAGCGGTTACTGACGCGTAATCTGATCGGCCGTGACCGAGACCTCTGCATCCTCACAGACCTCTCCGAGAACACCGAGCCGCCGTTCGGTGGTCAAGGCCGGCGCCGTAGTGACGGGCGCCGCGCTCATACCGCTCGCCGCCACCGCCGGCCAGGCGGAGGCGGCGTCCGCGCCCGCCTTCCTGCACGGTGTGGCCTCCGGCGACCCGCTGCCCGACGGCATCCTGCTGTGGACCCGGGTGACTCCGGCCCCCGAGGCGGTCCCCGGCTCCGGGCTCGGCCCGGCGACCGAGGTGACCTGGACCGTCGCCACCGACAAGGCGCTCACCTCCGTCGTCGCGAGCGGCACGGCCACCACGACCGCGGCCTCCGACCACACCGTCAAGGCCGATGTGCGCGGCCTGCAGCCTGCGACGGACTACTGGTACGGCTTCACCGCGGGCGGCGTGAACTCGCCGGTCGCCCGGACCCGTACCGCCCCGGCCGACAACGCCACCGCCGCCCGCCTGCGCTTCGGCGTGGTGTCCTGCTCGAACTGGGAGGCCGGATACTTCGCCTCCTACCGGCACCTGGCCGCGCGCGGCGACCTGGACGCCTGGCTGCACCTGGGCGACTACATCTACGAGTACGCCAGCGGCGGCTACGGCGCGCGCGGCACCGTCGTCCGCCCGCACGCCCCCGCCCACGAGATCGTCACGCTGGCCGACTACCGCACCCGCCACGGCCGCTACAAGACCGACGCCGACCTGCAGGCGCTGCACGCCGTCGCCCCGGTCGTCGCGATCTGGGACGACCACGAGTTCGCCAACGACGCCTGGTCCGGCGGCGCCGAGAACCACACCGAGGGCGCCGAGGGCACCTGGACCGCCCGGGTGGCGGCCGCCAAGCAGGCCTACTTCGAGTGGATGCCGGTGCGCCCCTCGATCGCGGGCACGACCTACCGCCGTCTGCGCTTCGGCAAGCTCGCCGACCTGTCGCTGCTCGACCTGCGCTCCTTCCGCTCGCAGCAGGCCGGCGTCGGCAGCGGCTCGGTCGACGACCCCAATCGCTCGATCACCGGCCGGGCCCAGCTCGACTGGCTGAAGGCGGGGCTGAAGGCCTCGGACACCACCTGGCGGCTGATCGGCAACTCGGTGATGATCTCGCCGGTCGCCTTCGGCGCGCTGCCCGACTACCTGCTCGCGCCGCTGGCGAAGCTGCTGGGCCTGCCCGGCGAGGGCCTGGCGATCAACCCCGACCAGTGGGACGGCTACACCGACGACCGCCGCGAGATCCTGGCGCACCTGCGGGACAACGGCATCGGCAACACCGTCTTCCTGACCGGTGACATCCACATGGCGTGGGCCAACGACGTCCCGGTCAAGGCCGCCACCTACCCGCTGTCGGCGTCGGCGGCGACCGAGTTCGTGGTCACCTCCGTCACGTCGGACAACCTGGACGACATCCTCAAGGTCGCCCCGGGCACCGTCTCCCCGATCGCCGAGGCCGCCGTCAAGGTCGCCAACCGGCACGTGAAGTGGGTGGACATGGACTCGCACGGCTACGGCGTGCTCGACATCACCGGCGAGCGGGCGCAGATGGACTACTACGTCCTGTCCGACCGGACCGACGCCAACGCCGCCTCCACGTGGGAGCGTTCGTACCGCACGCTGTCCGGCACCCAGAAGGTGGAGCGGGTCAGCTCGCCGGTGCGGTGATCACCGCCTGAAGCGCCGTTTCCCGGCCGGCGTCGCGCGTCGCGCATCGCGCGGCGGCGGCACGGCGGGAGCGGCGTCCGGCAGCGACCCGGGTACGGCACGTGGCGCGGACCCGGGTCCGCGATCTTGTGGACGTCATCTACGACTCCCGGACGGCCGGCGGCGGAACCGGCGCGCCGGACGGTCCGGGCCGGGGCGGCTCACCCGCCCGGCCCGGCCGTCCGGACCGTGGTTGTCGGACCCCCGGCGTAGGATTCCCCTCGCCGCCAGATGACCACCGATGCCGGAGGTGTCGCTTCCCGTGACCACGCCCTTCACCCATCTGCATGTTCACACCCAGTACTCGCTGCTGGACGGCGCGGCGCGGCTGAAGGACATGTTCAAGGCCTGCGGTGAGATGGGCATGACGCACATCGCCATGACCGACCACGGCAACCTGCACGGGGCCTACGACTTCTTCCACCAGGCCAAGGGCGCCGGGATCACGCCGATCATCGGCATCGAGGCGTACGTCGCCCCCGAGTCGCGGCGGAACAAGCGCAAGATCACCTGGGGCCAGCCGCACCAGAAGCGGGACGACGTCTCGGCCTCCGGTTCGTATCTGCACAAGACGATCTGGGCGTCGAACCGGACGGGTCTGCACAACCTCTTCCGGCTCTCCTCCGACGCCTACGCCGAGGGCTGGCTGACGAAGTACCCCCGGATGGACAAGGAGACCATCGCCCAGTGGTCGGAGGGCCTGATGGCCTCCACTGGGTGCCCCTCGGGCGAGGTGCAGACCCGGCTGCGGCTCGGCCACTTCGACGAGGCGCTGAAGGCGGCGGCGGAGTACCAGGACATCTTCGGCAAGGAGCGCTACTTCCTGGAGCTGATGGACCACGGCATCGAGATCGAGCGCCGGGTCCGCGACGGACTGCTGGAGATCGGCAAGAAGCTCGGCATCCCGCCGGTCGTGACCAACGACTCGCACTACACGTACGCCAGCGAGGCCGACGCGCACGACGCCCTGCTGTGCATCCAGACCGGCAAGAACGTCTCCGACCCGGACCGCTTCCGCTTCGACGGCACGGGCTACTACCTGAAGACGACCGACGAGATGCTCGCCATCGACTCGTCCGACGCCTGGCAGGAGGGCTGCCGCAACACCACGCTGCTGGTCGCCGAGCAGGTCGACACCGAGGGCTGGTTCCAGGAGAAGAACCTGATGCCCCGCTTCGACGTGCCCGAGGGGTACACCGAGGTCACCTGGTTCCGCGAGGAGACGCTGCGCGGCATGCACCGCCGCTACCCCGGCGGGATCCCGGACGACCGGATGAAGCAGGCCGAGTACGAGATGGACACCATCATCCAGATGGGGTTCCCCGGCTACTTCCTCGTCGTCGCCGACTTCATCATGTGGGCCAAGAACAACGGCATCGCCGTCGGCCCCGGCCGCGGCTCCGCGGCCGGCTCGATCGTCGCGTACGCCATGGGCATCACCGACCTCGACCCCATCGAGCACGGCCTGATCTTCGAGCGCTTCCTCAACCCCGAGCGCGTCTCCATGCCCGATGTCGACATCGACTTCGACGAGCGCCGGCGCGCCGAGGTGATCCGCTACGTCACCGAGAAGTACGGCGCCGACAAGGTCGCCATGATCGGCACCTACGGCACCATCAAGGCCAAGAACGCGATCAAGGACTCGGCCCGCGTGCTGGGCTACCCGTACGCGGTCGGCGACCGGCTCACCAAGGCGATGCCCGCCGACGTCCTCGGCAAGGGCATCCCGCTCAACGGCATCACCGACCCGACGCACCCGCGCTACAGCGAGGCCGGCGAGATCCGCGGGATGTACGAGAACGAGCCGGACGCCAAGAAGGTCATCGACCTCGCCCGCGGCGTCGAGGGCCTGGTCCGGCAGATGGGCGTGCACGCCGCCGGTGTGATCATGTCCAGCGAGACGATCACCGACCACGTGCCGGTCTGGGTCCGGCACTCCGACGGCGTCACCATCACGCAGTGGGACTACCCGAGCTGCGAGTCGCTCGGCCTGCTGAAGATGGACTTCCTCGGCCTGCGCAACCTCACGATCATGGACGACGCCGTCAAGTTGGTGAAGACCAACAAGGGCATCGACATCGAGCTGCTGGCGCTGCCGCTGGACGACCCCAAGACCTTCGAACTGCTCGGCCGCGGCGACACCCTCGGCGTCTTCCAGTTCGACGGCGGCCCCATGCGCTCCCTGCTGCGCATGATGAAGCCCGACAACTTCGAGGACATCTCCGCCGTCTCGGCCCTCTACCGGCCGGGCCCGATGGGCATGAACTCGCACATCAACTACGCCCTGCGCAAGAACAAGCAGCAGGAGATCACCCCGATCCACCCGGAGCTGGAGGAGCCGCTCAGGGAGGTCCTCGACATCACCTACGGCCTGATCGTGTACCAGGAGCAGGTGCAGAAGGCCGCCCAGGTGCTCGCCGGGTACTCGCTCGGCCAGGCCGACCTGCTGCGCCGCGCGATGGGCAAGAAGAAGCAGGAGGTCCTCGACAAGGAGTTCATCCCCTTCCAGAAGGGCGCGCGCGAGCGCGGCTACTCCGACGAGGCCATCCAGGCGGTGTGGGACGTGCTGGTCCCCTTCGCCGGCTACGCGTTCAACAAGGCGCACTCCTCCGCCTACGGCCTGGTCTCCTACTGGACCGCCTACCTCAAGGCCAACTACCCGGCCGAGTACATGGCCGCGCTGCTCACCTCGGTGCGCGACGACAAGGACAAGTCGGCGATCTACCTCAACGAGTGCCGCCGCATGGGCATCAAGGTGCTCCCGCCGAATGTGAACGAGTCGGACGCCAACTTCACCGCGCAGGGCGACGACGTGATCCTCTTCGGCCTGACCGCCGTCCGCAACGTCGGCCAGAACGTGGTGGACTCGATCATCCGCTGCCGCAAGGCCAAGGGGAAGTACACCGCATTCCCCGACTTCCTCGACAAGGTCGAGGCGGTCGTCTGCAACAAGCGCACCGTCGAATCGCTGATCAAGGCCGGCGCCTTCGACGAGATGGGCCACACCCGCAAGGGCCTGACCGAGCACTACGAACCGATGATCGACAACGTGGTCGCGGTGAAGCGCAAGGAGGCCGAGGGGCAGTTCGACCTCTTCGGCGGCATGGGCGACGACGCCGCGGCCGACGAGCCGGGCTTCGGGCTCGACGTCACCTTCTCCGACATCGAGTGGGACAAGACGTATCTGCTCGCGCAGGAGCGGGAGATGCTCGGCCTCTACGTCTCCGACCACCCGCTCTTCGGTATCGAGCACGTCCTCAACGACAAAGCGGACGCGGCCATCGCCGCCCTTGCCGGCGACTACTCCGACGGCGCGATCGTCACCATCGGCGGCATCATCTCCGGCCTCCAGCGCAAGATGACCAAGCAGGGCAACGCCTGGGCGATCGCCACCGTCGAGGACCTCGGCGGCTCCATCGACTGCATGTTCTTCCCGGCCACCTACCAGCTGGTCTCCACGCAGCTGATCGAGGACGCCGTGGTCTTCGTCAAGGGCCGCCTCGACAAGCGCGAGGACATCCCGCGGCTGGTCGCGATGGAGCTGATGGTCCCCGACCTCAGTGACGCCGGCACCAACGCCCCCGTGACGATCTCCATTCCGACGGTCAAGGTGACCCCGCCGCTGGTCGCCCGGCTCGGCGAGGTGCTGGCCAGCCACAAGGGCAGCACCGAGGTGCGGGTGCGGCTGCAGGGCGCCCGCTCCACCACCGTGCTGCGGCTGGACCGGCATCGGGTCACTCCCGACCCGGCACTATTCGGCGACCTCAAGGCCCTCCTGGGCCCCGCCTGTCTCGGCGCGGCCCAGCAGGCGAGCTGACCGCCCGCCCCTGCCCTCTCTCCCTCCCGATCACCCTCCGTGCACAGGGGAGATACGCATCAAGGGTGGCACCCCCGAGCGGGATGCCACCCTTGATCGCTGCCGTCCGGCGCTAGTTGTGGCCGAACTTCTTCTGCCTCTTCTGCGACACGTGCGGTTCGGCCCCCGGGGCCGTCATGATGTGCTCGCGTCCGGCGCTCTTCGCGTGCTCTTCGGTGGTCGCGGAGGTGCCGCGCTCGGATCGCTGGCCGGTGCGCTCGCCCCGGTTCTTGTTCTTGCCCACGATGTTCCTCCTTGGGGGAAATCTCGGAATGGGCCGAACTCAGGCTTGCACGGGAGTACGAAGGTCGCATTTCGGGCAGTTGCCCAGTGTGGCGCGCCGGTGATCGCCCAACAGGTCACAACGAGCCGGTGTTCGGGCAGACTCGGGGAAACGTCGGGGGGACGGACGACAGGACTCCGGAAAAGAGGGTGAGACCGATGGACCGCTGCGTCGTCCTGGTGGACGCCGGTTATCTGCTCGGCGCCGCCGCGAGCCTGCTGGCCGGAGAGCCCTCGCGCTCCCGGATCCTGGTCGATCACGCGGAGATCGTCGCGGGGTTGCGCGAACGGGCGGAGAAGGAGACCGGGCAGCCGCTGTTGCGGATCTACTGGTTCGACGGCGCCCCCGACCGCGTACCGCAGCCCGAACACCGGCGGTTGCGGGTCATGCCGCGCGTCACCGTGCGGCTCGGCGCGCTCACCCGCACCGACGGACGCTGGGCGCAAAAGGGCGTGGACGCCGCCATGCACGCCGAGCTGTCCGAACTCGCCCGCAACGGGGCCTGCGCCGACGTGGTGCTCGTCACCGGTGACGGTGATCTGCTGCCCGGCATGATGTCGGCGAAGGAGCACGGCGTCGCCGTCCATCTGTGGGCCGTCCAGGCCGCCGACGGGGACTTCAACCAGTCCGAGGACCTGGTCGCCGAGGCCGACGAACGCCGTGTGCTGGACCGCGAGTGGATCACCCGGGCGATCCGGGTCCGTGAGCCCGCGGGGGTGTGCGCACCGCCCACCCCGCGCCCCGAGATCGCCGCCATCCTCTCCGCCCCGCTCCCCGAACCCACCCCTGCCGAGCCGCAGCCCGCCGCGCCCGAGGAGCCGCCCGCGGCCGAGCCCGCCGTGGCCGCCGCCGTGCAGAACGGCTCCCGCATCCTCGCCGACCCTCCCGTGGCCACCGGCAAGGGCTTCGTGCCCACCCCCAAGGACCTCGCCGGGATCGTGCACCGCGGCCACACCACCCCGCACCCCGCCTCCGCCCCGGCCGGTGCCACGCTGCGCTGGTCCTCCGACCGCGGCATGGTCGGCGGCAGCGACGCCGCCGACGCCGGGCTGCCCACCCTCGCCCAGCTCACCAGCGCCGAGCAGCGCTGGGCCGACCGCGAGGAGGACATCACCGCCGTCAGCGGCGACCCGTACGAGGTCGGACAGGTCTTCGCCCGGCGCTGGATCGGCCGTCTCACCGAGGGCCTCCACCTGCATCTGCTCTCCGCCGAGTACCCGCGCGTCCCGCACCGCATCGACGGCGAGCTGCTGCGCTACGCCGCCCGCTTCGGGCTGCTCGCCCACAAGGACGATCAGATCGACGAGCACGACCGTTACGCCATCCGGGCGGGCTTCTGGCGCGAGGTGGACGCCCGCGCGGTCGTCGCGCGGCCCTCCGCGGCGGAGTGAAGGGGCTCCGGGCCGACCCTGAGGCGCATACCGGCCGGGATGGAGCGTAGTCTCGACCCTCGTGAGTACGGGCACGGGACAGGACACCGCCGCGCGCACGGCGGTGGTGGTGACCGTGCGCGGGCTCGTCAAGACGTATCCGGCCGGACGCGGACGCCGCGCGGCCGCGAAACCGGCCGTGCGGGCCAACGACGGCATCGACCTCGACGTCCACGGCGGCGAGATCTTCGGGCTGCTCGGCCCCAACGGCGCCGGGAAGACCACCCTGGTGCGGCAGTTGACCGGCCTGCTGCGGCCGGACTCCGGGAGCGTCGACCTCCTCGGCCACGACCTCGTACGCCACCCCGAGCGCGCCTCCCGCCTCGTCGGCTATCTCGGGCAGGAGTCGAGCGCCCTCGACGAGCTGACCGTCGCCCTCGCGGCCGAGACCACCGGGCGGCTGCGCGGACTGGACGCGCGGTCGGCGCGCGCCGAACGGGACGCCGTCCTGGAGGAACTGGGGCTGACCCCGCTCGCCTCCCGCCCGCTGCGCAAGCTCTCCGGCGGCCAGCGCCGGCTGGCCTGCGTGGCCACCGCGCTGGTGGGGGAGCGGCCGCTGCTGGTCCTGGACGAGCCGACGACCTCCATGGACCCGGTCGCCCGGCGCGCCGTGTGGGCGGCGATCGACCGGCGGCGCGCCGAGCGCGGCGTCACGGTCCTGCTCGTCACCCACAACGTGCTGGAGGCGGAGACCGTCCTGGACCGCGTCGCGGTCGTCGACGAGGGCCGAGTCATCGCGTGCGACACCCCGGCCGGCCTCAAGGCGCTCGTCGCCGACGAGGTCCGGCTGGACCTGGTCTGGCGCGACGAGCCCCCGCTGTCCGTGCCCGGCGTCGCCAGGCTGCGCGAAGGCGCGCGGATCACCGGGCGCCGCTGGACGCTGCGGTTGCCGCAGGAGCGCGCCCGCGCGGTCGTCGCCGAGGTGACCGGCGGCCCGGCCTTCGCCGCGCTCGACGACTTCACGCTGGCGACGCCGAGCCTGGAGGATGTCTATCTGTCCCTCGGCGGCCGCCGGAAGGGACTGGTCAAGGCGTGAACACCGGCGATGGAGCCAAGAGGGGAACGACCGTGGCCCGGAACGTGAACGAGAGCCCGGTCGGACTCGCGGGGGAAGGGGGCGGCGCCGCGTGACGATCATCTCCGCGGGAGCGGACACCACCGCGGCGGCGGCCCTCTCGACGGCCCCTGCCGGACCCCTCCCGGGCGCGGCCGCGCCGCTCGCCCCCCGTACCCGGCTGTTCCCGGCGCTGATCGCGGTCTACCGGGCGCAGCTGTCGCGGGCCCGGGTCGCGCGCATCCCGCTGCTGTTCGTCGCGACCTTCCAGTCGGTCGGGATCATGGTGCTCATGCGCGGCGTCGTGCACGGCGGCGCGGCCGCCCGCGCGGTGGTCGCCGGCTCCAGCGTCCTCGTCGTCGCCTTCGTGGCGCTCAACCTG
The DNA here is from genome assembly GCF_042714775.1 of Streptomyces sp. NPDC058691. Lineage (NCBI taxonomy): Bacteria > Bacillati > Actinomycetota > Actinomycetes > Kitasatosporales > Streptomycetaceae > Streptomyces > Streptomyces sp. NPDC058691. Next base: position 92,721 of record NZ_JBHXSO010000019.1, on the reverse strand, counting down.
CTCGCCCAGTACTTCGGCCAGTTGCGTGCCTCCGGCGGCCTCGACCACTACGCGACGCTCCCTGTGCCGCCCGCGGCGGTGGTGCTGGGCGCGGCGGGCGCGTACGCGTCCTTCACGGTGCCCGGCACGCTGGTGACCGCCGCCATCGGCTGCGGCCTCTTCCAGCTCCCGTTCACCCATCTGTGGGTACTGGCCGCCGTCATCCCGCTGGCCGGTGCGGCGCTGTCGGGTCTCGGGGCCGCCCTCGGGCTGCTCGCCCCGCGCCAGGAGCTGGCCACGCTCGCCGGGCAGCTCGGCATGTCGGCCGCGCTGCTGCTGGGCGTCCTCCCGGCGGGCAACCTGCCCGCGCCGATCGGGTACGTGCGCGATCTGCTGCCGTCCACGTACGGGGTCGAGGCGTTCATCCGCAGCTTCGACGCCCACCCGGACTGGCTGGCGGTGGTCGGGGACCTCTCGGTGTGCGCCGCCGTCGGCCTGGTCTCGCTGGCCGTGGCCACGTGGGCGTACCGCCGGGCGGCGTGCCGGTGAGGGACGGGTGTGAGGTGCCGGTGGGGCGTCCCACGGGCGGACCTGGCACGATGGCAGGGTGACTGCACCCTTGACGCCGCATGATCACTGGCCCTCCACGCCGCTGCCGCCGCCCCCGGACGACGACGCGCGCATGGCCCCCGCCCAGGAGCTCAAGAAGGGCGCCCTGACCGCCGTGCTCGTGGCGGTGGCGGGAGTGCTGCTCGGAGCGCTGTGGCTCTGGCTGGCGCCGCGGGTGCCGCTGATCTCCGACGGCAAGGCGGTCTACCTCAAGGACACCGAGGGCGAGCAGGCCGTCGGCGGCGACGGCACCTTTGTGCTGCTCGGGCTCGGCATGGGCGTCCTGACCGGCGCCGTGGCCTTCTGGCGGGTGCGGCGCGGGGGCGTGGGCGTGGTGCTCGGTCTCGCCGTGGGCGCGGTGCTCGGCTCCCTGCTCGCCTGGCGGATGGGGGTCTGGCTCGGCCCCACCTCGGACCTGATAGCGCACGCCAAGGCCGTCGGCCCGAAGAAGGTCTTCGACGGCCCTCTCCAGCTCCAGGCCAAGGGCGCGCTGCTGGCCTGGCCCGTGGGCGCCGTCCTCACGCACCTGCTGCTGACCGTGGGCCTCGGCCCGCGCGACCCCGAGCCCGCGCTGCCGTCGTACTGGGACGACCACGGGCCGCACCTGCCCCCGAAGGGCTGACGCGCCGGCCGCTCAGCCGCGGCCGATCGGCGCCGTGACCGCGTCCGTGAGCCCGATCAGGTCCTGCGGGGCCAGCTCGACCTCCAGGCCGCGCTTGCCCGCGGAGACGAAGACGGTGGCGTGCTCCAGCGCGGAGGCGTCCACGACGGTGCGCAGCCGTTTGCGCTGCCCCAGCGGGGAGATCCCGCCTCGTACGTAGCCGGTCGTGCGCTCGGCGGCCGCCGGGTCGGCCATCGCCGCCCGTTTGCCGCCCGCCGCGGTGGCCAGCGCCTTCAGGTCCAGCGAACCGGCGACCGGGACGACGGCGACGGTCAGCGCGCCGTCCACGTCGGCGACGAGGGTCTTGAACACCCGGTCGGGAGAGGTGCCGAGCGCCTGTGCCGCCTCCTCGCCGTAACCGAGTTCCGAGGCGGGGTCGTGCGCGTAGGCGTGCACGGTGAAGGCGGCGCCGGCCTTCTCCAGGGCGACGGTGGCGGGCGTACCGCCGGACGGCGACTGCTTCTTCTTGGCCATAGTGGAATTGACGATCCGTCAGTTGAGGCTCGGAGCCTGGCGGGTGAGGTCCACGGCGGGCAGGGTGCCCAGCTTGTCGATGACGGCGGCCTCCCGGCGCAGCAGCCGCAGCTCCTGCTCCAGCCGGGTCGCGGTGTCCGCGGCCTCCAGAAGCCGCTGCTTGGCGGGGGTGTCGACGACGGCCGCCGCGGCCACGAGGTACGACAGCACGGTCGGGTCGTCCGGGAGTTCCTGGGCGCCCGCGATGCTGGACTCGCGTGACCCGGCCAGCCGTTTCTGGTACGTACGGAAGGCCCGCGCGACGCCCGCCGCGAGCGCGCCGGAGCCGCTGCCGCTCTCCTCCGGCACGTCCTCGACCTCGCCGACGAGGTACGGGCCCGTGGTGTCCACCGACACCAGCCGGAAGCGGGTCGTGCCAGTCGCCACGACCTTGAAGCCGCCGCCCTCGCGCTCCCCGATCGTGGCCGCCTCCGCGGTGCAGCCCATCGTGAACAGCGACGCCGCCAGGTCCGGGGCGAGCCCCGCCGCCGCGCCGTCCTCCTCACCCGCGGGCGCCACCTCGTGACCGTCCCGGATCGCCACGACCCCGAACCGGCGCGGCGCGTCCTCGGGCAGCTCCAGCAGATCCCGGAAGAGGGCGCGGTACCGCTCCTCGAAGACGTTCAGCGGGAGCACGAGCCCTGGGAAGAGCACGGAGCTCAGCGGGAACAGCGGAAGGGGAGCGGTCACGTCGAGCAAGCCTAAGGCCTCCCGGCGGGCTTGCCGTCCTGGGTTTTTTCCCCGCCCGCCCTCCCGTGTGCCCTGTGAAGTCACGCACCCCGGCGCGCGTGTGTTCCTGGGCCGGGGTCGGGGCCTCCGGGGCTGGCCATTCTGGACAGCACATTTACGTGCGTTTCCAGCACCCTCCATTGATCACTCCGGGTGCCGCACACAAATATGCTCCACAGTCCAGAACACCCACCCTCCCCCAGCCTTCGGCCGGGGGTGCCCCCACCACCCCCGCCCCCTCCGTCTCGTCATGCGCCTGATCCCCAGTGGGGGGTATGGAGGCGGACCGGGGTGACCGCGGTTGCCTGGATACGGCCCCGTCGGTGTGGGCGGTGACGGCTGGGCGGCTGATGTGCTGCCGCACAAACCGCGGGCTTGTGCCATGGCCGCCTTCCACCCCCAACTGGGGATCAGGCGCGAACACTGCGGAGGGGGCGGGGTCGTAGGGGTGGGCGTTCTGGACTGTGGAGCATATTTGGGTGCACAACCCGGAGTGACCAACGCAGAGTGCCCGAGGCACCAAAATGTGCTGTCCAGAATGGCCAGCCCCGGAGGCCCCGACCCCGGCACCCAACGAAACGCGCGCCGGGGTGCCAGACCGCGCCGGGCACACGGGCGGGAGGGCGGGGGAAAAAACGGGTCAGCCGCGGCGCAGAAGCCGCGACGCCCCCGCCGCGACCGTCGTCGCCAGGATCCACCCCAGCATCGTCAGGATCGCCGCGGCCCATTGGGCCGCCCCCGTCAGGCGCCACGCGTTGTCCTGCCCGAGGTTGATGACCGGGAGCAGCAGGTCGAGAGCGAACAAGGGCGCTTCCCAGTTCGGGAAGGCGCCGCTGTCGGCGGGATCCGGCCGGCCGTGGGCCCGGAAGAAGACGGCCCCGACCGCCCAGAGCAGGGCCATCCAGATCGCCGCGCGGCCGGGCCGGTAGCCGTAGCCGACGGTGATGTCCTGGAGGTAGCCCCAGAGCTTTCCGGCGAGGGGAAGGGTCTCGCGGCGCCGCCGCTGCTTGGCCAGCTGGACCTCGCGGGCGTCGGCGTCCTCGCCGCTCGCGCGCAGGGCGGCGGACAGGTGCTCATAGGGCTCGGGGCTGTACTCCGGGGTGGCCGCCGCGAGCCAGGCGATGCGGGCGCGGAGCGGGAAGGAGCCCTCGGGGTTGAGCGAGCCGTAGCTGAACCCGGTCAGGTCCATGCTGCCGGTGCCGGGCCAGCAGGTGCGGCTGTCGGTGAGGTTGCCGACCCGCGCGCCGGCCAGCGAGATCGTGCCGTTCGGCGGCTGGTCGAGGGTGAGCCGCAGTTCCGGGGTCTGGACGCGGCGCAGGGACAGCTGCTGGCCCTCCGAGAGCCGGAACCGGGCCCGGTGGATGATCACGCCGTTGCCGAAGCGCCCGTCGTCCAGCCGGACCCCGCCGTCGCTGCTGAAGGGCCGGGTCCCGCCGGCGCTGAGGTAGAGGGTGTGCTCGACGGTCACCCGGGCGGCGTTGAGCGCGTAGCGCCCGTCCGGATTGCGCAGCCGGCTGCCGCGCAGGCTCAGGCGGCCGCCGATGCGGGCGCTGCGCAGGCTGATCTCGCCGGTCGCCTCCATCAGTTCGGCCTCGACGTCCTGGGCGACGCTGAGCCCGTCGGCGGCGAGCGCGCGGCCGTGCCGGTCCTTGCGCAGGGTGATCTGGTTGAGCAGCAGGTCCGTGCCGATGTGGGCGTCGGTGAGCCGGACGCCGCCCTCGATCGTGCACTGGGGCAGGTGCAGGTCGCCGGAGGTGTGCAGCCGGGCGGCCTCCAGTCGCGGTATGGCGCAGCGCACCATGCGCAGCGTGGTGAAACTGCACTCCGCGAGCAGCACCTGCTCCTCGAAGCGGCAGTCGTGCAGCTCGACGTACGGCACCACCGCGCCGCCGGAGAGGTTGAGCTGCCCGCTGATCTGCGCGCCGGACAGCTTCACGCACGAGACACGCCCGGAAGCGGCCTGCGGTCCGTCCAGCAGCAGACGGGCGATCGTCTCGGCGCGCACGGTGCGGTCCGGGCCCCAGAAGAGGTCGGCGGCCGGGTCGTCCCGCTCGGGTATCCCGGTGCGCAGGTCGTACAGCTCGCCGAGGCGGAAGGCCCGCCACAGGCCCTGTTCGACCGGGGTCCAGTCGTGCGGCGGCGCGATGTCCGGCGGCTCGGTCACCGAGATCCCTCCCCTGGCTGGCGACGACGACGGAAACGCTAGCGGGGATGATCAGTGCTGGGGAACCGTGGGCGTATCAGGGACTGATACTCGGCGAAGCCGCCGTGGGCGGTTCTCTACACTTGGGAGGGTGATCTCCCGAATCGATCTGCGCGGTGACGCCTTCCCCGAGGACGGCATCGACCGCGATCTGCTGCCCCGTGCCGAGCTGGACGTCGAGGCCGCCCTGGAGAAGGTGCGCCCGATCTGCGAGGACGTGAAGCATCGCGGCACGGCGGCACTGATCGACTACGCGGAGAAGTTCGACGGCGTCACCATCGACCGGGTGCGCGTCCCCGCCGAGGCGCTGACCCGGGCACTGGCGGAACTCGACCCGAAGGTGCGGGCCGCGCTGGAGGAGTCGGTCCGCCGCGCCCGGCTCGTCCACGGCGAGCAGCGCCGCATGGACCACACCACGCAGGTCGTGCCGGGCGGCACGGTCACCGAGCGCTGGGTGCCGGTGGAGCGCGTGGGCCTGTACGTGCCCGGCGGCCGCTCGGTCTACCCGTCGTCCGTGGTGATGAACGTGGTGCCCGCGCAGGAGGCCAACGTGGGCTCGATGGCCGTCGCCTCGCCGCCGCAGAAGGACTTCGGCGGGCTCCCGCACCCCACGATCCTCGCCGCGTGCGCCCTGCTCGGCGTGGACGAGGTGTACGCCGCGGGCGGCGCCCAGGCCGTCGCGATGTTCGCGTACGGCACCGAGGAGTGCCGTCCGGTGAACATGGTCACCGGCCCCGGCAACATCTGGGTCGCCGCGGCCAAGCGCCTGCTCAAGGGCCGTATCGGCATCGACGCGGAGGCCGGCCCCACGGAGATCGCGATCCTCGCGGACGCCACCGCCGACCCGGTGCACGTCGCCGCCGACCTGATCAGCCAGGCCGAGCACGACCCGCTGGCCGCGGCCGTCCTGGTCACCGACTCCGTCGACCTCGCCGAGGCCGTGGAGAAGGAGCTCCAGACGCAGGTGGCGGCCACCAGGCACGTCGAGGACCGGATCGTGCCGGCTCTGTCCGGCCGCCAGTCCGGCATCGTGCTGGTCGACGGGATCGAGCAGGGCCTGCGGGTCGTGGACGCTTACGCGGCCGAGCACCTGGAGATCCAGACCGTGAACGCGCGCGCCGTCGCCGCCCGGGTGCGCAACGCGGGCGCGATCTTCGTCGGGGCCTATGCCCCCGTCTCGCTGGGCGACTACGCGGCCGGATCCAACCACGTGCTGCCCACCGGCGGCTGCGCCTGCCACTCCTCGGGCCTGTCCGTGCAGTCGTTCCTGCGCGGCGTGCACGTCGTCGACTACACCCGCGAGGCGCTGGCGGAGGTCGCCGGCCACGTGGTGACCCTCGCCGACGCCGAGGACCTGCCGGCGCACGGTGCCGCGGTGCGGGCCCGATTCGATTGGACGGTACCGGGTTCGTGACCGGCATCGACGACCTGCCCATCCGGGACGAGCTGCGCGGCAAGTCCCCGTACGGAGCGCCCCAACTCGACGTCCCCGTACGCCTGAACACCAACGAGAACCCGTATCCGCTGCCCGAGGAGCTGGTCGACCGGATCGCCGAACGGGTCCGCGAGGCCGCCCGCGACCTCAACCGCTACCCCGACCGGGACGCGGTGGAGTTGCGCACCGAGCTGGCCAAGTACCTCTCCCGCACCGCGGGCCACGAGGTGGGCCTGGCCAACGTGTGGGCCGCCAACGGCTCCAACGAGGTCATCCAGCAACTGCTGCAGACCTTCGGCGGCCCCGGCCGTACCGCGCTCGGCTTCGAGCCCTCGTACTCGATGCACGGCCTGATCTCCCGCGGCACCGGCACCGGCTGGCTCTCCGGTCCGCGCGAGGACGACTTCACCATCGACGTGGCCGCGGCCCGGCGGGCCATCGCCGAGCACCGGCCGCACGTGGTCTTCATCACCTCGCCGAACAACCCCACCGGCACCGCGGTCGCGGCCGACACCGTCCTCGCGCTGTACGAGGCCGCGCAGGCCGCCCGGCCCTCGCTGGTGGTGATCGACGAGGCGTACGGCGAGTTCAGCCACTCGCCCTCGCTGCTGCCGCTCATCGAGGGCCGCCCCAACATGGTGGTCAGCCGCACCATGTCCAAGGCCTTCGGCGCCGCCGGCCTGCGGCTGGGCTACCTCGCCGCGCACCCCGCGGTCGTCGACGCCGTGCAGCTGGTGCGTCTGCCGTACCACCTGTCGGCCGTCACCCAGGCCACCGCGCTCGCCGCCCTGGAGCACACCGATACGCTGCTCGGGTACGTCGAACAGCTGAAGGCCGAGCGGGATCGACTGGTCGGGGAGCTGCGCGGGATCGGGTACGAGGTCACCGACTCGGACGCCAACTTCGTGCAGTTCGGCCGCTTCGAGGACAGCCACCGCACATGGCAGGCGATCCTCGACCGCGGCGTCCTCGTCCGCGACAACGGCGTACCGGGCTGGCTGCGGGTCACCGCGGGCACCCCGGCCGAGAACGACGCGTTCCTCGAAGCGGTTCGCGAGCTGAAGAAGGAGCGATAGGCACATGACACGCGTCGGCCGCGTGGAGCGCACGACCAAGGAGACGTCCGTCGTCGTCGAACTCGACCTCGACGGCACCGGCACGACCGAGATCTCCACCGGAGTCGGCTTCTACGACCACATGCTCGACCAGCTCGGCCGCCACGGCCTCTTCGACCTCACGGTCAAGACCGAGGGCGACCTGCACATCGACACCCACCACACCATCGAGGACACCGCCCTCGCGCTCGGTGCCGCCTTCAAGCAGGCGCTCGGCGACAAGGTGGGCATCTACCGCTTCGGCAACTGCACGGTGCCGCTGGACGAGTCCCTCGCCCAGGTCACCGTGGACCTCTCCGGCCGCCCCTACCTGGTGCACACCGAGCCGGAGAACATGGCGCCGATGATCGGCTCCTACGACACGACGATGACCCGGCACATCCTGGAGTCCTTCGTCGCCCAGGCGCAGATCGCGCTGCACGTCCACGTACCGTACGGGCGCAACGCCCACCACATCGTGGAGTGCCAGTTCAAGGCGCTGGCCCGAGCCCTGCGCTACGCCTCCGAGCGCGACCCGCGCGCGGCGGGCATCCTCCCGTCGACGAAGGGCGCGCTGTGACCAAGCCGGCCATCCTGTTCATCCTGCTGGGCCTCTTCCTGGCCGGCGGCGTCTACTCGTTCTGGAAGCAGAAGATGCCCAAGGGCGTCATCGTGCTGCTCGGCATCGGCTCGGCCATGTCCCTGGTGTCCGGCCTGATGCGGCTGTAGGGGGTTCGCGGACATGAGCAAGGCCGCCAGGAAGGTCGTGGTCCTCGACTACGGCTTCGGCAACGTCCGTTCCGCGGAGCGCGCGCTGGCCCGGGTGGGCGCGGACGTCGAGATCACCGCCGACTTCGACAAGGCCCTGAAGGCCGACGGGCTGCTCGTGCCCGGCGTCGGTGCCTTCGCCGCCTGCATGGCCGGGCTGAAGTCGGTGCGCGGCGAATGGGCCATCGGCCGCCGGCTCGCCGGCGGCCGCCCGGTGATGGGCATCTGCGTCGGCATGCAGATCCTCTTCGCGCAGGGCGTCGAGCACGGCGTGACCACCGAGGGCTGCGACGAGTGGCCCGGCACGGTGGAGCCGCTGCAGGCGCCGATCGTGCCGCACATGGGCTGGAACACCGTCAAGGCACCCGAGGACTCACGGCTGTTCGCCGGACTCGACGCCGACGCGCGCTACTACTTCGTGCACTCCTACGCCGTGCGCTCCTGGGAGCTGGAGACCGGCAACCCCGCCATCCGGCCCCCTCAGGTCACCTGGGCGACGCACGGCGAGCCCTTCGTCGCCGCTGTCGAGAACGGCCCGCTGTGGGCCACCCAGTTCCACCCCGAGAAGTCCGGCGACGCCGGCGCCCAGCTGCTGGCCAACTGGCTCGACACCTTCAAGGACTAGGACCCCACGCCGCCATGAGCACGACGCACCGCCTCGAACTCCTCCCCGCCGTCGACGTCCGCGACGGCCAGGCAGTCCGCCTCGTCCACGGCGAGTCGGGCTCCGAGACGTCCTACGGCGACCCCATGGCCGCCGCGCTCGCCTGGCAGCGGGCCGGCGCCGAGTGGCTGCACCTGGTCGACCTGGACGCCGCCTTCGGCACCGGCGACAACCGTGCGCGGATCGCCGAGGTCGCGCGCTCGATGGACATCAGGGTCGAGCTCTCCGGCGGCATCCGCGACGACGACACGCTGGCCGCGGCGCTCGCCACCGGCTGCACGCGGGTCAACCTGGGCACCGCCGCGCTGGAGACCCCGGAGTGGGTCGCCAAGGTCATCGCCGAGCACGGTGACAAGATCGCGGTCGGCCTCGACGTCCGCGGCACCACCCTGCGCGGCCGCGGCTGGACCCGCGACGGCGGCGACCTCTACGAGACGCTGGCCCGTCTGGACTCCGAGGGCTGCGCCCGGTACGTCGTCACCGACATCAACAAGGACGGCACCTTGCAGGGCCCCAACCTGGAGCTGCTGAAGAACGTGTGCGCGGCCACCGACCGCCCGGTCGTCGCCTCCGGCGGCGTCTCCTCCCTGGACGACCTGCGGGCCATCGCCTCCCTGGTGCCCCAGGGGGTTGAAGGGGCCATCGTCGGAAAGGCGCTCTATGCCGAGGCGTTCACCCTGGAAGAGGCCCTGGAGGCGGTGTCCCGATGACGCAGACCCCCGACGTACGGCGAGTGCACAGCGACAGCCCCTGGGAGGAGCAGTTCGGTTTCGCACGCGCCGTCGCGGCGGGGGACCGTGTCCACGTCGCGGGCACGATGCCGTTCGAGGGCACCGTGCTCTACGGCGAGGGCGATCCCTACGAACAGGCGAAGTTCGCGTTCACCAAGGCCCTCGCCGCGCTGGACGCGTTCGGCCTGGACGCCGATTCCGTCGTCCGCACCCGCATGTACCTCACCCACACCCATGACGTGGAGGAGGTCGGCCGGGCGCACAAGGATTTCTTCGACCGCGCCCGCCCCGCCGCGACGTTCGTCGTGGTCTCGGGCTTCATGGACCCGCGGGTCCTGGTCGAAGTGGAACTCGAAGCATTCCGAGCATCCCGAGGAGCCTGAGCGCAATGACCCTGGCGGTCCGAGTCATCCCCTGCCTGGACGTGGACAACGGCCGGGTCGTCAAGGGCGTCAACTTCCGCGACCTCCGGGACGCCGGCGACCCCGTCGAGATGGCCAGGCTGTACGACGCCGAGGGCGCCGACGAGCTGACCTTCCTCGACATCACCGCCTCCTCCGGCAACCGCGAGACCACCTACGACGTGGTGCGGCGCACCGCCGAGCAGGTCTTCATCCCGCTCACCGTCGGCGGGGGCGTGCGGTCCGCCGAGGACGTCGACAAGCTGCTGCGCGCCGGCGCCGACAAGGTGGGCGTCAACACCGCCGCCATCGCCCGGCCCGAGCTGATCCGCGAGATCGCCGAACGCTTCGGCCGGCAGGTCCTCGTACTGTCCGTCGACGCCCGCCGCACGGACGCCGGCACCCCGTCCGGCTTCGAGGTCACCACGCACGGCGGCCGCCAGGGCACCGGCATCGACGCGGTGGAGTGGGCCCACCGCGCGGCCGAACTCGGCGCCGGTGAGATCCTGCTCAACTCCATGGACGCCGACGGCACCAAGGACGGCTACGACACGGAGATGATCGCCGCCGTCCGCAAGCTCGTCACCGTCCCCGTCATCGCCTCCGGCGGCGCCGGCGCCCTTGACCACTTCCCTCCGGCCGTCACCGCCGGCGCGGACGCGGTCCTGGCCGCCTCCGTCTTCCACTTCGGCGACCTGCGCATCGGCGAGGTCAAGCAGACGCTGCGCGAGGCCGGCCACCCGGTGCGCTGACGGCGCACCGGGCCGCGCTGCGGCGGGCCGGACTCGCGAGCGGGAGCGGGCCTAGCCCGAGATGCCGAGGCGGGCCTCGTACAGCCTGCCCACGGCTTCCTTGTCACCCTCGGTCTCCACCCGGGCCGCCTCCTGCCGCCCGAAGGCGAACATCAGCAACTCCGCCGGCTCGCCGGTGACCGTGACGACCGGCGTGCCGCGGTGGGCCACCGCGGTCTGCCCGTCCGGCCGGCGCAGCACGACGCCGACCGGGGCCTTGCGGCCCAGCAGCCGGGCGGAACGCTCCAGACGGGACCAGAGCAGGTCGGCGAAGACCGGGTCCAGCTGGCGGGGCGCCCAGTCGTGCTGGGCACGGCGCACGTCCTCGGAATGGACATAGAACTCGACGGTGTTGGCGGCCTCGTCGATCTGCTTGAGGGCGAACGGCGACAGCCGCGGTGGCCCGGTGCGGATGAGCTGGATGAGTTCGTCGTACGGCTTCGCCACGAACTCCTTGCGGATCCGCTCCGACCGGGCCGCGAGCTGCGGGATGACCAGGCCGGCCGAAGCGTCGCTGCGCCGCTCGCGGACGACGATGTGGGCGGCCAGATCCCGGGCGGTCCAGCCCTTGCAGAGGGTGGGCGCGTCGGAGCCGGTGCTCTCCAGCAGGTCGGCGAGGAGCAGACGTTCACGCTGGGCATGAGTCGACATGCCGTCAGCCTACGTCGGCTCCTCGCCCACCGGCAGCACCTACGAGAGCGGTTTGGTCAGCTTCTCGCCATCGGGCTTGTTGCTGAGCGTCAGGGAGCAGGAGACCGTGTCCTTGCCCTGCACCTGGTACCCGGCCAGCTTCGGGTAGAGCGCGTAGTAGTAGAAGGTGCGGTGGTCCGTGATGCGGTCCAGGCGCTTGGCGGCGTCCGCCTCGCAGAGCTGGAGCACCTTCTTCTTCAGCGCGGCCTCGGTGGCGAAGGTGCCGGTGATCTTCTCGTGGGCGATGACCTCGGCGTCGTGCGGGCCGGTGCAGGAGACCGGCGTGACCTCGGTGACGCTGCTGTCCAGACCGGGGTCGTTGAAGCACTGGCCCACATCGAGCACGACGTACTTGCGGAACGTCTCCGCGGGCGACGGTGTGGCGTCCACGTCGTCCGTGGGCTCCGACGACGTCGGCGCCGACGTCGCCGGGCTGCTGGACGAGGACGCCGCGTCCTTGCCGTCGTCGTCCGAGCCGCCGCCGAGCGCGACCGCGAGACCGCCGACGACGACTGCTATCAGCACGACCACGCCGATGATGATTGCCGCGATCTTCGCACCGCCGCCGCTGCGCGGGGGAGGCTGCGGGGGCGGGTAACCGCCGTAACCACCCGGCTGCGGCTGCTGCTGATACGGCGCCTGCGGGGGCTGGTACGGCTGCGGCTGGTACGGCTGAGGCTGGTACTGCGGCGGACCGAAGCCCCCGGGAGGCGGCCCGAAACCGCCGCCCTGGCCGGAGTGCGGGTCGTCAGGAGGGGGCTGCGGAGGAAAACTCATGGACGAAGCATGCCCCATACGGGTGATCGCCGTGCGTGCGGGAGTCGAAGTCCGGCCCTCCCGGACCCGGCAGAATGGGGGTATGGAATCCCCGCTCGACCCAGCCCTCGCCGCCCGCCTCAAGCGCACCGCGGACGGGCTCGTCCCCGCCGTCGCCCAGCAGTACGACACCGGCGAAGTCCTCATGCTCGGATGGATGGACGACGAGGCGCTGCACCGCACCCTGACCACCGGCCGCTGCACCTACTGGAGCCGCAGCCGCCAGGAGTACTGGGTCAAGGGCGACACCTCCGGGCACGTCCAGCACGTCAAGTCCGTGGCCCTGGACTGCGACGGGGACACGATCCTCGTGAAGGTCGACCAGATCGGCGCGGCGTGCCACACGGGGGACCGCACGTGCTTCGACGCCGACGTGTTGCCCCTTTCTTAGGGGGCTCGGTTCGCCTCCGGGTCGCTTGAGCCGCTGTCGACGGTCGACCGTGCTCGGTCGCTCGTTCCTCGCGACCTCCGCGCTCCCCCAGCTACCGCTGGGAGGGGCCCCCACTCCTTTCGACAGCGGCGCTCCCCTTCGGCTCACTCGCCCAGGGCGGACGCGGGGGGTGCGGATGGGCCGGGCCGAGGGGCGGTGGGCACTAGGCTGCGGGGCATGACCACGGGCACGGTGACTCCCGATCTCGAGACGTTCCGCAAGCTGGCGCTGGACCGCCGGGTGATTCCGGTCAGCAGGAAACTGCTGGCCGACGGGGACACGCCGGTCGGGTTGTACAGGAAGCTGGCGGGGGAGCGGTCGGGGACGTTTCTGCTGGAGTCGGCGGAGAACGGGCGTTCGTGGTCGCGGTATTCGTTCGTGGGCGTGCGGAGCGCGGCGACGCTGACGGAGCGGGACGGGCAGGCGCACTGGCTGGGGACGCCGCCGGTGGCGGTGCCGCGGAGCGGCGATCCGCTGGAGGCGCTGCGGGTGACGCTGGAGGCGCTGCACACGCCTCGGGATCTGCATGACGACGCGGGGCTGCCGCCGTTCACCGGCGGGATGGTCGGGTACCTGGGGTACGACGTCGTGCGCCGTCTGGAGCGCATCGGGGACGACGCACAGGACGACCTGGGGCTGCCCGAGCTCACGATGCTGCTGACGTCGGATCTGGCGGTGCTGGACCACTGGGACGGCTCGGTGCTGCTGATCGCCAACGCGATCAACCACAACGACCTGGACACCGGTGTGGACGAGGCGTACGCGGACGCCGTGGCGCGGCTCGACGCGATGGCCGCGGACCTGGCCCGGCCGCTGGACTCGGCGCCCACGGAACTGCCGCCGTCGCGGCTGCCGGAGGAGATCACGGCGCGCTACGGCGGCGCCGCGTACCACGGGGCGGTGGAGCGGGCGAAGGAGTACATCCGGGCCGGGGACGCGTTCCAGGTGGTGCCGTCGCAGCGGTTCGAGACGCCGTGCCCGGCGAGCGCGCTGGACGTGTACCGGGTGCTGCGGGCCACCAATCCGTCCCCGTACATGTACCTGCTCCGGTTCGAGGGTTTCGACGTGGTGGGGTCGAGCCCCGAGGCGCTGGTGAAGGTGGAGGACGGCCGCGCGATGGTGCACCCGATCGCGGGCACGCGGCCGCGCGGCGCCACGCCGCGGGAAGACCAGGCGCTCGCCGACGAGTTGCTGGCCGACCCCAAGGAGCGGGCGGAGCACCTGATGCTGGTGGACCTGGGCCGCAACGACCTGGGCCGGGTGTGCGAGCCGGGCACGGTGGAGGTCGTCGACTTCATGTCGGTCGAGCGCTACAGCCACGTGATGCACATCGTCTCGACCGTCACCGGCACCCTGGGGGCCGGCCGCACCGCGTTCGACGTGCTGACGGCCTGCTTCCCGGCGGGGACGCTGTCGGGTGCGCCGAAGCCCCGGGCGATGCAGATCATCGACGAACTGGAGCCGACCCGGCGCGGGCTGTACGGCGGTTGCGTGGGCTATCTGGACTTCGCGGGCGACTCGGACACGGCCATCGCCATCCGCACCGCGCTGCTCCGCGACGGCACGGCGTACGTCCAGGCGGGTGCCGGGATCGTCGCCGACTCCGATCCGGTCTCGGAGGACACCGAGTGCCGCAACAAGGCGGCGGCGGTGCTGCGCGCCGTCGCTACGGCGAACCGGATGGGCGCGGGGGCGTAGCCCCGCGTACGCGGGCCGCGGGGCGAGGGGGGATAGTGGTCGGATGACCAGCGCCGTACCCCAGCCCCGTGCCGCCGCCGATGCCGACGGGACGGCGGTGCCCCCCGGGCCACGCCGCGCGGGCGGCCGTCGCAGCATGGCCGTCGCCCTGTCGGGCGGAGTGCTCGGTGCCGCGCTGGTGCTGCTGGCCGCGGGCAAGACGTGGCGGCACGGCTCCGCCGGGATGGCCGGTGGCGGCGTGGCGGTGCACGTCAGCGGCGGCCAGGTGACCGCGGTGCCGGGCGCGCTGGCGCTGGTGGGGCTGGCCGCGCTGGTCGCGGTCTTCGCCGTGCGCGGCGTGGCCCGGAGGATCGTGGCCGGGCTGCTGGCGCTGTGCGGGGCGGGCGCCCTGATCGCCGCGCTGCTCGCCACCGGGGACGGTTCCGCCCTGGACGCCGCCGCGGCCGCCGCCAGCGGGCTGACCCGGGCCACGGCGACGGACACCGCCACCACCGGCTGGCCGGCCGTGTCGGCCGTGGGCGGGGCGCTGCTGCTGCTCGCCGGAGTGGTGGCCGTCCTGCGCGCCGCGGTCTGGCCCGGCATGTCCGGCCGTTACGAGCGGGACACCACCGCCACGGCCCGTCCCTCCACCGCCCGTTCCGCTCCCGTCGGCGACCACGAGGAGCGTCCGGAGGACCTGTGGAAGGCACTTGACCGCGGCGAGGACCCCACCGACGCACTCTGACGCGCCGGGCCACCCCCCGCGCGCGGAGCGTGAGCAGAACAGGGGACAATGGGCCCCGACGCGCGCCATCGCGCGGCGAACGACCAAACGAACCTTTTGTAGAACGACTTGGGAGCACTCATGGCGGGCAACAGCCACGGACACACCCCTGCCGCCTGGACCGGCGTGATCATCGCCTTCATCGGCTTCTGCGTCGCGGGTGCTTTCGTCGTCCTGGCGGAGCCGATCGGCATGTTCGCGGGCCTGGCTGTGGCCGCGCTGGGCGGTCTCATCGGCGTGGGCATGCGCGCCGCCGGTCTGGGCAAGCCGGTGGCGGAGAAGGCCGCGCGCGGCTGACCTGCCGCGCAACGGACACCGGAGCCGCCCCGGCAGTGCGCCGCGGGCGGCTCCGCCGTATCCATGGCGACCCCGGGTGTCGCCCGGCGGCGGGGCGCGGGACAATCGGCGGGTGACCGAGACCGCCATCGCGCCGAAGGCGAGCGCCCTCGCCGCCCCGCTGGGCCTGCTGGGCGGCGTCGTCGCCGCCTTCGCCTACGTCGGCACCGTCGACCCCAACCAGGCCGGGCACTACCCCGTCTGCCCTCTCCTGCACTACACGGGCGTGTACTGCCCCGGCTGCGGCGGGCTGCGCAGCGCGTACGCGGTGGCGCACGGCGACTTCGGGGCCGCGTTGGGCCTCAACGCCCTCGCCGTCGCGGTGTACCTCCTCTTCGCCGTCGCGATGGTCGTCTGGGTGGTCCGGGCGCTGCGGGGACGGCCGTTCTCGGTGAACCTGCGGCCGGCGCACTGGTGGGCCGTGGGGGCGGTCGTGGTGGTCTTCACCGTTGTCCGGAACCTGCCGTTCGGGGCCGCGCTGGCCCCCTGACGACGCCTGCCGGGGGTGCCCGGTCCGTCCACCTGGTGGTCGTCGGTTCGGCCGGATGCGGGTCCGGCGGCCCCCGGCGGTTACCATCGCAGTGCTGGTGGAACATCTCACTGGCTTGATCGTTTCGCTTTCGGAAGGGGTCCTCTCGCGTGAGTGTGCTCGACGAGATCATCGACGGCGTCCGCGAAGACCTCGCCGAGCGGCAGGCCCGGGTCTCGCTCGACGAGCTCAAGCAACGTGCCGCGAAGGCGCGCGACGCGAAGGACGGCGTGGCCGCCCTGCGCGGCGAGGGCGTCACCGTCATCTGCGAGGTCAAGCGGTCCAGCCCCTCCAAGGGCGCCCTCGCGGCCATCGCCGACCCGGCGGGACTCGCCGCGGACTACGAGGCGGGCGGCGCGGCCGTCATCTCCGTGCTGACCGAGCAGCGCCGCTTCGGCGGCTCGCTGGCCGACCTGGACGCCGTCCGGGCCAAGGTCGACATCCCCGTGCTGCGCAAGGACTTCATCGTCACCGCGTACCAGCTCTGGGAGGCGCGCGCCTACGGTGCCGACCTCGCGCTGCTGATCGTCTCCGCGCTGGAGCAGGACGCCCTGGTCTCCCTGATCGAGCGGGCCGAGTCCATCGGGCTCACCCCCCTGGTCGAGGTCCACGACGAGGACGAGGTCGCCCGCGCCGTCGACGCCGGCGCCCGGATCATCGGCGTCAACGCGCGGAACCTGAAGACGCTCGAGGTCGACCGGGGCACCTTCGCCCGGGTCGCGCCGGAGATCCCCGACCACATCGTCAAGGTCGCCGAGTCCGGCGTCCGCGGCCCGCACGACCTCATCGCCTACGCCAACGACGGCGCCGACGCCGTGCTGGTCGGCGAGTCCCTGGTCACCGGCCGCGACCCGAGGACCGCCGTCGCCGACCTCGTCGCCGCCGGGGCCCACCCCGCGCTGCGCCACGGACGGGGCTGAACCCCGCCATGCACACCTACGCGCGACTGGCCCGGGGCTGCCGTCCCCGTGGCTGCCGCGCGCCCGCGCGGCGCATTCTCGGGCGCCGGGTGCGGTACCACATCGGCTGCGAGCCGGGGCAGATCAACGGGCGCCGATGGCGCTAGCCGTCGCGCGCGCCGCCCGGACGGGGTCCCGTCCCGGCTTGTGACGCGCGCGGCCGGCAGACGCGAACGGCGCCCCGGGCGCCGTAGCGTGACCATTGGCACGCCCAGACTCTGGGGGCGCGAAGGCGTCCCCGAAGGAGCCGAGAACGTCATGTCCGTTGACTTCTTCATTCCCGACCCCGAGGGCCGGGTGCCCAGCGCCGAGGGCTACTTCGGCCGGTTCGGCGGCAAGTTCATCCCGGAGGCGCTCGTCGCCGCCGTGGACGAGGTCGCCGTCGAGTACGACAAGGCCAAGGCCGACCCCGCCTTCGCCGCGGAGCTGAACGACCTGCTGGTGCACTACACCGGCCGCCCGAGCCCGCTCACCGAGGTGGCGCGGTTCGCCGAGCACGCCGGCGGGGCGCGGATCTTCCTCAAGCGCGAGGACCTCAACCACACCGGCTCGCACAAGATCAACAACGTGCTGGGGCAGGCGCTGCTCACCAGGCGCATGGGCAAGACCCGGGTGATCGCGGAGACCGGCGCTGGCCAGCACGGCGTGGCCACGGCGACGGCGTGCGCCCTGTTCGGCCTGGAGTGCGTGATCTACATGGGCGAGATCGACACCGAGCGCCAGGCGCTCAACGTCGCCCGCATGCGCATGCTCGGCGCCGAGGTCATCTCCGTGAAGTCCGGCAGCCGCACGCTGAAGGACGCGATCAACGAGGCGTTCCGCGACTGGGTCGCCAACGTGGACCGCACGCACTACCTGTTCGGCACCGTCGCCGGCCCGCACCCCTTCCCGGCGATGGTGCGCGACTTCCACCGCGTCATCGGCGTCGAGGCGCGCCGCCAGATCCTGGAGCGGACCGGGCGGCTGCCCGACGCGGTCGCCGCGTGCGTCGGCGGCGGGTCCAACGCCATCGGCCTGTTCCACGCCTTCATCCCGGACGAGTCCGTGCGCCTGGTGGGCCTGGAGGCGGCCGGCCACGGCGTGGACTCCGGCGAGCACGCCGCGACGCTCACCGTGGGCGAGCCGGGCATCCTGCACGGCTCCCGCTCCTACGTCCTCCAGGACGACGAGGGCCAGATCACCGAGCCGTACTCGATCTCGGCGGGCCTGGACTACCCCGGCATCGGCCCCGAGCACGCCTATCTGAAGGAGACCGGGCGCGCGGAGTACCGCCCGGTCACCGACGACGAGGCGATGCAGGCGCTGCGCCTGCTGTCGCAGACCGAGGGCATCATCCCGGCCATCGAGAGCGCCCACGCGCTCGCCGGCGTGCTGCGGCTCGGCCAGGAGGTCGGCGAGGACGGACTGCTCCTGGTGAACCTCTCCGGGCGCGGCGACAAGGACATGGACACCGCGGCCCGCTACTTCGGGCTGTACGACGGGGCCGGGACCGAGGGGGACGCGAAGTGAGCGGGCAGATCGAACTCCTGGACCGGACCCTGGCCGCCGCGAAGGCCGAGGGACGGGCCGCCCTGGTCGCCTACCTCCCGGCGGGCTTCCCGACCGTCGACGGCGGCATCGAGGCCGTCAAGGCGGCCCTGGACGGCGGCGCCGACATCGTCGAGGTCGGCCTGCCGCACAGCGACCCCGTGCTGGACGGCCCGGTCATCCAGACCGCCGACGACATCGCGCTGCGTGGCGGCGTGCGGATCAAGGACGTGCTGCGCACGGTGCGCGAGGCGCACACGGCGACCGGCAAGCCGGTCCTGGTCATGACGTACTGGAACCCGGTCGACCGGTACGGCGCCGAGCGCTTCGCCGCGGAACTCGCCGAGGCGGGCGGCGCGGGCTGCATCCTGCCGGACCTGCCCGTGGAGGAGTCCGAGGGCTGGCGCAAGGCCGCCGAGCAGCACGGGCTGGCCACCGTGTTCGTGGTCGCGCCGAGCAGCCGGGACGAGCGGCTGGCGAAGATCACGGCGGCGGGCACCGGCTTCGTCTACGCGGCCTCGCTGATGGGCGTCACCGGCACCCGTGCGAGCGTCGGCGCCGAGGCGGCCGACCTGGTGCGGCGCACCCGCGCGCAGACCGCGCTGCCGGTCTGCGTCGGCCTCGGCGTCTCCAACGCGGAGCAGGCGGCCGAGGTCGCCGGCTTCGCCGACGGTGTGATCGTCGGCTCGGCCTTCGTCAAGAAGCTGCTGGACGCTCCGGACCTGGAGCAGGGCCTCACGGCGGTGCGCGAGCTCGCCGCGGACCTGGCCAAGGGCGTCCGCCGCTGAGCGTCGGCGTCGCCCGAACGGGCGAATTACGGCCGGGGGCGCGCGCAGGTGCGTCCCCGGTTCGTTGTCCCGGGGTGTGAGCGAGAAGAACCGTGAAGGAAAGCGCACCGCCCGCGAGCGGCTGCAGGAGCAGCGTGTGCAGGACCAACGCCGCCAGAAGCGCAAGAGGACGATGATCGTCGCCGGGTCCGTCGTCGGGGTCCTGGTGATCGGCGCCGTCATCGGGATCCTGGTGGCCAACAGCGGCGGCGATTCCGAGGGGGCCGCCGCGGCCTCCCCGGCGGGCGCGACGGGCGAGAACAAGCTGGTGATCCCCACCGGCGCGAGCGACGCCCCGTCCACGCTGACCGTGTACGAGGACTTCCGCTGCCCGGCCTGCGGCGCCTTCGAGCAGGGCTACCGGGACACCGTCCACGCCCTGGAGGACAAGGGCCAGCTGAAGGTGGACTACCACCTTGTCCGGATCATCGACGGCAACCTGGGCGGTACCGGATCGCTCAACGCGGCCAATGCCGCGGCCTGCGCGCAGGACCAGAACAAGTTCCGCGCGTATCACGACGTGCTCTACCGGAACCAGCCGCCGGAGCAGGACGACAAGTTCGCGAGCAAGCCCTATCTGCTGCAGCTCGCCGGCCAGGTGCCGGGGCTGACGACCCCGGCGTTCACCGCCTGTGTGAACAAGGGCACGTACGACGACTGGGTGAACAAGAACAACAGTGCCTTCAACGCGTCGGGCTTCAACTCCACCCCGACCGTGCTGCTCAACGGGAAGAACATCTACGGCGCCCAGGCGGCGCCGCTGACCCCCCAGAAGCTGCAGCAGATGGTCGCCGACGCCAACAAGGGCAAGAAGCCGGGCACCGTCACCCCGAGCGTGACCCCGCCCAGCGCTCCGGCGAGCGGCTCGGCGACCGCCTCCGCGCCGGCCTCCACCCCCGCCTCGGCGCAGGCCTCGGCTCCGGCGAGTCCGCCCGCGAGCCCGCCGGCGTCCCCTTCGGTGACCGGCTGAGGCACCTCCGGGAGAGCGGCCCGTTATTCAGCCGTTGCCGGGCGGGTGCCCGCCGTACCCGCCCGGCACGGTAGCGTCGTCAGTGCCATGGAAATCGCATTCATCCCCAGCCCGTCGCGCGGTGTGATCCACCTCGGACCCGTGCCGCTGCGCGGCTATGCCTTCTGCATCATCATCGGTGTCTTCGTAGCCGTCTGGCTCGGTGGCAGGCGATGGGCCGCTCGCGGCGGACAGCGGACCACGGTCGCGGACATCGCCGTCTGGGCGGTGCCGTTCGGCCTGGTCGGTGGCCGTCTCTACCACGTGATCACCAGTTACGAGCTCTACTTCGGTGAGGGCAAGCACTGGGTGAACGCGTTCAAGATCTGGGAGGGCGGCCTCGGTATCTGGGGCGCGATCGCCCTCGGCGCCCTGGGTGCGTGGATCGGATGCCGGCGCCGCGGCATCTCGCTGCCCGCGTACGCCGACGCCGTCGCCCCCGGCATCGCCCTCGCCCAGGCCATCGGCCGCTGGGGCAACTGGTTCAACCAGGAGCTCTACGGCCGGCCGACCGATCTGCCGTGGGCGCTGAAGATCGACGCCGCCCACCGGCCGGCGAACAGCCTGGACGCCGCCACGTACCACCCGACGTTCCTGTACGAGTCCCTGTGGTGCGTCGGCGTGGCCGTGCTGGTGATCTGGGCCGACCGCCGCTTCAAGCTCGGCCACGGCCGCGCCTTCGCGCTGTACGTCGCCACGTACACCGTCGGCCGCTTCTGGATCGAGTACCTGCGCGTCGACGACGCCCACCACATCCTGGGGCTGCGGCTCAACGACTGGACGTCGATCATCGTCTTCGTCGGGGCCGTCGTCTACATGATCGTCTCCGCTCGGCTGCGTCCGGGCCGCGAGGAGAACGTCGAACCGGCGCCCGTCGCCGCCGCGGCGGCCGAGCCGGAGGGCAAGGCCGGCAAGGCGGACCTGACCAAGGCCGAGGCCAAGGACGGGGCGGAGGCCAAGGACGGCGCCAAGACCCCTGCCGACAAGAGCGAAGAGACGGACGAGGCAGACGGGGCAGACGAGTCAGAAGAGGCCGGGGCCACCGCCCGGGCCGAGTCCGCCAAGAACGGCTGATCCCGGCAGATTCCGAGCCGGGCCGCGGGGGGGCCCGGGGGGGAGCGGCGGGCGCGGGCGGCGCCCCGACCACCCGAAGGGACACGGGGATTTGGTGGGAGA
>NZ_JBHXSO010000019.1:0-71373 GCF_042714775.1 Streptomyces sp. NPDC058691 | reverse complement strand
GTCCCCAATTACGGGCTGAGCCGGGCTGTTTCCTAGCCGGGCGGGGGCGCCGCCTGGGTTTGGACCCGGGCGGGCGCCGCACTCGTTTCCGCAGGTAGGCGAGGCTTTCCTTGCTGGAAACGCAGGGAATCCGGGCGTACGGTCGAGGCGTTCGCAGGGGAGGACGCGGGCGGTGGCCACCCGCGGGAAGGAGAACGCGGATCATGTCGGCAGCCGTGGAGCGCGAGCGCAGCGAACCGGTGGGGAAAGCCCCGTACCACGTCTCGCACCACACGCACCGGGACGTGAGCGGAGGCTGGCTGCGGCCCGCGGTGTTCGGTGCCATGGACGGCCTGGTCTCCAATCTCGCGCTCATGACGGGCGTCGCCGGCGGCAACGTCGCCCCGTCCACCATCGTGATCACCGGACTGGCCGGTCTGACCGCGGGCGCGTTCTCGATGGCGGCGGGCGAGTACACCTCCGTGGCCTCCCAGCGCGAGCTGGTCGAGGCGGAGCTCGACATAGAGCGGCGGGAGCTGGCCCGCCATCCGAAGGACGAGCTGCGGGAACTCGCCGAGCTGTACGTCGCGCGCGGCGTGGAGCCGGAACTCGCCCATGAGGTGGCCCGGCAGATGTCCCGGGACCCGGAGCAGGCGCTGGAGATCCACGCCCGCGAGGAACTGGGCGTCGACCCGGCCGATCTGCCGTCGCCGCTGGTGGCGGCGGGCTCGTCCTTCCTGTCCTTCGGGATCGGCGCGCTGCTGCCGGTACTGCCCTATCTGCTGGGCGCCACCGTGGTGTGGCCCGCGGTGATCGTCGCGCTGATCGGTCTCTTCGTCTGCGGGGCGGCCGTGGCGCGTGTGACGGCGCGCAACTGGTGGTTCAGCGGTTTGCGGCAACTTGTCTTGGGCGGAGCGGCCGCCGGGGTTACCTTCGTTCTGGGCGCGCTTTTCGGTACCGCCGTCGGCTGAGCAGGTCCCCGGCCACAAGCCACTTGTTACCCGCTCGTTTCAGCGCGGCCAACACAGGGCATCAGTCTGTGGCGCCGCGGGCAGTGTCGCCTGCGTCTCACGTGAGCGATGCTGGCCCCGTTCTGCCTGCTCGTAGCGCTGTGAAGTCCACATGATGGAATCCGCTATCCACTTTTCGGTCATCGAGCCATCATGTAACCTGCACGAAATCGCAGAGGGCCAACGTCGTCCCTAGCGCGCATGCATATGCCAGATGACGACGACGGGAGAGCCGACCAGATGCGTCCTGTTCTGCACCGGCCTACACACCCCCAGGCCGCCGGCTCCGGTTCCGGCCGGGCCCACATGGACGGGCGTCCCGCCCCCCAGGGGATGTACGACCCCCGTAACGAGCACGACGCGTGCGGCGTCGGCTTCGTGGCGACCCTCACCGGTGAGGCGGACCACGCGCTCGTGGAGCAGGCCCTGACCGTGCTGCGCAATCTGGAGCACCGCGGGGCCACCGGCTCCGAGCCGGACTCCGGCGACGGCGCGGGCATCCTGATGCAGATCCCGGACGTGTTCCTGCGCGAGGTCGCCGCCGAGCGCGGCATCGAGCTGCCGGCCACCGGACACTACGCCGTCGGCATGGCCTTCCTGCCGGTCGAGGACGAGGACCGCCGCAAGGCCGTCGAGTCCATCGAGCGGATCGCCGCCGAGGAGGGCCTCACCGTCCTCGGCTGGCGCGAGGTGCCGACCGACGCCGCGAGCCTGGGCGCCACCGCCCGCTCGACCATGCCGTACTTCTCCCAGCTCTTCGTGGCGGACGCCCAGGGCGCCGGGAAGGCCGGGATCGACCTCGACCGTCCGGCCTTCGTGCTGCGCAAGCGCGCCGAGCGCGAGGCGGACGTCTACTTCCCGTCGCTGTCCGCCCGGACGGTCGTCTACAAGGGCATGCTGACCACCGGCCAGCTGGAGCCCTTCTTCCCCGACCTGTCCGACCCGCGCGTCGCCACCGCGATCGCCCTGGTCCACTCGCGCTTCTCCACCAACACCTTCCCGAGCTGGCCGCTGGCGCACCCCTACCGTTTCGTCGCCCACAACGGCGAGATCAACACGGTCAAGGGCAACCGCAACTGGATGCGCGCCCGCGAGTCCCAGCTGTCCTCGGAGCTGTTCAGCGGGGACCTGGAGCGGATCTTCCCGGTCTGCACCCCCGACGCCTCCGACACGGCCACCTTCGACGAGGTGCTGGAGCTGCTGCACCTCGGCGGCCGCTCGCTGCCGCACAGCGTGCTGATGATGATCCCCGAGGCGTGGGAGAGCCCCACTCTGGGCGAATCGATGGACCCGGCACGCCGTGCGTTCTACCAGTACCACTCCACCCTCATGGAGCCCTGGGACGGCCCGGCCTGCGTCACCTTCACCGACGGCTCGGTCGTCGGCGCGGTCCTGGACCGCAACGGCCTGCGCCCCGGCCGCTACTGGGTCACCGACGACGGCCTGGTCGTGCTCGCCTCGGAGTCCGGCGTGCTGGACGACATCGCCCCGGAGCGGATCGTCCGCAAGGGCCGGCTGCAGCCGGGGAAGATGTTCCTGGTCGACACCGTCGAGCACCGGATCATCGAGGACGACGAGATCAAGTCGCAGCTCGCCGCCGAGCACCCCTATGGGGAGTGGCTGGACGCCGGCCTGATCCACCTCGACGACCTGCCCGAGCGCGAGCACATCGTGCACACGCACGCCTCGGTCACCCGCCGCCAGCAGACCTTCGGCTACACCGAGGAGGAGCTGCGCATCATCCTGGCGCCGATGGCCAAGACCGGCGGTGAGCCGCTGGGCTCCATGGGCACCGACTCGCCGATCGCGGCGCTGTCCGAGCGTCCCCGGCTGCTGTTCGACTACTTCACCCAGCTGTTCGCGCAGGTCACCAACCCGCCGCTGGACGCCATCCGCGAGGAGCTGGTCACCTCGCTGATCAGCGTCGTCGGCCCGTCCGGCAACCTGCTGGAGCCCTCGCCCGCCTCCTGTCGCAACATCACCATGCCGTTCCCGGTGATCGACAACGACGCGCTGGCCAAGCTCATCCACATCAACGCCGACGGCGACCTGCCGGGCCTGAAGGCCGCGACCCTGTCCGGCCTGTACCGGGTCTCCGGCGGCGGCGAGGCGCTGGCCGCCCGGCTCTCCGAGATCTGCGCCGAGGCCGACGCCGCCATAGAGGCCGGCGCCCGCTTCATCGTGCTGTCCGACCGGCACTCCGACGCCGAGCACGCGCCGATCCCGTCGCTGCTGCTCACCTCGGCCGTCCACCACCACCTCATCCGCACCAAGCAGCGCACCCAGGTGGGCCTGCTGGTCGAGGCGGGCGACGTCCGCGAGGTGCACCACGTCGCGCTGCTGATCGGCTACGGCGCCGCCGCGGTCAACCCGTACCTGGCCATGGAGTCGGTCGAGGACCTGCTGCGCGCCGGCACCTTCATCTCCGGCCTCGAGCCCGAGACGGCCATCAAGAACCTGATCAAGGCGCTGGGCAAGGGCGTGCTGAAGGTGATGTCCAAGATGGGCATCTCCACCGTCGCCTCCTACCGCGGCGCGCAGGTCTTCGAGGCGATCGGCCTGGACGGCGAGTTCACCGACACCTACTTCCACGGCACCACCAGCAAGATCGGCGGCGCCGGGCTCGACGTGATCGCGCAGGAGGTCGCGGCCCGCCACGCCAAGGCGTACCCCGCCTCCGGCATCGCCCCGGCGCACCGCCGGCTGGAGATCGGCGGCGAGTACCAGTGGCGCCGCGAGGGCGAGCCGCACCTGTTCGACCCCGAGACGGTCTTCCGGCTGCAGCACGCCACCCGCTCCCGCCGCTACGACATCTTCCAGCAGTACACGAACCGGGTGAACGAGCAGTCCGAGCGGCTGATGACGCTGCGCGGCCTGTTCCGGTTCAAGGACGCGGACGGCGAGCGGCAGCCGGTCCCGGTCGACGAGGTCGAGCCGGTCTCCGAGATCGTCAAGCGCTTCTCCACCGGCGCCATGTCGTACGGCTCCATCTCGCGCGAGGCGCACGAGACGCTGGCCATCGCCATGAACCAGCTGGGCGGCAAGTCCAACACCGGCGAGGGCGGCGAGGACCCGGACCGCCTGTACGACCCGGAGCGCCGCTCCGCCATCAAGCAGGTCGCCTCCGGCCGCTTCGGCGTGACCTCGGAGTACCTGGTCAACGCGGACGACATCCAGATCAAGATGGCCCAGGGCGCCAAGCCCGGCGAGGGCGGCCAGCTGCCCGGCCACAAGGTCTACCCGTGGATCGGCAGGACCCGGCACAGCACCCCCGGTGTCGGCCTGATCTCGCCGCCGCCGCACCACGACATCTACTCCATCGAGGACCTGGCGCAGCTGATCCACGACCTCAAGAAC
This sequence comes from Streptomyces sp. NPDC058691, assembly GCF_042714775.1. Classification (NCBI taxonomy): domain Bacteria; kingdom Bacillati; phylum Actinomycetota; class Actinomycetes; order Kitasatosporales; family Streptomycetaceae; genus Streptomyces; species Streptomyces sp. NPDC058691. The sequence goes on along the minus strand of NZ_JBHXSO010000019.1, from coordinate 67,027 downwards.
GCCAACCCGGCCGCCCGCATCCACGTGAAGCTGGTCTCCGAGGTCGGCGTCGGCACGGTCGCGGCGGGCGTCTCCAAGGCGCACGCCGACGTCGTACTGATCTCCGGCCACGACGGCGGCACCGGCGCCTCCCCGCTGACCTCGCTGAAGCACGCGGGCGGCCCCTGGGAGCTGGGGCTGGCCGAGACGCAGCAGACGCTGCTCCTCAACGGCCTGCGCGACCGGATCGTCGTGCAGACCGACGGCCAGCTGAAGACCGGCCGCGACGTGGTCATCGCCGCCCTGCTGGGCGCCGAGGAGTTCGGCTTCGCGACCGCGCCCCTGGTGGTCTCCGGCTGCGTGATGATGCGCGTGTGCCACCTGGACACCTGCCCGGTCGGCATCGCGACGCAGAACCCGGTGCTGCGCGACCGCTTCGCCGGCAAGGCCGAGTACGTGGTGAACTTCTTCGAGTTCATCGCCCAGGAGGTCCGCGAGCTCCTGGCCGAGCTGGGCTTCCGCTCGATCGAGGAGGCCGTCGGCCACGCCGAGCTGATCGACACCACCGCGGCCGTCGACCACTGGAAGGCGCAGGGCATGGACCTGGCCCCGCTCTTCCATGTGCCCGAGCTGCCCGAGGGCGCGGCCCTGCACCGCACCACCGAGCAGGACCACGGCCTGGACAAGGCGCTGGACAAGGAGCTCATCGAGCTGGCCGGCGAGGCCCTGCACACCGGTGACCCGGTCCGCGCCCAGGTCAAGATCCGCAACGTCAACCGCACGGTCGGCACCATGCTCGGCCACGAGGTGACGAAGAAGTACGGTGGCGCGGGCCTGCCCGACGACACCATCGACGTCACCCTGACCGGTTCGGCCGGCCAGTCGTTCGGCGCCTTCCTCCCCAAGGGCATCACCCTGCGCCTGGAGGGCGACGCCAACGACTACGTCGGCAAGGGCCTGTCCGGCGGCCGGATCGTCGTCCGCCCGGACCGGGGCGCCGACCACCTGGCCGAGTACTCGACCATCGCGGGCAACACCATCGCCTACGGCGCCACCGGCGGTGAGCTGTTCCTGCGCGGCACCACCGGCGAGCGCTTCTGCGTCCGCAACTCCGGTGCCACCGTGGTCTCCGAGGGCGTGGGCGACCATGGCTGCGAGTACATGACCGGCGGCCGGGCGCTCGTGCTCGGCCCGACGGGCCGCAACTTCGCGGCCGGCATGTCCGGCGGTATCGCGTACGTCCTCGACCTCGACCCCGGATGCGTCAACACCGGCATGGTGAACGTCGAGGACCTGGACGCGGACGACATCAAGTGGCTGCACGACGTGGTGCGCCGCCACCACGAGGAGACCGGCTCGACGGTGGCCGAGAAGCTCCTCGCCGACTGGGGGAACACCCTGACCCGCTTCGGCAAGGTCATGCCCAGGGACTACAAGGCAGTGCTCGCCGCCAAGAACGCCGCCGAGCAGGCCGGACTCTCCGAGTCCGAGACCACCGCGAAGATGATGGAGGCGGCAAATGGCTGACCCGAAGGGCTTCCTCACCACGCCCCGCGAGACCGCTCCGACCCGGCCGGTCGCCGAGCGCAAGCAGGACTGGAACGAGGTCTACGTTCCCGGCGGGCTGCTGCCGATCATCTCCCAGCAGGCCGGACGCTGCATGGACTGCGGCATCCCGTTCTGCCACAACGGGTGTCCGCTGGGGAATCTGATCCCCGAGTGGAACGACTACGCCTTCCGCGAGGACTGGAAGGCCGCCAGCGAGCGCCTGCACGCGACCAACAACTTCCCGGAGTTCACCGGCCGCCTCTGCCCGGCGCCCTGTGAGTCCGCCTGCGTGCTGGGTATCAACCAGCCCGCGGTGACCATCAAGAACGTCGAGGTCACCATCATCGACAAGGCCTGGGACAGCGGCGACGTCACGCCGCAGCCCCCGGACCGGCTGTCGGGCAAGACCGTCGCCGTCATCGGCTCGGGCCCGGCGGGCCTGGCCGCCGCCCAGCAGCTGACCCGGGCCGGCCACACGGTCGCGGTGTACGAGCGCGCCGACCGCATCGGCGGCCTGCTGCGCTACGGCATCCCCGAGTTCAAGATGGAGAAGCGGCACATCAACCGCCGCATCGAGCAGATGCGCGCGGAGGGCACCAAGTTCCGCACCGGCGTGGAGATCGGCCGCGACCTCGACGGCGCGAAGCTGCGCAAGCGCTACGACGCGGTCGTCATCGCCGCCGGCGCCACCCAGTGGCGCGACCTGCCGGCCGAGGGGCGCGAACTCCGGGGCATCTACCAGGCCATGGAGTACCTGCCGCTGTCGAACAAGGTGCAGGAGGGCGACTTCGTCACCCCGCCGATCACCGCGGCGGGCAAGCACGTGGTCGTCATCGGCGGCGGCGACACCGGCGCGGACTGCGTCGGCACCGCCCACCGTCAGGGCGCCCTGTCGGTCACCCAGCTGGAGATCATGCCGCGGCCGTCCGACGACCGTCCGGCGCACCAGCCCTGGCCGACCATGCCGATGACGTACAAGGTCACCTCGGCCCACGAGGAGGGCGGCGAGCGGGTCTACGCCGTCAACACCGTGAAGTTCGAGGGCGATGAGGACGGCAACGTCAAGGCGCTGCACCTGGTCGAGGTCGCCTTCCAGGACGGGAAGTTCGTCCCGCAGCCGGGCACCGAGAAGGTCATCCCGGCCGACCTGGTCACCCTGGCCATGGGCTTCACCGGCACCGACCAGAAGAACGGCCTGGCCGAGCAGTTGGGCCTGGAACTGGACGACCGCGGCAACGTGGCCCGCGACAAGGACTTCGCCACCAACGTCGAGGGCGTCTTCGTCGCCGGTGACGCCGGGCGCGGACAGTCGCTGATCGTGTGGGCCATCGCCGAGGGCCGCTCCGCCGCCCGCGCGGTGGACCGCTTCCTCACCGGCACCAGCATCCTGCCCGCCCCGATCCGCCCGACGGACCGGCCGCTGACGGTCTGATCGTCCTGCAGAGAGAAAAGAGCTGTCCCGTACAACGGCGTACGGAACGGAAGGCGGCGCCTGCCCTCACTACCCGGCCGAGGGCAGGCGCCGCACTTGGATGCCGGCGAAACCGGCCCGCGCGTCCTCGGTGTACGCGCCCACGCTGCCGCTCGTGTAGGGCTGTTCGGCGTCGGTGAACGATGTCAGGAAACGCCCGCCCACCGTGACGGTGACCGCGGGACCGCGCTGCTCCACCCCGACCTCGTACCACTGTCCCGGGGGGAACGGCGTCGGCCCGGTCGCCAGGAAGCGCTGGCCGCCTGGGTAGGCGGGGTCGCGCTTGCCCAGCTCCCAGCCGTTGGGCTTGAGGGTGACGTAGTAGAAGTGCTCCGGGTCGCTGTACCCCCACACCAGCCAGGGCACCTCCCACGGGTTGGGGGCGGGGGTGCGCAGCAGGCGCAGGGCCCGCATGTGCGCCGAGTAGGCCACGTCGGTGTACCGCTCGGTGGAGACCACCAGACCGGCGTGCGTCTCGTCGGGGCGGGTCGAGGCGGCCGGGGAGAGGGTCAGCGAGGTGTCGTCGCCGCGGTTGTCGCCGTACCCGTCGTACACCGACAGCCAGCGGCCGTGCACCGAGCCGTCCTCCCAGCCGGGGGCCGCCGCGCCGGGCCCGGTGCAGGCGTACACGACACCTCCCACCACCACCACCACCAGCAGCAGCACGGCCAGCGCGAGCCCGGCAGGCCGGCGGCCCCTCCGCCGCGGGCGGGGGAGGGGCCGGGAAGCGAGGGACCGGGGCGCGATGGTCATGCCCTGGAGTACGGCTCCGTGGCCCGGGGCGGCACGGCCGCCGCGGCGAGTTCGCCGCGCAGGGCGTCACCGCGTACGTCCGTCCCGAACTCGCCGAAGTCCTCGGCCAGTTGCGCGAGGATGCGGTCGGCCGCGAGACCGTCGCCGAAGGGATTGCCGGCGGTCGCCATACGGTGGTACTCCGCAGGGTCGTCCAGCAGCCGTGTCGCCGCGCCGAGGATCGCCTCGGGGTCGGTGCCGATGAGCCGGGCCGCGCCCGCCTCGACGGCCTCGGGCCGCTCGGTGGTGGTGCGCAGCACCAGGGCGGGCTTGCCGAGGCTCGGCGCCTCCTCCTGGATGCCGCCGGAATCGGTGAGCACCAGCTCGCAGTCGGCGAGGGTGGCCGCGAAGTCCGGGTAGCCCAGCGGCTCGACGACGTGGACCGCGTGGTGGCCGGTGAGTTCGGGGAGCAGGGCCTCGCGGACGGCCGGGCTCTTGTGCAGCGGCAGCAGGATCTCCACGTCGCCGCGCTCGCCCAGGCGGCGCAGCGCCCTGCCCATCGCGCGCATGCGGTCGCCCTGGTTCTCCCTGCGGTGCAGCGTCAGCAGGACCCGGCGACGGCCGGTGCCGGGGAAGGCGCTGCGGCCCACGCCCTCGCCGATCACCCACAGCAGGTTGTCGATGACGGTGTTGCCGGTGACGAACACCTGGGTGTCCGGGGTCCCTTCGGCGCGCAGGTGGCCGGCCGCCCGTGCGGTGGGCGCGAAGTGCCAGCGCGCGATGCGCCCGATCAGGCGGCGGTTGAGCTCCTCGGGGAAGGGGTTGTCGAGGACCCCGGTGCGCAGGCCCGCCTCGACGTGCGCGACGGGCACCCGCTCGTAGAAGGCGGCCAGTGCGCCGGCCAGCGCGGTGGTGGTGTCGCCCTGCACGATGACCAGGTCGGGGCGGTCGCCCCGGATGACCTCGCCCAGGCCCTCCACCAGACGGGCGGTCAGTTCGGACAGCTGCTGGCCTTCGCGCATCACGTCCAGGCCGGTCATGGCCGGGACGCGGAGCAGGTCCAGCATCTGGTGGAGCATCTCGCGGTGCTGCCCGGTGGTGACCACCAGCGGCTCGAAGAGTTCGGAGGCGGCCATCGCGCGGGCCACCGGGGCCAGCTTGATCACCTCCGGCCTGGTGCCGAGGACGAGCATCGCGCGGATGGTGCCCGGCACTTCGGGCGCATCGGCGGAGTATGCGGACATGGATCCCCCTGGGACGGTGTGGCGGTGTGGCGGTGTGGTCGTGTGGCTGTGTGGCGGTGTGCGATGGGAACGGGCGCTGCGCGTCAGGTGCGGGCGGTCTTCAGCCAGGTGCGCTTTCCGGTGACCATCCGCCACAGGCCCCACCATCCGGCGGCGAACCAGATGTAGCCGTAGAGGATGAACACGTGCGCGACCAGGACCGAGCGCACCAGTCCGAGGGTGCGCTCGCGCTTGGCGTAGACGAACCCGTACACGTAGGCCGCGGTGAAGGAGAGTACGTACGGGCCGAGCAGCCACATCGGCGACACGAGCGCGTGCCCGGCCCGCACGGACGCGGCGACGGTGCCGGCGAGGGCGATCAGGAAGGACAGCGGCAGCAGCGAGGTGAGCAGGATGAGCACCGGGCTGGACAGGTGGTAGAGCAGGTCCAGGGCGGGCCGGGTGGCGACCTCGCGCAGGATCAGCGGAACGAGGTTGGCCGACTGCAGATGGCCCTGGAACCAGCGCGAGCGCTGCCGGACCAGCCGGCGTACGTCGAGCACGGCCTGCTGGGAGACGGCGGCGGTGGTGCAGTACTGGTTGCGCCAGCCGCGGGCGATGAGCCGGACGCCGAGGTCGAGGTCCTCGGTGAGGCTGTCGCTCCACGGGCCCGCGCCGCCCAGCGAGTCGAGCGCCGACAGCCGCATGAACTGCCCGTTGCCGCCCATGCCCACGCTGCCGATGAAGCGCCGGGCGCTCTGGAAGACGTCGCCGTAGACGACGAACTCCATGTCCTGGAGCCGGGCGAGCAGGCCCAGATGGCGGTTGTACATCCGCACGCCGATCTGGACGGCGCCGGTGGCCGGGTCGTCGAAGTACGGGTCCACGGACTGCAGGGTGTGCGGGTCCAGCCGGCCGTCGGCGTCGACCACGCAGATGATCACGTCCTGCGGGTCGCGTCCGCCGAGCAGTCCGGAGGACCGCAGATGGCGTACCCCGGCGTTGAGCGCCGCGCCCTTGCCGCGCCGGGCGTCGGGCAGTTGACGCTGGTAGAGCCAGACCCGGTCCGGGTCGAAGGCGCGGACGACATCGGCCGTGCGGTCATCGGAGGCGTCGTCGATGACGAGGGCCACGAAGCTGTCGGCGGGCAGTGAGGTGATGCGCGCCAGACTCTCGCCGATGACCTTCTCCTCGTTGAGGCAGGCCAGCAGGAAGACGTAGAAGCGGGGTGTGCCGGGGCGCCGGGATCTGCGGATCCGCCGCCTGGAGAGCAGGAAGAGCACGGTGTTGTAGGCACCGGCCATCACGATCAGCGAGGTCGCCGCCCACAATGGGATCCGGGAGATCATCCGTCGCCCCCGGGGAGCCACGGGGCCGAGGGCCGGCGGGCGGTCCGTCCGAGCGGCCGGCGCAGCCACCATCGTGTAGCGATCAGACCGAATGCGATCAGGCAGTAGAACAGGAAGCCCATTCCTGCTGCTATTTGTAAACCCCTGGCGAACGGAATGCCAGGAACGGTTCTCGTGGCCTCCGCCATACCGGCAAGAGGCAGCATTGTGCCCAGTGCGGGCCTTCCGTACATGAGTGAGTTCCCCCCAATGCGCTCCGGCTCCGAAGTCGGGCCGAAACTCCCTCAGGGAAGTTAGCAGATACTTTTATACGATCATCGTCCGCGGCGTCACCTGCGAGAGGGCCCGTCTGGCACGCCTTGTGTTGCCGCAGGTGAGGAGGGTGAAGCTGGAAGGTAATTCACCCTTCCGGGTGGGATTGGCCGCGGTAATGGAATGAATAATCGAACGAACTGCACATCCGATGATCCGTTTGACAGCGGGCATTGGCGCTCTGAACAATCAGCGGCCTGTTCATTCGGTGCAATGGGGGGAAACATGCAATCCCGCATCGGGAGGCCACGGAAGTCCCGGGTCTCCGTCATCGTCATGCTCGTCGCGGCGCTTTTGGGGGCCGCATTCCTGACCGTCCCGGCCGGCGCCGCGGGCCGCGGCCCGGCCGCCGATCCCGGCGGGCGACACCACCGGCACGGCGAGAACCTCGGCGGCCGTTCGGGCGTCGGCAAGATCGACTTCGGCGCGTGGGCCAAGGCCCAGAAGTCCGCCGACCGCGACCGCCGCGCCAAGGGCCCGTCCCGGCAGGCCGCCGCCGGCAAGCCGGCCGCCCGTGCCGCGCTGCTCGCGGGGCCGGCCGCCGCGGCCGCCGGCACCTCCGCACTCGTCCTCTACGACACCGCGGGGCCCTACGGGCAGCTCGGTGAGCTGTACGCCATGGCCACCGCCAACCTCGCCGGCCACTTCGGCACGGTGACCGCCAAGCCGGTCCAGCAGTACACCGCCGGCATGGTGAACCAGTACACGGCGACCGTCTACCTCGGCTCCACGTACTACGGCGGCAGCGTCCCGGACGCCGTCCCGCCCGCGTTCTACCAGGACGTCGTCACCACCACCCACCCGGTGACCTGGGTCGGCGACAACATCTGGTCACTGGCGAACGCCACCGGGGTCACCCAGTTCCAGAACACCTACGGCTGGGACCCCAGCACGTCGTACTTCGACCCCGGCTCCGTCACGCAGGTGACGTACCGGAACCAGACCCTGACCCGGAAGATCCCGGCCGGCCAGGACGGCGGCGTGCTGCGCCCCACCATCCTGACCGGACCCGGCTACCCGGCGGTGACCCCGCTGGCCCAGGCGGTCGACACGGCCACCGGCTCGTCCTTCCCGTGGGCGGTGCGCTCGGGCAACCTCACCTACGTCGGTGAGATCCCGTTCGCGTTCGTCTCCGAGACCGACCGCGTCATCGCCTTCGAGGACCTGCTCTTCGACGCCCTCGCGCCGAGCACCCCTGAGCGGCACCGGGCGCTGCTGCGGCTGGAGGACATCAGCCCCGACTCCGACCCGGCCGAACTGCGCGCGACGGCCGACTACCTCTACGCCCAGAAGATCCCCTACGGCATCAACGTCATCCCCGTCTACACCGACCCGCACGGCACCTACAACAACGGCCGGGCCGAGACCGTCACCCTGATCCAGCGCCCGCAGGTGGTCTCCGCGCTGAAGTACATGCTGGCGCGCGGCGCCGTCCTGATGAACCACGGCTACACCCACCAGTACGGCACCGTCGCCAACCCCTACGACGGCGTCTCCGGCGACGACTTCGAGTTCTACCGGGCCCATGTCGACACCGCCGACAACGTGGTCTACGACGGCCCGGTCGCCGAGGACTCCGCGCTGTGGGCGCAGAGCCGGGTCACCCTGAGCCTGGCCCAGTTCGCCCTCGCCGGGCTGCCGACGCCGAAGCTGTGGACCACCCCGCACTACGCGGCCTCCGCCACGGACTACAAGGTCTTCGCGCGGAACTACACGGCGCGCCTGGAGCGTTCGCTGTACTTCTCCGGGACGCTGAGCGGTACCGCCGGTGACCCGAACCGCTTCATCGGGCAGTTCTTCCCCTATGTGGTGAAGGACGTGTACGGCACCACCGTGCTGCCCGAGAACCTCGGCAACTACGAGCCCGAGGCATTCAACAACCACCCGGCGCGGCTGCCCGCCGACCTGATCGCCTCGGCCAAGGCGAACCTCGCCGTGCGCGACGGCTTCGCCAGCTTCTTCTACCACCCCTACAACCCGGTCCAGCCGCTCCAGGAGACGGTCGACGGCATCCGCGCCCTCGGCTACACCTTCGTCAGCCCCGCGTCACTCACGTGACCCTGATCAGGAGGACCGCCGCCGCCGCCATCGCGGCGGCGGTCCTCGCCGTCACCGCCGGCTGCACAGCCGCCCCCTCGCCGCCCGCGTCCGCCCCGGCGGGCGCCGGGGCCTCCCGGCTGCGGGGGATCGCCCTGCCGTCCTGGAGTGCCGAGGACTACGCCGGCCCCGCCGCGGGCCGCTACCTGCGGGACATCGCGGCCACCGGGGCGGGCTGGGTGTCGCTCACCCCCACCTGGTACCAGTCGGCCCCGGGCGACGCGTCGATGCACACCACCGGGGAGACCGCGAGCGACGCCTCGTTGCGCCGGATCGTCCGCGAGGCCCATGCCGCCGGGCTCGAAGTCCTGCTCAAGCCGCACGTCGACCTCCCCGGCGACCAGGACCGCGCGGAGATCCGGCCGGCCGACCCCGCCGCCTGGTTCGCCGCGTACACCCGCTTCATCACCCACTACGCGCGGTTGGCGCAGGACCTCGGGGTCGAGCAGCTCTCCGTCGGCACCGAACTGGCAGGCACCTCGCGGGACGGCGGCCGCTGGCGGGCGGTCATCCGCGCCGTCCGGCAGGACTACCGCGGACCGCTGGTCTACGCCGCCAACTACGACGAGTACGCGCACATCGGCTTCTGGGGCGACCTCGACCTCATCGGCGTCGACGCGTACTGGCCGCTGGCCGCGCACCCCACCACCGACGTCGGCCGGCTGCGCGCCGCCTGGCGGCCGATCGCCCGGCAGCTCGCCGCCTTCTCCGCCCGTCACCACCGCCGCGTGCTGTTCACCGAGGCCGGTTACGTCAGCCAGCGCGGCACGACCACGGCCCCCTGGTCCTGGGCGGTCAGCGAACGCCCCGCCGACGACGAGCAGGCCGCCGCGTACCAGGCGCTGCTCGGCGCCATGGAGGGGGAGCGCTGGTGGGCCGGGGTGTGCTGGTGGATGTGGGACGACTGGCCGGACAGCGGCGAGACTCCGCCGCGCCTGGCCTACACCCCGCACGGCAAACCCGCCGAGGAGGTGCTGCGCCGCTGGTGGCGCAGATGAACGAGACAAAAGGTGCGAATCGCTGGGATCGTGTTCCCATGACCGCTCTCGCGCCCCCCGACCACGAGGACACGACGGACTTCGCCGACGCCGACCGCGGCTTCCTCGGCGCCCTGTCGCCCGGCCGTGTCACCGCCGACGACGGCCGGGTGGTCTGGGACGTCGACGCCTACTCCTTTCTGCAGGGCCCCTGCCCCGACACCGCCCATCCGGGGCTGTGGCGGCAGAGCCGGCTCGCGGCGAAACAGGGCCTGTTCGAGGTCGTCGAGGGGGTCTACCAGGTCCGCGGCCTGGACCTGTCGAACATGACGCTCGTCGAGGGCGACCGCGGGGTCGTGGTCATCGACCCGCTGCACTCCACCGAGGCCGCGGCCGCCGCCCTGGCGCTCTACCGCGAGCACCGGGGCGACCGCCCGGTCACCGCGCTGATCTACACCCACTGCCATGTCGACCACTTCGGCGGCGCGCGCGGCGTCCTCCCGTACGGCCACGACCCGGTCCCGGTCCTCGCCCCGGCCGGCTTCCTGGAGCACGCCGCGAGCGAGAACGTCTACGCCGGCACCGCGATGAACCGCCGCGCCGTCTACATGTACGGCTCGGAACTGCCCAAGGGCCCCGCGGGCCAGATCGGTTGCGGGCTCGGCCAGACCGTCTCCACCGGCGCCATCGCCCTGATCCGGCCGACCGTCGGAGTCACCCGCACCGGCCAGGACGAGACCCTCGACGGCGTCCGCATCATCTTCCAGCTCACCCCGGGCACCGAGGCGCCGGCCGAGATGAACTTCGTGCTCCCGGGCAAGCGCGTGCTGTGCATGGCCGAGAACGCCACCCACACCATGCACAACATCCTGACCCTGCGCGGCGCCCAGGTCCGCGACGCCCGCCAGTGGGCCCAGTACCTCAACGAGTCGCTGGTGCTCTTCGGCAACTCCGTCGACGTCGTCATCGCCTCCCACCACTGGCCCACCTGGGGGCGGGAGAACATCCACCGGCTGCTCGCCCACCAGCGCGACCTGTACGCCTACCTCCACGACCAGACGCTGCGGCTGCTCAACCAGGGCCTCACCGGCAGCGAGATCGCCGAGGAACTGCGGCTGCCGCCCGCCCTGGAGCGCTTCCACGCCAACCGCGGCTACTACGGCTCCCTCAGCCACAATGTGAAGGCGGTCTACCAGCGCTACATGGGCTGGTTCGACGGCAACCCCGCCCACCTGTGGGAGCATCCGCCGGCCGAGGAGGCCCGCCGCTACGTCGACTGCCTCGGCGGCGTCGACGCCACCGTGGCCAAGGCGGGGAAGTACGCCGACGCCGGCGACCTGCGCTTCGCCGCGACCCTGCTCAACCACGCCGTCTTCGCCGACCCCGGGCATTCCACGGCCCGCAGCGAACTGGCCGCCGTCTATGTCCGGTTGGGCCACGGCTGTGAGAACGGTCCCTGGCGGAACTTCTACCTGATGGGCGCCAAGGAACTGCGCGACGGCATCAGCCCCACCCCGACGGCCACGGCCGGCCCCGAATTGACCGCCGCCCTGACGGTCGATCAGCTGATCGACTCACTCGCCATCCGCGTCAACGGCCCCCGGGCCTGGGACACCCACCTCACCATCGACTGGCGGCTCACCGACGAGCACCGCACCTGGCACCTCACCCTCTCCAACGGGGCGCTCACCCACTACTCCACCCAGGACGGCCGCCCCAGCCGGCACGCCGACCTGACCCTCACCCTCACCCGTCCCGAGCTGCAACGCCTGCTGGCCGGCGGACGCTTCGACGGCATCGAGCACGAGGGCGACCTGAAGGTGGTGGCCACCCTCGTCGGCCTGCTCGACGGCCTGGACCGGGACTTCGCCATCGTCACCCCCTGAGCGGTGCCGGGTCCGGGGCCTCCGGGCCGGCGTGCCACTGGACACAGCAGGAGCGGTCGGCGGAGGTCGACACCGCGCTGCTGAACTTCCTGCGCGAGACGGCACCGGCCCGCGCCTGACCGGCACGCCGCGCCGCGCCGCGCCGGGCACCGGCTCAGGTGTCGCACTCCAGCACGGTGCGGCACAGCCCGCACCGTGCCTTCACCCGGCCGCGCACCGGGACCCGGATGCGCTGGTGGCAGGTGGGGCAGGGGAAGGACACCCGCATCGGCGCCTCCCCCTCGAAGGCGTAGCCCGCCACCGGGTGCGCGGCGCCGCGGCGGCGGTCGTGGGCGTAGCGCCGGCGGTTGGCCCAGCCGCAGCCCAGCAGCGGCGCGTGCCGCAGGTCGTCCCGGGCCAGCCCGAGGCCGTCCCGGTAGGCGTCGCGGGCCCGCGGGCCGGTCAGCCATGGCTCGATGTCGTCGCCGAACGCCAGCGCCCGTTTGGCCAGGACGTACCCGAACTCCTCCGGGGTGAGATAGCCCAGCTTCGACGCGGTCATCGTCACCCGGTCGCCGAGCAGCGCCGGTTCCTCGCGGTAGGAGTCCAGCAGCAGCCAGCCCGCGCCGAGGTAGGCCGTCGCGGTGTCCGTGAGGATCTCGTTGTCCCGCGTCCCGGGGAACTCCAGGCCGAGCCGGTGCAGATACACGTGCATGACCTCGTGCGCCAGCGCCGCGCCCACGTCGCGCCGGTCCTCGCGGAAGCGGTCGTGCAGCTCCACGAAGTACTCGGGACCGGCGGCCAGTTCCACGTTGCCGGCGTGCGTCATGTCGCGGAAGCTCACCACCATCCGGGCCTCGGGCAGCCGGAAGTGCTGCACGATGACCTGGGCCACGCGCTGCGCGCCCAGGTGCAGGTCCTCGTCCGGCGGGAACTCCACCGCCTCGGGGCGGACGCTCGCCGCGAAGCGGCTCACGGTGTCGTACGACAGCCTGCGGTAGAGCGCGGTCAGGGCCGACCGCACCTTCTCCAGGTGCGGAAAGCCGTGCTCGATCGGGCTGGACGACGGCTCGCCCACGGCGCCTCCCCCAAGCGGTGCGACCTTACGAGCCTACGCGTCCACCCACGCCGTTGTCGCCGTGCGATCCGGTCCCGTACCGCACGCCGCACCGGCCGCCGGCACTCCCAGCGCCGCCAGCCGCTCCGCCGCGCCCGGCGCCTCTCCGCCGGCCGGCTGGTAGGCGCTCACCAGCAGCCGGCCGCCCGGCTCCACCAGCTCGGCGAGCAGCCGGCGCAGCAGGCCGCCGAGCCTCGCCGGCGGCACGCAGTCCGCGAGGACGTGCACAAAGGTGAAGCGCCGGCCGCCGGCCGGCCGCCAGTCCAGCGCGTTGCCGACGGCTATCCGGTCCGCCCACTGCGGCAGCCGCCGCCGGGCCAGCTCCACCAGCCCCGGTGCGATGTCCACCCCGTACGGCTCGATCGCCCGGCCGCGCTCTGCGGCCCAGGTCCGCACCGATTCCATCAGCAGGCCGTTGGCGCAGCCGATGTCGAGGAAGGTGCCGTCCCGGTGCAGCGCGTCCACGATCATCGACCGGCGCGCACGCCACTCCCGCGGGCCGCCGCCGAAGCCGGAGCCGCCCTCGGCGGTCGAGGCCCGCAGATAGGCGGGCTGAATCAGCCGCAGGTTGTCCGCGAACCACGAGGTGTCGTCCTGTTCGCGAAACGAGCGCGCCGCGTCCAGCACCGCCCGCCGCTCGGTGCGGTCCGCCAGCCGCGCGGCCACCTCCTCCGGGGTGCCGGCGAACAGCTCGACCCGGGTGTGCGGCCGCCGGCCGCGGTAGCGGTCGCCGTCCAGCCACGCGTACAGCCGCAGCTCCAGACCGTCGTAGGCGAAGGGGTGCACCCGCTGCCGCAGGAAGCCGGCGGTCATCAGCGGCACCCGCTCGGAGGTGTCGAGCACCCAGTCCTCGCCCGGCAGCACCCGGCCCGACGGCAGCCTCAGGCCCCCGCCGCCGCGGCCCTCCGCGGGGACCGCGCAGCGCCCGTCCGGCAGGAAGAGCACATACGTCACCCGGCGCACCGCCTCCGGGTCCCGCGGATCGTCCTCCACCGGCTCGTACGCGTGCGGCCCCGCCACCATGCCGTCCCCCTCGGCCGAATCCGTTCACCCCCGGCCGACCGGCCGGACGCGTCCTCGCCGCACGCGGGCCCCGCCGCCGAGAGGTGCCTCCACCCCGAGCGGTCCCGGCCGATGGCGCTGCTCGGCCGACAGGGCATGGCGCCGACGTATGGACACCGTACAAGTGACCACCGACATCTGGCTGGTGGCTTTTTCCGTGGCGCGGGCCCACACCGTCCGGGAGCCCGGCGGCTTCGTGCCGGCCGGCACGGGCCCCGGCGATGCTGCGGGCGGATCGTGCCGGCCCCCGGCCGCCCCGGCCACGCCGGTTCCGCCGCCGAACCCGGCCGGCACGACCGGGGCGCAGGTGCCGGGCGGGGCGGGGCGGCAGACGGACGCGGTGCGTCGTCCGCGTGCGCTGCCGCCACCCCTGCCGAAGGGCCGGGAGCGGCCGTTGACGGAACGCGTCGTCGCCCTCGGGTTGCCCCCGCGCCCCCGGCTGTCGACGGGGAACCGGCCCAAGGGGGACGTCCTCGACCGGCGGGTCGGCGCGCGCTCCCGCCTCGGCGCACTTCATGGGGCATGACCATCGCCGTCGGCCCCGAAGGGGCATCCATGCCTGGGCGCCAGCCCGCCACCCAACGGCCACCTGCCTTTTCGGGCACGGCGCGTGCGGATGCGAGCCCCCCCCCGGCGTCCGGGCGTGGGATCTCGGGTCAGCCCGCGGCGCGGGACGGCGGGCAGTTGTCCGCCGCAGATCCAGAGGGCCGCGCCCGGCGCGATCCCCGGCGCCCGGGGGACACTGCGGCGGCATGCCCCTGGGCGCGACCGTGGTCGCCACGGTCGGCAGCCCCACAAGGCGGGACCGTCGGGGAGCCGGCGGAGGCGATCCGCCGGGGCCCGTCCCGGACGGCGTCGGCGTTGTGGAGATCTCGGCGCCCGGGAGACGCCGCGACGGCGTGCCCCGGGCGCGGCCGTGGTCGCCACGGTCGGTAGCCGCCACAAGGCGGGACCGCCGGGCCCCGTCCCGGGCGGCGTCGCGTCGGGTCAGCCCGCGGCGGGGGCCGGGGGCGGGGGGAGCTGCCCGTAGCAGAGGCAGAAGGGGTGCCCGGCGGGGTCGGCGAAGACGCGGAAGCCGCTGCGTTCGCCCCCGCTGTCGTGCAGGAAGGTCGCGCCGAGCGCGATCACCTCCTGCTGGGCCCGTTCCACGTCCGCGCGGGTGGGCACCTCGAAGTCGAGGTGGAACTGCTGCGGGTGCGCCGGGTCCGGCCACTGCGGCGGCCGGTGGAAGAGCACTTCCTGGAACGCGAAGCGCGTGCCGCCCGGCGCCGTCAGGGTCACCCAGGAAGGGTCGGAGCCGTCCAGGGCCCCGCCGAGGATCCCCTGGTAGAAGGTGCCCAGCGCCCTCGCGTCGGGACAGTCGATCACGGTGAGCTGCAACGTGGCGATCATCCGGCGAGCCTGCCCGCCGTCATACCTGAGGCGCAAGGCCCGGCGCCGGGACCATACTTTCGGTGGATACGGACAGGGACGACCGGGGGACGCGCGGCACGCCCCGTACTCCGTACCCTGGGGATCGTCGCCGTAGCCGCCAGCCGCGAAGGACCCCGACGCCATGCATGACCTGCCCCTGATACCCGCCGCCCTCGCCGCCGGGTTCGCCGCCGTCGTGTGCGGCGCGACACTCACGTGCGGTCCGCTCGTGGCGGTGTTCGCGGGACTGCTGGCCCTGGGCGTGTGCGGCGTGCGCTACGCGCTCCACCCGCGGTGAGCCCGTGGGGCCCCTGACGACCTCCCACCGCCGGGTCAACGTGCTCGCCGTCGCCCTGCTCGTCGCGGCCACCGCGGTGACCCTCTGGGCCGTCGGGCGCACCGGCGCGGGCCGCGCGAACGCCGTCGTGCACGGCACCACCTCCGCCCGCGCCGCCGACCCGGCGGGCCGCACCCCCGTACGCGTCGACATAGCCCGTGCCCGGGTCCACGCCCGTGTCCTGGACCTCGGGCTCGACGACGACGGCAGCCCGCAGACCCCGGCCCCGGAGCAGGCCCGCCGCTGGGCCGGCTGGTACGACCGCAGCGCCGCGCCCGGCGAGTCCGGCACCGCCGTGCTGGTCGGCCACCACGACGTCGGAGGCGGCCGCGGTGTCTTCCACGACCTCGGCGACCTGCGCCCCGCCGACACGGTCGTGGTCACCCGCCGCGACGGCGGCCGCGCCCGCTTCGCGGTCACCCGGATCGTCCGCGTCCCGGGGCACCCCCGCCCCGCAGAGGGCTCGTCCACCGGCGCCGGAGCGCCCTCCCTGCGCCTGATCTCCTGCACCCACGGCCGCGGTGTCAGCCTGATCGTCGACGCCACCGCCGTCCGCTCCTCCTGACGCCCCGTACGGCGGCCGTCTGCGCGGGCGGCGAACTTTCGTGCGGGGCCCGCGGCCGATGAGGCAGCATGGCGGCATGCCTGCTCTCACCCGTGCCGAGGCCGAGACCCGCGCCCGGCTCCTCGACGTCCACACCTACGCCGTCGACCTGGACCTGACCCGTGGCGACGACGTGTTCGGCTCCACCACCGCCATCCGGTTCACCGCCCTCGCCGACGGCGACACCTTCGTCGAGCTCAAGCCCGCCGCCCTGCACAGCGCGGTGCTCGACGGCCGCGCGCTCGACCCGGCCGCCCTGGAGGACAACCGGCTGCCCCTCGCCGGGCTCACGGCGGGCCCGCACGAGCTGCGGATCGAGGCCGAGATGCGCTACTCGCGCACCGGGGAGGGCATGCACCGCTTCACCGACCCGGCGGACGGCGAGACATACCTGTACACCCAGCTCTTCCTGGACGACGTCCAGCGCGTCGCCGCCGCCTTCGACCAGCCCGACCTCAAGGCCGTCTTCGAGGTCACGGTCACCGCCCCGCCCGCCTGGACCGTCCTCGGCAACGGCGTCGCCGAGCGCACCGGCGAGGCCGAGGGCCACTGGCGGATCGCGCCGACCCCGCGCATCAGCACCTACCTGCTGGCGGTCGCCGCCGGCCCCTGGCACTCGGTGCGCACCGAGCACGCCGGCCTGCCCTTCGGCCTGCACTGCCGGCGGTCCCTCGCCCCCCACCTCGACGCCGACGTCGAGGAGCTCTTCGACATCACCCGGCGCTGCTTCGACCGCTACCACGAACTGTTCGCGGAGCCCTACCCGTTCGACTCCTACGACCAGGCCTTCGTCCCGGAGTTCAACGCCGGCGCGATGGAGAATCCGGGTCTGGTCACCTTCCGCGACGAGATGGTCTTCCGGTCCGCCGTCACCGACGCCGAGCGGCAGACCCGCGGCATGGTGGTCGCCCACGAGATGGCGCACATGTGGTTCGGCGACCTCGTCACGCTGCGCTGGTGGGACGACATCTGGCTGAACGAGTCCTTCGCCGAGTACATGGGCTACCAGGTGCTCTCCGAGGCCACCCGCTTCACCGGCACCTGGACCGACTTCGCCGTCGCCCGCAAGGGCTGGGGCTACGACGCCGACCAGCGCCCCTCCACGCACCCCGTCGCCCCCGATCCCGAGGCCGTCCCCGACACCGCTTCGGCGCTGCTCAACTTCGACGGCATCTCCTACGCCAAGGGCGCCTCCGCCCTGCGCCAGCTCGTGACGTGGCTCGGCCGCAAGGACTTCCTCGCCGGCATCAACGAGCACTTCGCCCGGCACCGCTTCGGCAACGCCGCCCTCGCCGACTTCATCGACTCCCTCGCCTCCGCCACCGACCGGGACGTGCACGCCTGGGCCGACCGCTGGCTGCGGACCACCGGCGTGGACACCCTCACCCCGGTCCCGGCCGAGGAGGACGGCGGCTGGCGGCCCGAGGTGGTCCGGGCGGGCGAGCGCCCGCACCGCATCGCCGTCGCCGCGTACGACCGCGACCCCGCCGACCCGGCGCGGCTCGTGCTGCGCGAACGCTTCGAGACCGACGTCCCCGCAGGCGCCGAGGCCACCGCGACACGGCCCGGCCCCCGCCCGGACCTGGTACTGCTCAACGACCAGGACCTGACGTACGCCAAGATCCGCTTCGACGCCCGGTCCTGGGACACGCTCGTCGGGGCACTGAGCGGCCTGCCCGACCCCCTGGCGCGGGCCCTGGTGTGGAACGCCGCCCGCGACCTGGTGCGCGACGGCGAACTGCCGCCGGCCGCCTACCTGGACGTGGCCCGCGCCCATCTGCCGCACGAGACCGACGTGGCCGTGGTGCAGGGCGTGCTCGGCTTCGCCCGCGGCCAGATCGCCGACCGCTACCTGCCCGCCGGGCAGCGGCCCGCGGCCCTGGCGACGCTGGAGGCCCTCGCCCGCGACCTGCTGCGCCACGAGGACCCGGGCATGCGGCTTGCCGCCGCCCGCGAACTCATCACCGCCGTCACCGAACCCGCCGAGCTGCGCGGCTGGCTCACCACCGGGACCCTGCCGGACGGGCCGCCGCTCGACCCCGAGCTGCGCTGGCAGATCCTGACCCGGCTCAGCGTCCTCGGCGCCGCCGACCGCGCCGACATCGACGCCGAACTCGCCCGCGACCCCAGCGCCACCGGACGGGAGGGCGCCGCGCGCTGCCGGGCCGCGCTTCCCGACCCGGAGGCCAAGCGGGAGGCGTGGGCCTCGATGTTCGAGGACGACACGCTCTCCAACTACCTGTTCAACGCGACCGCGCAGGGCTTCTGGCAGCCCGAGCAGCTCGGCCTCCTCGGCGACTACGTGCCGCGCTACCACCCGGCCGCCGTCGCCCTGGCCGCCCGCCGGGGACCCGCGCTGGCCGACGCCGTCGGCCGCTGGGCCTTCCCCGTCCCCGTCGTCGACCCCGCCGTCCTCGAACTCGGCGAGGCCTGCCTCGGTTCCGCCGACCCCGCTCCCACCCCCGCCCTGCGGCGCAAGCTCGTCGACCAGCTCGACGACCTGGCCCGCGCCCTGCGCGTGCGGGGCGCGTGACGGCTCACTCCGGGGGCGAGGGCGCGCCTGACGTGCCCTCGCCCCGCGCCCCGCGCGCGGTGACCGCGGGGCCGATGAGGGGGACTTCGAAGACGGGGCAGCATCCCCGCGGGAGCGGCGTCGTTACGCAGTCCGGACCGCGCGGATGTGTCGCGCGGCGGTGATCGCTGTGTTCTCGGAGGGTGCCAGGACGTGTCACCTCAGCTCGCCGGCGGCAGGGGAGGGCCGGGCCGGTTGCGACCGTTGCTGGGGGTGGTGCTCGACGCGCTCGCGGAGGGTGCCGCACGGCGTGCGGGACCCCTCCCCGCGGGCGGGCCGGAGGCAGTGGCCGCGCGGGTCGCGGAGGCCCTGGGAGAGGTGCTGCCGGAGCACGGGACCGGCGCGGAGGAGGCACTGCGGACGCTGGTGCGGCTGACCGCCGAGGGCGCGGCCGACCCGGCGGAGCCGCTGTGCGCGGCGCATCTGCACTGCCCGCCGCTGGCGGTGGCCGCCGCGGCCGACCTGGCCGCGAGCGCGCTGAACCCGTCGCTGGACTCCTGGGACCAGGCCCCGGCCGCGACCGCGCTGGAGGCGGCGGTGACGACGGCGCTGGCGCGGCTGGTCCACCCGGCGGCCGCCGCGCCCGACGCGCTGATCACCACCGGCGGCACCGAGTCCAACCAGCTCGCGCTGCTGCTCGCCCGCGAACGCAGCCCGGGCGTGCGGATCGTGACCGGGGCCAACGCCCACCACAGCGTGCCCCGCGCCGCATGGCTGCTCGGGCTGCCGGAGCCGGTCGTCCTCGACACGCCCGCCGGGGTGCTCGACCCCGCACGGGCGCGTACCGCGCTCGCCGCCGTCCCGGGCCCGGCCCTGCTCGTCGCCACGGCCGGGACCACCGACACCGGGGCCGTCGACCCGCTGCCCGGACTCGCCCGTGCCGCGCGGGAGTACGGGGCCGCTCTGCACGTGGACGCGGCCTACGGCGGGCCCCTGCTGTTCAGCGAGCGGGAGGCGCCGGGGCTGGCCGGCCTGGCGGAGGCCGACACCGTGACCCTGGACCTGCACAAGCTCGGCTGGCAGCCGGTCGCCGCGGGCGTGCTCGCCGTGCGCGCGGCGGAACTGCTGCGCCCGCTGGGGCACCAGGCGGACTACCTCAACGCCGCCGACGACACCGAGGCCGGCTTCCCCGACCTGCTCGGCCGCTCGCTGCGCACCACGCGGCGCCCGGACGTGCTGAAGATCGCCGTGACCCTGCGCGCCCTCGGCCGGCAGGGCCTGGGCCGGCTCGTGGACGCCGTCTGCGACCAGGCCCGCGACCTCGCCGAACTGGTGGAGCGCCACCCGGATCTCACCCTGTACGCCCGCCCCGCGATCAGCACGGTGCTGCTGCGCCCCACCGGGGCCGACGACGAGGCCGTCGCCGCGATCCGCCGCCGGCTGATGCTCGACGGCCGGGCCGTGCTCGGCCGGGCCCGCGCCGGCGGACGGCTGTGGCTCAAGGCGACCCTCCTCAACCCGGCGCCCGCCGCCGGCGCCCTCGAGGCACTTCTCGCGCTCGTGTGCGCGACCCACCAGGAAGGCAGCACGTCCGATGACCGTGACTGAAGACACCGTGGAGACCGACCCGTACCGGGAGCAGCCCTACGACCTGCTCGGGATCGGCATCGGGCCGTTCAACCTCTCCCTGGCCGCCCTCGCCGACGGCGTCCCCTACCTCAGCGCCGCCTTCTACGACCGGGAGCGCGCCTTCCGCTGGCACCCCGGGCTGCTGATCGAGGGCTCCACCCTCCAAGTGCCTTTCCTGGCCGACCTGGTGAGCCTCGCCGACCCCACCAGCCGCTGGAGCTTCCTGAACTGGCTCAAGGCCCGCGAGCGGCTGTTCCCGTTCTACTTCGCCGAGCGCTTCCACGTGCACCGCGCCGAGTACGACGCCTACTGCCGCTGGGTCGCCGAGTCGCTGACCAGCACACACTTCGGCCGTCGGGTCGACTCCGTCCGCTGGAACCCGGGCCGGGGCCTGTTCGAGGTCGGTGACACCCGGTTCGACGCCGACGGGCAGGCCGTCTCCCAGGGGCGCAGCCACGCGCGCAACCTCGTCCTCGGCATCGGCTCCGAGCCGTACGTACCCGAAGCGCTGCGCCCGCTCGCCGAGGCGCCGGTGGTGCCGGTCGTGCACTCCGCGGACTATCTGGCGCACCGCGACCGGCTGCTGGCCGCGGGCCATGTCACCGTCGTCGGGGCCGGTCAGTCCGGTGCCGAGGTCTTCCTCGACCTGCTGCGCGCCCGTCCCGCCGGGGGCGAGCGGCTGACATGGATCGCCCGCAGCCCCGCCTTCGCGCCGATGGAGTACAGCAAGCTCGGCCTGGAGCAGTTCACCCCCGACTACGCGAGCTTCTTCCACGGCCTGGCCGAGCCGGTGCGCGACGCGCTGCTGCCCCGGCAGTGGCAGCTGCACCGGGCCGTCGACCACGGCACCCTCGCCGCCATCCACGACGAGCTGTACCGCCGCTCCCTCGGCGGCGGCTGGCCGGACGCCGTCCTCACCCCCGGCGTCACCGTGCGTACCGCCGGGCGGATGGGCATGGGCGCCGTCGAACTCCACCTGGAGCACCAGGAGCAGGGCACCCGCACCCGGATGGTCACCAACGCCGTGGTCCTCGCCACCGGCTACCGCGAGCGGTCCACCGACACGCTGCTGGCGGCCCTGGACGCGTACATCCGCCACGACGGGGCGGGCCGGCCCCGGATCGACGAGCAGCACCGGATCGTGCTGGACCCGGCGGTGGGCGGATCGGTGTACGTGCAGAACGCCGACCGCCACTCCCACGGTGTCGGCGCCCCCGACCTGGGCCTGGCCGCGTGGCGTTCGGCGGTCATCCTCAACTCCGTGACGGGCAAGGAGCCCTATCCGCTCCCCGCCCGCACGGCCTTCACGACCTACGGCCTGACGTCGGCCACGGCCCCGGTCAGCGAGATCCCTTCCGCACGGCCCGCAGGTATTCGCGGTTCATAGCGGCGATCGACGGCAGCGGGATGCCCTTGGGGCACGCGGTGGCGCACTCGCCGGTGTTGGTGCAGCCGCCGAAGCCCTGGTCGTCCATGGCGGAGACCATGTTCAGCACCCGGGTCTCCCGCTCCGGCGCGCCCTGCGGCAGCACATTGAGGTGGTTGACCTTGGCGGACGTGAACAGCATCGCCGAGCCGTTGGGGCAGGCCGCCACGCAGGCCCCGCAGCCGATGCACTCGGCGTGCTCGAAGGCGAAGTCGGCGGCCTCCTTGGGGACGGCCGTCGCGTGCGCCTCGGGCGCGCTGCCGGTCGGCACCGAGATGTACCCGCCGGCCTGGATCACCCGGTCGAAGGCCGAACGGTCCACGACCAGGTCCTTGACCACCGGGAAGGCGGCGGCCCGCCACGGCTCGACGTCGACGGTGTCGCCGTCCTGGAAGTGCCGCATGTGCAGCTGGCAGGTGGTGGTCCGCTCCGGGCCGTGCGCCTGCCCGTTGATGACCATGCCGCAGGCGCCGCAGATGCCCTCGCGGCAGTCGTGGTCGAAGGCGACGGGCTCGTCGCCCGCGAGGATCAGCTGCTCGTTGAGGACGTCGAGCATCTCCAGGAACGACATGTCGGGACTGATGTCCTCGACGCGGTAGGTGACCATGGCGCCGTCCTCCTGCGAGGACCGCTGGCGCCAGATGCGCAGGGTGAGGTTCACGCGTAGCTCCGCTGGGTGGGGTGTACGTGGTCGAAGGTGAGCGCCTCCTTGTGGAGCACCGGTGTGCCGCCGTCGCCGGGGTGCTCCCAGGCGGCGGCGTACGAGAAGTTCCCGTCGTCGCGCAGCGCCTCGCCGTCTGGGGTCTGGCTCTCCTCGCGGAAGTGGCCGCCGCAGGACTCGGCGCGGTGCAGCGCGTCCAGGCACATCAGCTCGGCCAGCTCCAGGAAGTCCGCGACCCGGTTGGCCTTCTCCAGGGACTGGTTGAACTCCTCGCCGCTGCCGGGCACCTTGATGCGCCGCCAGAACTCCTCGCGCAGCGCGGGGATGCGCTCCAGCGCCTTGCGCAGGCCGCTCTCGGTGCGGGCCATGCCGCACTCGTCCCACATCAGCTCGCCGAGCTCGCGGTGGAAGGAGTCGGGCGTGCGGTCGCCGTCCACGGCCAGCAGCAGGTTCAGCCGGTCCTCGACGTCCGCGACGGCCTCGGTGACCGCCGGGTGGTCGGCGGCGACCGCCTCGTGGGGGCCGCGCGCCAGGTAGTCGTTGATCGTGGCCGGCAGCACGAAGTAGCCGTCGGCCAGGCCTTGCATCAGGGCGCTCGCCCCGAGCCGGTTGGCGCCGTGGTCGGAGAAGTTGGCCTCGCCGATCGCGAACAGGCCGGGGACCGTGGTCTGCAGGTCGTAATCCACCCACAGGCCGCCCATCGTGTAGTGCACGGCGGGGTAGATCCGCATGGGCCGGGTGTACGGGTCCTCGGCGGTGATCCGCTCGTACATCTCGAAGAGGTTGCCGTACTTCTCCTCCACCTCGGCGCGCCCCATGCGGGCGATCGCGTCGGCGAAGTCCAGGTAGACGCCCTGGCCGCCGGGGCCGACGCCGCGGCCCTCGTCGCAGACGTTCTTGGCGGCGCGGGAGGCGATGTCGCGGGGCACCAGGTTGCCGAAGGAGGGGTAGATCCGCTCCAGGTAGTAGTCCCGTTCGTCCTCGGGGATCTCGTGCGGCGGGCGGTCGTCGCCCTTGGCCTTGGGCACCCAGATGCGGCCGTCGTTGCGCAGCGACTCGCTCATCAGCGTCAGCTTCGACTGGTGGTCGCCCGAGCGCGGGATGCAGGTCGGGTGGATCTGCGTGAAGCAGGGGTTGGCGAAGTACGCGCCCCGGCGGTGCGCCCGCCAGATGGCGGTCGCGTTGGAGCCCTTGGCGTTGGTCGACAGGTAGAAGACGTTGCCGTAGCCGCCGCTGGCCAGCACCACGGCGTCGCCCAGGTGTACCGAGATCTCGCCGCTGACCAGGTCGCGGGCCACGATGCCGCGGGCCCGGCCGTCCACCACGATCAGGTCCAGCATCTCGGTGCGGGCGTGCAGCTCCACATTGCCCGCGTCGATCTGCCGGGACAGCGCCTGGTAGGCGCCGAGCAGCAGTTGCTGGCCCGTCTGGCCGCGGGCGTAGAAGGTGCGGGAGACCTGGACGCCGCCGAAGGAGCGGGTGTCCAGCAGACCGCCGTACTCGCGGGCGAAGGGCACGCCCTGGGCCACGCACTGGTCGATGATCTGCAGCGACACCTCGGCCAGGCGGTGCACATTGGACTCGCGGGCCCGGAAGTCGCCGCCCTTGACGGTGTCGTAGAACAGGCGGTGCACACTGTCGCCGTCGTTGCGGTAGTTCTTCGCCGCGTTGATGCCGCCCTGGGCGGCGATCGAGTGCGCCCGGCGCGGGGAGTCCTGGTAACAGAACTGCACGACGTGGTAGCCCTGTTCGGCCAGCGTCGCCCCGGCGGAGCCGCCCGCAAGGCCGGTGCCGACGACGATCACCTTGTGCTTGCGGCGGTTGGCCGGGTTGACCAGCTTCGCCTCGAACTTGCGGCGGCTCCAGCGCTCCTCGATGGGCGCGGCGGGCGCCTTGGTGTCGGCGATCGGTTCGCCCTCGCGATACTGCATGGTCAGTCCACCAATCCGGTCATCACGGCGACGGGCACGACGACGAATCCCGCGGTCAGCGCCAGCGCCAGCACGTTCGCGGTGGCCTTCAGGGCCCGGTCGCTGCGCTTGGTGACCGCCCCGAGGGTCTGCGCCGCGCTCCAGAAGCCGTGCCTGATGTGCAGGCCGAGGGCGAGCATCGCCACGATGTAGACGACGTTCACCCACCACAGCCGGAAGTCGGCCACCACGTTCTCGTAGGGGTGCTCCGCCTGGCCGCGCGGGTTCACCGTCAGCGTCGTCAGGTCGAGGATGTGCCACACGATGAACAGGCCGAGGATCACCCCGCCCCAGCGCATCGTCCGCGTCGCGTAGCTCGCCTGCCGCCGGGTGTGCGCGTACTTCGCCGGGCGCGCCTTGATGTCGCGCCGGCTGAGCTGGTAGGCGGCCACACCGTGCAGGACGACCGCGGCCACCAGGCCCGTCCGCTGGATGTACAGGTACCAGCCGTTGTGCAGCGCGGGCTCGCCGATGGTGCGCAGCCACGCCGCGTACCCGTTGAACTCGGTGGGGCCGAAGAAGATCTTCAGATTGCCCACCATGTGCGCGACCAGGAAGAGCAGCATGATCACGCCGGTCGCGGCCATGACCGCCTTCTTGCCCACGGTCGAGCCCCACAGCGCCCGCACCGCGGACGGTCGCACCGCTCTTGTCGCCAAAGCCATGCGGCTGACGCTAGATCCCACCGCATTGAAAGGTCCAAGACCGGTTCGGGCTCGTTTCGATAGGCCTGTCCTATCGTTGATCACCGTCGATTACCGTGGGCAGCGTGCAGCTGCAGCAACTCGTGTACTTCCTCGCCGTCGCCGACACCCGGCACTTCACCCGGGCCGCCGAGCGTGTCCACGTCGCCCAGCCCTCGCTGTCGCAGCAGATCAAGGGGCTGGAGCGGGAACTCGGCGCGGAGCTGTTCAGCCGCGCCCGGGGCAACATCGCGCTCACCGACGCGGGGGAGGCGCTGCTGCCGATCGCCCGGCGCATCGTCGCGGACACCGAGGCCGCCACGCAGGAGGTGCAGGAACTGGTGCAGCTGCGCCGCGGGCGGGTGCGCCTCGGGGCCACACCGAGCCTGTGCACCGGCCTGCTGCCCGACGTGCTGCGCGATTTCCACACCCGCTACCCGGGCATCCGGCTGGTCGTGGAGGAGGGCGGCTCCCGTGACCTGGTCAGGGAACTGGCCTCCGGCAGCCTGGACCTGGCGCTGATCGTGCTGCCCCTGCAGAGCCACGACCCGGCGCTGGACGCCACCCCGCTGCTCCACGAGGACCTGGTCGTGGTCACCGCGGCCGACACCCCGCCGCCCTGGCCGGGGCCCAGGGTCCAGGTGGCCGATCTGCGCGACCAGCCCCTGGTGATGTTCCGCCGCGGCTACGACCTGCGGGAACTGACCGTCGGCGCGTGCCGGGCGGCCGGCTTCGAGCCCCGCTTCGCGATCGAGGGCGGCGAGATGGACGCCGTCCTCGGCTTCGTCGAGGCGGGGCTCGGCCACGCCGTCGTACCCAGCATGGTCGCCGGGCGCCGCCCGCGGCTGCGGACGACGCCCTTCACGGAGCCGGGGCTGCAGCGCACCGTCGCCCTCGCCCACCGCAAGGACGCCGAGCCGCCGCGCGCCGCCCGCGAGCTGCGCCGGGTGCTGCTGGAGCACGTGCCGGCCGGGGAAGCCCGGCCGGCCCACCCGCCGGTCTGACGGATCAGAACACCGGCACGCCGTCGCGGGTCAGCTTCCAGTCCCCGTCGCCGAACTGCGCCGGGTCGATGGTGCCGGTCGCCTCGACGTAGTTGATGATCGTGTTCCGGATCTCCTCGGAGTTCGCCCACACCTGCGGCGCGGTCGCGACACCGGGGAAGTTGCCTCCGCCGTTGGCGCGGTAGTTGTTCACGGCGAACACAAAACGCGCGGAGTCGTCGATCGGCGCGCCCTGGAAGGACACCTTGGTCACGCGCGAGCCGGCCGGCCTGGCGATGTCGATCTCGTAGCTGACCCCGCTGACCACGTCGTAGTTGTAGTCCGGGGTGTTGCCGGCGTTGGTCAGCTTCGACACGTCGACCGGCGCGCCGGCCGGGGTCTGCACGAAGTAGTTCGCGGAGAACTCCAGGTACGCCTTGATCTGGGCCCCGGTCAGGACGCGGGCCTCCAGCGTGTTCTCGAACACGTACAGGCCGGCCACGTCGCGCAGGGTGACCCGGCCCGCCGGGATCGCGGCCGTGCGGGAGAAGCACGCGGCCTGCGACAGCACCGGCAGCGCGGCGTACTCGGTGCCCACCAGCGCGGCCTTGACCGTCTCGGCCTGCACGTGGTTGATGAAGTCGATGATCGGGGTGTCCTTGTACGGGGACTCGGTGGCCGACATCGCGGCGGCGGAGTCGCCGATGACCTGGTTGACGTACTCGACGACCTTCGCGTGCTCGTCGCGCAGCAGCCCGACGATCTCCGGGTCCTCCTCGACCGTGTTGGAGTTCAGCACGGACGCGCCGACCGTGACGACCTCCCAGGCGCCGTCGACCATCTCCATCTCGAAGTCGAAGACGGTCAGCCGCTGGCCCCACTTCGACGGCTCGGACAGCACCACGCCCTGGCCGGTCTGCTTGTTGGCCACCACGTACTCGGGGATCTCGTTGTGCGCGTGGCCCACGAGGATCGCGTCGATGCCCGGCACCTGCTCGGCCACCAGCGCCGCCGCGTTCTCCACGTACGGCAGCTGGTCACCCCAGGAAGAGGTGCCCGAAGTGCCGCTGTGCGCCGAGACGATCACCACGTCGGCGCCCATCGCGCGCAGCCGCGGCACGTACTTGGCCGCCTGCTCCTCCAGGCCCGGGAAGGTCATCTTGCCCTGGACGTTGCCCTTGTCCCAGATCGCGATGCCCGGGTTGGTCAGACCCAGGACGGCCACCGTCACGTCCGGCGCGCCCTGCACCCGCATCCGGTGCAGGGAGTACGGCGCGAACGCGGGCTGCCCGGTCTTGGCGTCCAGGGCGTTGGCGCCCAGCAGCGGGAACTTGCACTGGTCCTCGAACTCGCGCAGCAGCGGGATGCCGTAGTTGAACTCGTGGTTGCCCAGCGCCGCCGCGTCGTAGTCCATGGCGTTCATGGCCTGGGCCATCGGGTGCTTGGGGCCGTGCTTGGCGGTGATCGGGTCGACCCGGGCGTAGTAGTACGAGAGCTGGGTGCCCTGGATGGTGTCGCCCGCGTCGATCAGCAGGACGTTGCGACGGCCCTTGGCGGCCCGCTGCTGCTTGACCAGCGTGGAGATCTTGGCGAGGCCGACGTCGTTGTGCGGCTTGTCGTCGAACTCGGCGTCGGTGAAGTAGTCCCAGTTGAAGACGTTGCCGTGCAGGTCCGTGGTGCCGAGGACACTGAACGAGTAGCGCTCGGGCTCCTCCGGCTTGTGGCTCTTGGCCTGGGCGGGAGCCGCCGTGGCCAGCACGCCGGCCGCGCCGGTCAGCGCGATGCCCGCCCCGGTGGCGGCGGAGCGGTTGAGGAAGTCCCTGCGGTTGAGCGGCATGCGTCGGCTCCCGTTGATTGACGAAGTGATGGGCGATTCTTTGCGGTGACGCGCGTAGATTCTGGCCCAGCCCGTACCACCCGCAACACCCCCGCCACGTTGCGATCAGATGACTCGTCAGCGACGTCCTGCCCTGGGACAGTGGGACGCATGACGAACGAAGCGGCCAGGACGTACCCGACCCCGGAGGTCCCGCACGTGGGCGTCAGGGGCGAGGCGACCCTCGAGGTCGAGCCCGAACTGGCCAGGATCGCCGTCACCGTCAGCGCCCGCGGCACCGACCGCCGCGGCACCCTGGACGACCTCAGCCGGCGCAACGCCCAGGTGCTGGAGCTGGTCAAGGGCTACGGCGAGGCGGTCGAGAAGCTGGAGACCGGCGCCTTCGTGATCACCCCGGAGCTGCGCGAGCGCCGCCGGGGGGAGCGGATCCGGGCCCATCACGGCAGCGTTCGCATCGGCGCCACCCTCACCGACTTCACCGCCCTGGGCGAACTCACCACCCGGCTGGCCGATCTGGACCTCACCCGCGTCGACGGCCCCTGGTGGTCCCTGCGCCCGGATTCCCCGGCCTACCGCGCGGCCCGGCAGCTGGCCGTGCGCGACGCCGTGCAGCGCGCTCGTGAGTACGCCGAGGCGCTCGGCGCGCGGCTGCTGGCCCTGGTCGAACTGGCCGACGAGGGCATGCAGCAGACGTTGCCCTACCAGGGCCGCCCGGCGATGCGGGCCGCCGCCTTCGCCGGTGCGCCGGGCGGCGCGGAGGACATGGCCCAGGCCCTCGACATGGAGCCGGAGCGGCAGAGCGTGTACGCCCAGGTCGCGGCGCACTTCACCATGACCGCCCCGGATCTGTCGGCCTAGCCGGGGAGACCCGGCCGCGGGGTGGCGGACGGCCGAGGGGCGGGGCTACTGCCCTTAATTGTCATGTTTGTATGAATATCGCCGTGAATGTCGTGCATATCTGTTCATCGCTTGTCGGCAAGCGTTAATCACGGCGACGTGGGACAGTCGCCTTCCGCGAGCTCTCTACTGTGAAGTAAGTCATAGGCTCGCTCCATGCGCCGAGCAAAAATCGTCTGCACCCTCGGGCCCGCCACCGACGGCTACGACCAGATCAAGGCTCTGGTCGAGGCCGGGATGGACGTCGCCCGCTTGAACATGAGCCATGGCTGCCTTGCCGATCACGAAGAGCGGTACCAGCGCGTGCGCAAGGCCTCCGACGAGAACGGCCGCAGCGTCGGGATCCTCGCGGACCTTCAAGGCCCGAAGATCCGGCTGGGACGTTTCGCCGAAGGGCCCGTACTCCTTGAACGTGGTGACGAGTTCACGATCACCACCGAGGAGGTCCAGGGAGACCGGCTGATCTGCGGCACGACGTACGCGGGTCTCGCCGCCGACGTCACGCGCGGTGAGCGGATCCTCGTCGACGACGGCCGGGTCACCCTGGAGGTCACGGAGGTCGACGGCCCCCGCGTGCGCACCATGTGCATCGAGGGCGGCCTGATCTCCGACCACAAGGGGCTGAACCTGCCCGGCGTCGCTGTGTCCGTGCCGGCCCTGTCCGAGAAGGACGTGACCGACCTGCGCTGGGCGCTGCGCACCGGGGTCGACATCATCGCGCTCTCCTTCGTGCGCAGCGGCCGGGACGCCGAGGAAGTGCTGCGGATCATGCGCGAGGAGGACCGTCGGGTCCCCGTCATCGCCAAGATCGAGAAGCCGCAGGCGGTGGAGAACCTGGAGGAGATCGTCGCCGCCTTCGACGGGATCATGGTCGCCCGCGGCGACCTCGGCGTCGAGATGCCGCTGGAAGCCGTTCCCCTGGTCCAGAAGCGCGCGGTCACGCTCGCCCGGCGCAACGCCAAGCCGGTGATCGTGGCGACCCAGATGCTGGAATCGATGATCGACTCCTCCCGGCCCACCCGCGCCGAGGCCTCCGACGTGGCCAACGCGGTCATGGACGGCGCCGACGCGGTGATGCTGTCCGGCGAGACCAGTGTCGGCAAGCACCCCGTCGAGACGGTCAAGACCATGAGCCGGATCGTCGCCTCCGCCGAGGAGGACATGCTCGCGGGCGGCCTGCCGCCGCTGACCGAGCAGAACAAGCCCCGCACCCAGGGCGGCGCCGTCGCCCGCGCCGCGGCCGAGATCGGCGACTTCCTGGACGCCAAGTACCTGGTGGCGTTCACCCAGTCCGGCGACACCGCCCGACGGCTGTCCCGCTACCGCTCGCCGATCCCCGTCCTGGCCTTCACCCCCGAGCCCGCGACCCGTTCGCAGCTCAGCCTCACCTGGGGCGTGGAGACCTTCATCGGGCCGATGGTGCAGACGACCGACGAGATGATCGACCAGGTGGACGAGCAGCTGCTGCGGATCGGCCGCTGCCAGAAGGGCGACACCGTGGTCATCACGGCCGGCTCGCCGCCCGGAGTGCCGGGCTCCACCAACCTCGTGCGGGTGCACCACATCGGGGAGGACGACTCCCCTTCGGGTCGCTGACGGCGGGCCGCCGGCCGTGCGGGGCCGGCAGCGCGGCGCCGCACGGCAGACAGCGCGTCAGGCGAAGAACCGGCCGGAGCCGGGGGTTCTTCGCCTGACGCGCTGTCCGCGGGATGGAGGTGTTCCGTGCGCGCCCGGAGGAGGCGCGGGACGAGGCCGACGGCCGCTACCGGCCAGGTCGCTCGGCCTGGCAGTTCGGCCCGGTCAGCCGATCGTGCCGGAGGCGGTCGCGCCCTCGGTCTCCGAGGCGGACGGGGAGGGCGAATCGGTGGGCGTGCTCGTCGCGCACGGGTCCGGCGACTCGTTGCCCGTGGGGCTCGACGTGTCCGTGGGCGACGGCGAGTCGGTCGGGCAGGTCGGCGACGTGGGATCCGTCGGCGTGGTCGTCGGGCTCGTGGTCGGATCGCCGGTGGGCGAGGCCGGCCCGGTCGGCGAGGTGCCGCCCGTGGGCGTCGGGATGCCGATCGTGCCGGTGGGACTCGCGGTGGGCCGCGGCGACTTGGTGGGCCGCGGCGAGGCGGGGTCGGCAGCGCTCGGCGAGGCCGACGGCCAAGGGGACGCGGAGTGCGAGTGGTGCGGCGCCGGGGAGGACGGCACGGTCACCGGCGCGTCGCTGCCCGCGTTGCCGATGTCCGGCAGGGAGATGACACCGCCCTTGCGGAAGTGGTCGTACCAGGCCAGCACCGTGTTCAGATACGCCTCGGAGTGGTTGTACCCGAGGATGGCCTGGTGGAGGTTGCTCTCCACCGACATGTCGCGGTTGCCCGCGCACAGGTAGCGGCCGGCGGCCAGCGCCGCGTCGAATATGTTGTTCGGGTTGCTCACCCCGTCGCCGTTGCCGTCGGCGCCCCAGGTCTGCCAGGTCTGCGGGATGAACTGCATCGGGCCGACCGCGCGGTCGTGGATGCTGTCGCCGTCCCACATGCCGTCGTCGGTGTCGGTGATGTTCGCGAAGCCGTCGCCGTTGAGGACCGGGCCGAGGATCGGGGAGATCGTGGTGCCCTCGGAGTCCACATTGCCGCCGCGCGCCTGGTTGGACTCCACCTGGCCGATCGCGGCCAGCAGCTCCCAGCGCATGTTGCAGCCCGGGTCGCTGGCGGCGAGCGCCACCTCCGCCCGGCGGTACGCCTCCAGGACCGTCGCCGGCAGGCCCGAGCCGCCGGTGGCCACGGTGCCCGTGCCCCCGTCGGTGCTGGTACCGGGCGTCGTGGACGTGCCGGGCGCGGGCGTGTTGAGCGGCGGGAGCGCGGTGTAGTAGTCCGGGGAGCCGCCGTCGATGGGGTCGCCGGGCGGCGGCGTGATCGGAGCGCCCGAGCTGGTGTTGAGGACATTCGGGAAGACCGCCGAGGCCTGGGAGCCCGTCAGCGCCGCCATGGCCGCAGCGGCCACCGCAGTGCCCGCGACTCCCCTGCGGATTCGCCGTCCGTACCGCGCTCCCATATGAGCTGCCCCTCCCGAAACCGAGTTGTGCGTCTCCCTGCGCGACAACCCTGGTGACCCTACGGCAACTTCCTGAACGGAGCCACCGTCGAAAGCGTCGCATACTGATCTGACAGACATGTTCGGAAAGAGGTCGCATGCCGTTCACGATCAGCCACGCCCTGGCGGTGCTCCCCGGCCTGCGGCAGGACCGCCTCGGCACCCCGCGCGGGCGCGGTCCGCTGGTCGCCGCGGCGCTGGTCGCGGGCTCCTTCGCCCCGGACGTCCCCTACTTCGCCGACTCACTGATCTCCGGGGTGTACGGCTACGGCACGTTCACCCACGCGCCGCTGGGCCTGGTCACCGCGGATCCGCTCATCGCGGCCGGGCTCGTCGGCGGCTGGGTGCTGCTGCGTGAGCCGGTCGTGGCACTGCTGCCCGAGCGGTCGCGGGACCGGATCGCGGTGCTCGCGGGATGCGGTGACCGCCGCCCGCTCACGGTCCGTTCCGCCGCCGCCTTCTGGGCCTCGGCCGCGGCCGGGGCCCTGACCCACGTCGTCTGGGACGCGTTCACCCACCACGACCGCTGGGGCGTCCGCCTGCTGCCGGTCCTGGACCACGAGGTGCACGGCACCCCGCTGCACAAGTACGCGCAGTACGGCAGCTCCGCCGTGGCGCTGGTGGTGCTGGCCGCCTACGGGGTCCGCGCGCTGCGCGCCGTGCCGGCACCGGGTCCGCGGACCACGGGCGCCCCGGACAAGGCCGAAAACCGACGCTCGCGGCCGCCCGGGCTGCCCCGGCTCTCCCGCAGGGCCCGCGGCATCGCCCTGGCCGCCATCGGGACCACCACCCTCGCCGCGGCCGCCCTGCGCGCCGGGCAGTGGTACGGGGCGACCGGCGACGCCTTCGGGATCATCCCGTCCGGGCTCTTCGGCGCCGGCGCCGGACTGGCGCTCGCCGCCACGGCCTACGCCGGTGCGGTGCGCCTGACGCACCGCACCGGGGGCGGATCGGCTCAGTGCGCCGCGGACTCCCAGTCCGTGCCGACGCCCACCGAGACATCCAGCGGGGCGCGCAGGGGATAGGCGGCGGCCATCTCGCGGCGCACCAGCTCCTCCACCGCGGCCCGCTCGCCAGGAGCCACCTCCAGCACGATTTCGTCGTGCACCTGGAGCAGCATCCGGGACCGCAGCCCTTCCGCGGTCAGCGCCGCGGCCACCTTGAGCATCGCGATCTTGACGATGTCGGCGGCCGAGCCCTGGATCGGCGCGTTCAGCGCCATCCGCTCGGCCATCTCGCGGCGCTGCCGGTTGTCGCTGTTCAGATCCGGCAGATAGCGGCGGCGGCCCATCAGCGTCTCGGTGTAACCCGTCACCCGGGCCTCCTCCACCACGCGCTGCAGATAGTCCCGCACCCCGCCGAACCGCTCGAAGTACGTGTCCATCAGACCGCGCGCCTCGGCCGCCTCGATGCCCAGCTGCCCCGACAGGCCGAACGCCGACAGCCCGTACGCCAGCCCGTACGACATCGCCTTGATCTTCCGCCGCATCTCGGCGTCCACCCGCTCCGCGGGCACGGAGAAGACATAGGAGCCGACGGTGGTGTGCAGATCCTCGCCCGAGTCGAACGCCGCGATCAGGCCCTCGTCCTCCGAGAGGTGGGCCATCACGCGCAGTTCGATCTGGCTGTAGTCGGCGGTCAGCAGCGACTCGTAGCCCTCGCCCACCACGAAGCCGCGGCGGATCGCCCGGCCCTCGTCCGTGCGCACCGGCACGTTCTGCAGATTGGGGTCGGTCGACGACAGCCGGCCGGTCGCGGCCACGGTCTGGCTGAACGTGGTGTGGATCCGCCCGTCCGGCGCGATCGTCTTGATCAGGCCCTCCACCGTCACGCGCAGCTTGGCCTGTTCCCGGTGGCGCAGCATGATGACCGGCAGCTCGTGCTCGGTCTGCGCGGCCAGCCAGGCCAGGGCGTCGGCGTCGGTGGTCCAACCCGTCTTGGTCTTCTTGGTCTTGGGCAGGCCGAGCTCGCCGAACAGCACCTCCTGCAGCTGCTTGGGCGAGCCGAGATTGAACTCGTGACCGACCGCGGCGTGCGCCTCCTTCACCGCCAGCTGCACCTCGCCGGCGAACCGCTGCTCCAGGCGCTCCAGATGCTCGCGGTCCGCGGCGATGCCCGCCCGCTCCATCCGCGCCAGCAGCGCGGAGGTCGGCAGCTCGACCTCGCTCAGCAGGCGCAACGCGCCGTCCTGCTCCAGCCGGCCCGCGAACGCCTCGCCCAGGTCGAGCACAGCGCGCGCCTGCACCATCAGCGCGTCCGCCTCGGCCTCGTCGTCGGCGCCGAACGCCAGCTGACCGTCCTCCCCGCCGGCCGGGGACAGCTCACGGCCCAGGTACTCCACGGAGAGCGTGTCCAGCGCGAACGAGCGACGGCCGGGCTTGACCAGGTACGCGGCCAGCGCCGTGCACATCGTGATGCCCTCCACGGTCCAGCCGTGCTCGGCGAAGACCCGCATCAGGCCCTTCGCGTCGTGCACCACCTTCGGCCGCCGCGGGTCGGCCAGCCACGCCGCGAACGCCCGCTCGTCCTTCTCGTCCAGGGCGGACGGGTCGAACCAGGCGGCCTGCCCGCCGGCGGCCGCCAGAGCGACCTCCGAGACGCTGCCCGCGCCCAGTGCCCAGGCGTCGACCGTCGCGATGCCCAGGGACTCGCCGCCGTGCTCCGTCAGCCAGCCGTCCAGCTCGCCCGTGCCCAGCACCCGGCCGTCCACCGCGACACCGCCGGCGATCTCCTGTTCCTCTTCGCGCGCGCCGGGGTCGGCCGCGAACAGCCGGTCCCGGAAGTTGGGGTGGCGGAACTCCAGGGCGTCCAGCACCACGTTGAGGCCCTCGCGGTCGTACGGCCGGCGCTCCAGCTCCTCCGGGCCGCAGGGCAGAGCCACGTCCCGGACCAGCTCGGTCAGCCGCCGGTTGAGCTTCACCGACTCCAGGTGGGCGCGCAGGTTCTCACCGGCCTTGCCCTTCACCTCGCCCGCGCGCTCCGCCAGTTCCGCGAACGAACCGAACTGGGTGATCCACTTGGCGGCGGTCTTCTCGCCGACACCCGGGATGCCCGGCAGATTGTCCGACGGGTCGCCGCGCAGCGCCGCGAAGTCCGGGTACTGCGCCGGGGTCAGCCCGTACTTCTCCTCGACCTTCGCCGGGGTGAAGCGCGTCAGCTCCGAGACGCCCTTGGTCGGGTAGAGGACCGTGACGTGGTCCGAGACCAGTTGGAAGGAGTCCCGGTCGCCGGTGACGATCAGCACCTCGTAACCCAGCGCCTCCGCCTGGGTGGCGAGCGTGGCGATCACGTCGTCCGCCTCGTAGCCCTCCATGGCGAAGCGCCGCACGTTCATCGTGTCCAGCAGCTCACCGAGCAGTTCGACCTGGCTGCGGAACTCGTCCGGTGTGGCGGACCGGGTGGCCTTGTACTCGGGGAACTCCTCCAGCCGCCACGTGCGCCGCGAGACGTCGAAAGCCACCGCCAGATGCGTCGGCTGCTCGTCACGGAGCGTGTTGGCCAGCATCGAGGCGAAGCCGTACACCGCGTTGGTCGGCTGACCGGTGGTCGTGTTGAAGTTCTCCACCGGCAGCGCGTAGAACGCCCGGTACGCCAGCGAATGCCCGTCCAGCAGCAGCAACCGGGGCCGCTCGCCCCCCTGGGGTGCGGGTGCGGTGCCGGTCGCTGCGCTCGTCTTCTCTGCCTTTGCTGCCACGCAACCGATCCTCCCACGCCCGACTGACATTGCCGGTCGCCTGCCTTGTCGTGGCAGGATCGGAGCCATGGCAGGCAAAGCACCCGCAGGCGACCCCGTCCAGGACGCACCCGAGGTCAGCGCACCGCAGCACGCCGCGGCCGGGCTTCCGGCGGTCGGTCACTCACTGCGGATCGCGCAGCAGCAGATGGGCGTGAGGCGTACCGCTCTCACCCTCCTCAAGGTCAACCAGAAGGACGGCTTCGACTGTCCCGGCTGCGCCTGGCCCGAGCCCGGGCACCGGCACACCGCGGAGTTCTGCGAGAACGGCGCCAAGGCCGTCGCGGAGGAGGCCACCCTGCGCCGGGTCACCCCGGAGTTCTTCGCCGGGCACTCCGTCGCCGACCTGTCCGGACGCAGCGGCTACTGGCTCGGCCAGCAGGGCCGGCTGACCCAGCCCATGTACCTGCCCGAGGGCGCCGACCACTACGAGCCCGTCCCCTGGGAGCGCGCCTTCGAGATCGTCGCGGACGAGCTGACCGCGCTGAGCGGCCCCGACGAGGCCGTCTTCTACACCTCGGGCCGCACCAGCAACGAGGCCGCCTTCCTCTACCAGCTCTTCGCCCGCGAGTTCGGCACCAACAACCTGCCCGACTGCTCCAACATGTGCCACGAGTCCTCGGGCTCCGCCCTGGTGGACACCATAGGCATCGGCAAGGGCAGCGTCCTGCTGGAGGACCTCTACCGTGCCGACCTGATCATCGTCGCGGGGCAGAATCCCGGCACCAACCACCCCCGCATGCTCTCCGCACTGGAGAAGGCGAAGGCCGCCGGCGCCCGCATCGTCTCGGTCAACCCGCTGCCCGAGGCCGGACTGCAGCGCTTCAAGAACCCGCAGACCCCCAAGGGGCTGGCCGGCGGCGGCACCGCGCTGGCCGACCTCTTCCTGCAGATCCGCCTCGGCGGCGACCAGGCGCTCTTCCGCGCGCTGAACAAGGCCCTGCTGGAGGCCGAGGACGCGAAGGACACGGAGCCCGGCACCGTCCTGGACCACGCGTTCATCGACGGGCACACCCACGGCTTCGAGGAGTTCGCCGCCGCCGCCCGCGCCACCGACGCCGCCGAGGTCGCCCGCGCCACCGGCCTGCCGCAGTCCGACATCGACGCACTGCTCGCCATGGTGCTCGAGGCCAAGAGCGTCATCGTCTGCTGGGCCATGGGCCTCACCCAGCACAAGCACTCCGTGCCCACCATCAAGGAAGTCGTCAACTTCCTCCTCCTGCGCGGCAACATCGGCCGCCCCGGCGCCGGCGTGTGCCCCGTGCGCGGCCACAGCAACGTCCAGGGCGACCGCACCATGGGCATCTACGAGAAGCCCGCCCCCGCCTTCCTCGACGCCCTGGAGAAGGAGTTCGGCTTCGCCCCGCCCCGCGAGCACGGCCTGGACACCGTCGACTCCATCCGCGCCCTGCGCGACGGGCGGGCCAAG
The DNA here is from genome assembly GCF_042714775.1 of Streptomyces sp. NPDC058691. Taxonomy (NCBI): domain Bacteria; kingdom Bacillati; phylum Actinomycetota; class Actinomycetes; order Kitasatosporales; family Streptomycetaceae; genus Streptomyces; species Streptomyces sp. NPDC058691. The sequence goes on along the minus strand of NZ_JBHXSO010000019.1, from coordinate 30,106 downwards.
GTCTTCTTCGCCATGGGCGGCAACTTCGTCGCCGCCTCACCCGACACGGACGTCACGGAAGCGGCCATGCGCCGTGCCCGCCTCACCGTCCACGTCTCCACCAAGCTCAACCGCTCCCACGTCGTCACCGGTGCCCGCGCCCTGATCCTGCCCACCCTCGGCCGCACCGAGAAGGACCTCCAGGCGGCGGGCGAGCAGTTCGTCACCGTCGAGGACTCCATGGGCATGGTCCACGCCTCCCGCGGCGGCCTGAGGCCCGCGAGCCCGCTGCTGCTGTCCGAGCCCGCGATCATCAGCCGGCTGGCGCGCGCCGTCCTCCCGCACAGCGGCGTCGACTGGCAGGGCTTCGAAGCCGACTACGACCGCATCCGCGACCACATATCCCGCGTGATCCCCGGCTTCGACGATTTCAACACCAAGGTGCGCCGCCCCGGCGGCTTCACCCTGCCGAACGCTCCCCGCGACTCCCGCAGCTTCCCCACCGCCACCGGACGCGCCAACTTCTCCGCCGACGCCCTGGAGTACCCGCACGTCCCCGAGGGCCGGCTGCTCCTGCAGACGCTGCGCTCGCACGACCAGTACAACACCACCATCTACGGGCTCGACGACCGCTACCGCGGCATCAAGAACGGCCGCCGCGTGGTCCTGGTCCACCCCGAGGACGCGGCCGCCCACGGCCTCGCGGACGGCGACTACGCCGACCTCGTCGGCGAGTGGACCGACGGCAGCGAACGCCGTGCCGAGGGCTTCCGCGTCGTCCACTACCCGACGCCCCGGGGCTGCGCCGCCGCCTACTACCCCGAGACCAACGTCCTGGTGCCGCTGGACCACACCGCCGACACCAGCAACACCCCCGCCTCCAAGTCCGTCGTGATCCGGCTCGAGGCGACGACCACCCCGCCCGGCGCCCCGCAGTGAGCGTCGGGTAGAAAACGGGCCAGTACACCGAACGACGACGATCGGAGCCACCGTCCATGTCCGAGCAGACCGCCACGAGCCTTCTCCCGCCCGAGGTCATCGCGCAGTACGCCGACCTCGGCGTCGACCTGGTGGCGCTCTTCTCCGCCGGCAGCCTGGGGAACCGTATGGGCATCGAGATCGTCGAGGCCTCCGCGGAGCGCGTCGTCGGCACCATGCCCGTCGAGGGCAACACCCAGCCCTACGGGCTGCTCCACGGCGGCGCCTCAGCCGTCCTGGCCGAGACCATCGGCTCCGTCGGCGCCATGCTGCACGGCGGCCCCGGCAAGGTCGCCGTCGGCGTCGACCTCAACTGCACCCACCACCGCGGCCTGCGCTCCGGTGTCGTCACCGGCGTCGCCACCCCCGTCCACCGCGGCCGGTCCTCCGCCACCTACGAGATCGTCATCAGCGACGAGCAGGAGCGCCGCGTCTGCTCCGCCCGCCTGACCTGCGCCCTGCGCCCCGTCACCCCGGCCGGCATCGACAACGCCCCCGCCTGACACACGAGAACCGCCCCCGGAACACTCCGGGGGCGGTTCTCGTGCACCAGGGGCCGGCCGCCGCTACGCGGCGCCCTCGCCCAGGTAGGCCGCCCGCACCCGCGGGTCGGACAGCAGTCGCGACGCCTCGTCCTCCATGACCACCGCGCCGGTCTCCAGGACGTAACCGCGGTCGGCGAGCTGCAGCGCCTGCGCGGCGTTCTGCTCCACCAGCAGGACGGTCGTGCCCTGGTCGTTGATCTCCTTGATGATCTGGAAGATCTGCTGCACGATCAGCGGCGCCAGACCCATCGACGGCTCGTCCAGCAGCAGCAGGTTCGGCCGGCCCATCAGAGCGCGGCCGATGGCCAGCATCTGCTGCTCTCCGCCGGACAGCGTTCCTGCCAGCTGCGAACGCCGCTCCGCAAGGCGCGGGAAGAGCGTGAGCACCCGGTCCAGGTCGTCCTTCGGCACGCCCTTGAAGCGGTACGCGCCCATCTCCAGGTTCTCCAGCACGGTCATCACCGGGAAGACCCGGCGACCCTCGGGGGAGTGCCCGATGCCGAGTTCCACCACCTTGTGCGACGGCACGCCGTCGATGCGCTCGCCGCCCAGCCGCACCTCGCCGTGGCGCGGCTGCAGCAGACCGGAAATCGTGCGCAAGGTGGTGGTCTTGCCGGCGCCGTTGGCACCGAGCAACGCGACGATCTCGCCCTGGCGGACCGTCACATTGATGCCCTTGAGCGCCTGGATCGCGCCGTAGAACACCTGCAGATCGACCAGCTCCAGCATCGCCGGGGCGGTCTCGGCGACGGAAGTGCCCGACGCCTTCTCGAAGTTGGCGGCCTCGGTCATCGGCCCTCCTCATCGGACTCGCGCGGCGCGGGGACCTCCGGGGCCGCGGGGGCGGCGGGCGCGGCGTCCGCGTCCGTGGCGTCCGCGTGCGCGGTCTCCACCAGCTCGGCGACGGCCTCCACGGCCTCCTCGTCGGCCGACCCCAGGTACGCCTCGATCACCGCGGGATCGCGCTGCACCTCCTCGGGCAGCCCCTCGGCGATCACCTTCCCGAAGTTGAGCACCATGACGCGGTCCGCGACCGACATCACGAGCTTCATGTCGTGCTCGATCAACAGCACGCTGATGCCCAGCTCCTGGTTGATCCGGCGGATCAGCTGCTCCAGCTCCAGCTTCTCCGTCGGGTTCGTCCCGGCGGCCGGCTCGTCCAGCAGCAGCACCTTCGGGTCGGTCGCCAGCGCCCGCGCGATCTCCAGGCGCCGCTGGTCGCCGTAGGACAGGCTCGCGGCCAGCTCATTGTGCTTGCCCGCCAGACCCACGTACGACAGCAGTTCCTGGGCCCGCTGGTCGCTGGCCTTCTCTTCCCGCCGTGCCCACGGCATGCCCAGCATGATCGAGATCGCTCCCGACTTCTGCCGCGACTCCGCCGCGATCTTGATGTTCTCCAGCGCCGTCAGCGCGCCGAACAACCGGATGTTCTGGTACGTACGGGCCACGCCGTACCGGTTCACCAGGTACGGCTTCGCACCCAGCAGCTTTCGCTGGGCACCGCCCTCCTCGTGGAAGGCGATCGTGCCCTCCTGCGGGACGTAGACGCCCGTCAGGGAGTTGAACAGCGAGGTCTTGCCCGCGCCGTTCGGGCCGATCACCGCGAGGATCTCCCCGCGGCGCATCGTCAGATTCACCTCGGAGAGGCTGGTGAGACCGCCGAACCGCAGCGTCACACCACGGGCCTCCAGCACCGTGCCACCGGTCTGCGCGGGCTGCGCGCCCGCTTCCGTCACCGTGCTCATTTCTGCACGCCTCCCGTCGGCTCGCTCATGGCGTCGGCGTCACCGATGCCCGCCTCCGCCATGTGCAGCTCACGCTGCCGGCGGCGGGAGGGGATCACGCCCTGCGGACGGAAGATCATCATGATGACGAGCAGTGCGCCCAGGTAGATGAAGCGGTCCTGCTCCGGCACGTAGTCGCGCAGCGCGTTCGGCAGCCACACCAGCAGCGCGGCACCGAACAGCACGCCCGCGATCGAGCCCATGCCGCCGAAGACCACGTACGCCAGCGCCAGCACCGACAGAACGATGGTGAAGTTCTCCGGATTGATGAAGCCGACCTTGCTGGAGTACACGACGCCTGCCAGACCCGAGGTCGACGCGCCGATCGCGAACGCCAGCAGCTTGTACCGGACGGTGTTGATGCCGGTCGCCGCCGCGGCCACCTCGTCCTCCCGGATCGCCGTCCAGGTGCGGCCGATCCGCGAGTGCTCCAGGCGGTTGTACAGGAAGATCAGCACCACCAGGAAGAACAGCAGCAGGTACCAGTACGGCAGCGGGTCCAGCGTCCAGTCGTAGTTGATCGGACCGATGTGGATCGACGGGTGCGGGATGCCGATGACACCGCGCGAACCGTTGGTGAAGCCGTCCGAGTTCTTCGCGACCAGGTACACGATCTCGTGGAAGCCGAGCGTCACGATCGCCAGGTAGTCACCGCGCAGCCGCAGCGTCGGAGCGCCCAGCAGCACACCCGCGATCAGGCACGTGACGATGGCGAACGGGATCGACTCCAGCGCGCCCACCGTGAACGGCGGCTTCACCGGCATGTGACCGGTCCAGAACGCGCAGGAGTACGCGCCGATCGCGTAGAAGGCGATGAAGCCCAGGTCCAGCAGACCGGCCCAGCCGACCACCACGTTCAGACCGACCGCGATGATCATGAAGATCCCCATCTGGGTGACGAGGACCTCCTGCCAGAACAGACTGGTACCGGCCGGAATGAAGATCGCCAGCGCCAGGACGACCACCAGGCCGCCCAGCCGCAGCCAGCCGTTGCCGCGGAACATCGCCCGCGCCGGCTCCAGCGACCTGCCGACCCCCTGCGCCCCCTGACGGGCCGCGTCGCGCACCGGAGCACCGAACTCCAGCAGCGCCCACAGGCCCGCCATGATGGCCAGGCAGATCCACAGCCGCACCGACTCGAAGGCGCCGGTGAACGCCGACAGCTTGTCCGCCGGATTGCCGTCCTCGCCCGTCATCAGCGCCAGGATGAAGCCCAGCACCAGCATGCCGAGCAGTCGCGCCCAGCGCGGCTCCTGGTACCAGGCCCGGCGGCGCAGCTTCGCCACGTCCACCGAGAAGGACTTGGTAGCGGTCGCGTCGCTCATGCCGACCTCCCCAGACGCTCGCCCATGATGCCCGTCGGACGGAACATCAGCACCAGGATCAGGACCACGAACGCGGTCACGTCGATCCACTGCGTGCCGAAGACCGGGGAGCTCAGATTCTCGACGATGCCAAGCAGCAGACCGCCCAGCATCGCTCCGCGGATGTTGCCGATACCGCCCAGCACCGCCGCGGCGAACGCCTTGATGCCCGGCAGGAAGCCCACCGTGAACCACACCTGACCGGAGATGCCGAAGCCGTAGAGGAATCCAGCCGCACCGCCCAGCAGACCGCCGATGATGAAGGTACGCGAGATGATCTTGTCGATGTCGACACCCATCAGACCGGCCGTCTCCGCGTCCTGCGCGACGGCGCGGATGCCGGCGCCCATCTTGGTGCGGTTGACCACCAGGTCCAGGCCGATCATCATCGCGACCGCGGAGCCGATGATGATCAACTGAGTGATCTTCACCGGGGTACCGAAGACGCTGAAGACCTCACCATTGGTGTACAGCTCCGGCATCGGCACGGGGTTGCGGCCCCACAGCTTGCCCGCCAGGTTGTACAGGAAGAACGACGCACCGATGGCGCTGATCAAGAAGACCAGCTTCGGGGCATTGCGCTTGCGCAGCGGCTTGTAGGCCGCCTTCTCCAGGCCGAACGCGGTCAGCGCACCGACCAGAGCGCCGGCGATCATGCCGACGATCACCCAGACCACGGACGTGAAGCCGTGCGGGTCCTGAGGAGCGAGCTGGGAGAGCACGACGAGCGAACCGAAGCCGCCCATCATGAAGACCTCGCTGTGGGCGAAGTTGATGAGCTGCAGGACGCCGTAGACCAGCGTGTACCCGATCGCGATGACGGCGTACATGGAGCCCGTCGTCAGGCCTGGGATGAAGTAATCCCAGAAGTTGTGGAAGAGATTCATCGTGCGTGGGAGTCCTTGCTGAAGCCGGTGAAGGGCGGCGAAATCGCGTCCGACACACCAGTGGGGGGCGCGGGGCGACGGCCGGAGCCGCGTCCCACGCCCCCCACCTCAGGTGCCGGCTGCCGGATCAGCCGTTGCTGAGGGTGGCCACGTCACCCAGGTAACCGATCTTGCCGCCGGTCACCTGGTACAGGTACACGTTCTTGGTCTTGAGCTCGCCCTTGTCGTCGAAGGCGAAGTCCTTGGTCAGACCCTTGTAGTCCACGACCTTGAGAGCCTCGAGCAGCTTCTCGCGAGTGACGTCCTTACCGAGCTTCTTCATCTCGGCGATGATCAGGTTCGCGATGTCGTACGACTCGGCCGAGTAGGTGCCCGGAGGAGTGTTGAACTTCTTGGTGTACGCGTCGGTGAACGCCTTGGTGTTGGCGTTCTTCGTCGCGTCGGTGCAGGGGCAGGTCAGGAACCAGTTCTCCGACGACTTGCCCGCCAGCTCGACGAACTTCGCGTCGTTGGAGCCGTCACCGGAGATGCCGATGCCCTTGAAGCCGCCGTCGGCCAGCTTCTTCGCGAACGGCGCCAGGTCCGCGTAGTAACCCGCGTAGATCAGCGCGTCGGCCTTGGAGTTGACCACAGTGGTCGCGGCAGCGGTGTAGTCCGGGGTCTTCGCCGGGACGGAGTCCGTCTCGACGGTGACGCCCGCGGCCTTGAGGCTGTCGATGGCGACCTTCGCCAGACCCACGCCGTACTCGCTCTTGTCGTCGATGACGAAGACCTTCTTGGCCTTCTCCTTCTTCGACAGGTACTCGGCCATACCCGCGCCCTGCTCGTTGTCGTTCGGCGCACCGCGCAGGAACGACGAGAAGCCCTGGTTCGTCAGGTCCGGGTTGGTCGCCGACGGCGTCACCGCGGCGAGCTTCGCCTGGGCGTACAGGCCGCCGGCCGCCTTGGTCGGGCCCGAGAACGCGGGGCCGACCACGGCGACGACACTGGTGTCGCCGATGAGCTTCTGCGCCGCAGCGGGCGACTGGTCCGGGAGACCCTGGTCGTCGCCGTCCGCGACCTTCAGCGTGAAGGGCAGGTCGCCCTTGGCGTTGGCCTCCTCGACGGCCAGCTTCAGACCGTTGTCCTCGTTGATGCCCAGCGCGCTGTTGTCACCCGACAACGGACCCTGGAAGCCGATGGAGAACGTCGGCTTGCCGCCGCCGTTGCTGCTGTCGTCCTTGCCGCCACCGCACGCGGTGAGCGCAAGAGCGCCAACAGCCACCGGAAGAGCAAACTTGACGAGCTTCTTGTTGAGCACTGGGACCCCCTGAGCCGCCCAATGTGGTTACAGTCGGCGGGCCGTAAGCCCTCCGCATTGCGACCGCGTGAGAGCCACGCGGGTTGGCGGGAATGTAATCCGCTGATCAGGCACACAGATAGGCCGATGGGAGAGATGTGATCGTACAGTGACCTCGGTCATGTGCCGGAAACAGAACGGTCCTTACCGGTAACCGGACGAGTCCAGGGGGAGAAGTGCGGTTGAATGTCCGAAATGGCGTCACTGCGCCGCCACTTGCCCGACACCTGTTGGCCGTCGCCGCGACGGCCGCCCTCGCGGGCTCCCTGGCCACCGCCCTCGCCGCCGCCGCACTATGGCCCGACACCCCCCGGGCGACACCCCAACACCCCCTGCGTCAGCTGGAGATCGCCCTCGACGGCCCCGCCGTCCATCCGGGGAACCTCGAATTCCGCGCCATAGCGCTGCGTTGCGGAATCGCCGTCATAGTCGGCACCCACGCCGAGCATTCCGCCAAAGGCCGGCTCTGCCGCATCAGAGTCGACGTCACCGTCGACGACTCCGTCAGCGCCCACCTCGACAACGACGACCAGCGCCTCGTCCTCGCCGACGGAACCCGGCACTCCACCGACTGGGAGGCCATGCAGATCAAGCGCCAGCCGCTCACTCTCGACATCGGCGCCCACGACAGCGCGCAGTACGACCTCTGGTTCGACATCCCCAAGGGTGCCGCCGTCGACCGCCTCGCTGTCACCAACGACAAAGGGATGCCCACAGCGGACATCCCCCTGCCCCGGCTCGACTGGCCGGACCACTCGGCCTGACGGCCGGCACGGCTCCTACTTGGCGACCCCGTCCACCTCGTCCAGCACCGCCTGCGCCACCGCCTGCATCGTCATCCGGCGGTCCATCGACGTCTTCTGGATCCACCGGAACGCCGCCGGCTCACTCAGCCCGTACTTCGTCTGCAGCACGCTCTTCGCCCGGTCCACCAGCTTCCGGGTCTCCAGCCGCAGACTCAGATCCGCGACCTCCGCCTCCAGCGCCCGCAGCTCCGTGAACCGCGACACCGCCATCTCGATGGCCGGCACCACGTCACTCTTGCTGAACGGCTTCACCAGGTACGCCATCGCCCCGGCGTCCCTGGCCCGCTCCACCAGCTCCCGCTGCGAGAACGCGGTCAGCATCAGCACCGGTGCGATCTTGTTCTTGGCGATCCGCTCGGCCGCGGAGATGCCGTCGAGCACCGGCATCTTCACATCGAGGATCACCAGATCCGGACGGAGCTCCTCGGCGAGCTTCACGGCCGTCTCGCCGTCGCCCGCCTCCCCGACCACGGAGTAGCCCTCCTCTTCGAGCATCTCCTTGAGGTCGAGCCTGATCAGAGCCTCGTCCTCGGCGATCACCACGCGCGTGGTGTGCGGCGGTACGTGCGTGTGCTCGTCAACGGGCTCGGGCTCGGCGGCGGTCACGGGACTCCTCGTTCCAGGGCAGGTGCTGCACCAAGAGCCTACCTAGCTGCGATGGCCACCATCCACACGGTACGCTGTGTCCCGCAACCGGCCGGGTTGGTGGAATGGCATACACGGATGTCTCAAACACATCTGCCCGTGAGGGCTTGCGGGTTCGAATCCCGCACCCGGCACCCAGATGGGAATCCCGTTCGAGTGAACGTTCGCCTTTTGTCTGCGTGACCCGCACCTCTCTACACAGAGTGACGGCATGGTCGCACATGGGAGCGAATTGAGGCGGCGAGCGGTGACGCTGAGCCGATCGGGCCAACGGAATGCCGACATCGCCCGGATCCTCGGTGTACCCAAGGGCACCGTGGGCTATTGGGTGCACCTCGACCGGTCCGAACGCGGAACGTGCCCAGGGCGGCCGTCCTGTCCCCGTTGTGACGGCTCGGGACTCGACGAAGCCGCGTATGCGTATCTGCTCGGCCTCTACCTCGGCGACGGCCATGTCATCCAGTACTCACAGCACCGTGTGCCGAGCCTCATGATCACCTGCGCCGAGGCGTGGCCCGGCCTGATGGACGAGGCGGAGAAGGCGATGCAGGCGGTCTTCCCGCAGAACAGGACATGCCGCGTCCGCCGGACCGGTTGCAGGAACGTCAAGGTCTATTCGAAGCACCTCTGGTGCATGTTCCCGCAGCACGGCGCGGGGAAGAAGCACGAGCGCCCCATCATTCTGGAGCCGTGGCAGCAGATCATCGTGGACGCACACCCGTGGGAGTTCGTCCGGGGACTCATCCACTCGGACGGCTGCCGCATCACCAACTGGACGACGCGCGTCGTCGCGGGGGAGCGCAAACGCTACGAGTACCCGCGCTACTTCTTCGCCAACAAGTCCGACGACATCCGGGGGCTGCTCACAGCGACGCTCGACAAGCTGGGTGTCGAGTGGAGTGTCACCCGAAGGGGCACAGACCCGTTCAACATCTCCATCGCACGCAAGCAATCAGTCGCGCTCATGGACCGCTTCATCGGTCCGAAGTATTGAGCCGCGCCTTGGTGTGCCGCGTCGGCACCGCCGTCGCCGGGTCCTCAGGCCACGGGTGCTTCGGGTACCGGCCGCGCAGTTCCGCGCGGACCGCGCGGTAGCCCTCGCGCCAGAAGGAGGCGAGGTCGGAGGTGACGGCGGCGGGGCGGCCGGCGGGGGACAGGAGGTGGACGACGAGGGGGACGCGGCCGCCGGCGATGCGCGGGGTGGCGGTCCAGCCGAACAGTTCCTGGAGCTTGGCGGCGAGCACGGGCCGGTCGCCGTCGTAGGAGACGCGGACGCGGGAGCCGGAGGGGATCTCGACGCGTTCCGGGGCGAGTTCGTCCAGCCGGGACGCCTCGCCGCCCGCCCAGGGCAGGAGGCGTGGCAGGGCGGCGCCGGCGCTGATACGGGCGAGGTCGGCGCGGCGGCGGGCGCGGGCGAGTTCGGGGGCGAGCCATTCGTCGGCGCGGTCCAGGAGGGCGCCGTCGGAGACGTCGGGCCAGGGGGCGCCGAGTTCGCGGTGGAGGAAGGCGAGGCGCTGCCGGAGGGCCGTGGCGTCGCGGGACCAGGCCAGCAGGCCGGGGCCTTCGCGGCGCAGGCCGTCGAGGAGGGCGGCGCGCAGGAGCGCGGGGTCGGGGGAGGCCAGCGGGCGGGTGCTGAGTTCGATGGCGCCGAGGCGGACGGTGTGGCGGGCGGTGATGTCGCCGTCGGTCCAGGAGACGTCGTCGTGGGCGGCGAGGAGGGGCGCGGCGGCGGTGCGGGCGGTGTCCTCGTCGATGACGGTGGCGAGCCGGACGCGGGCTGAGGGCGCGCCGGCGGGGCGGTCGGCGACGGCGACGGCGAGCCAGTCGGGGGTGCCGAGGCGGGTGCCTGCGGTGAGGTCGGCGGCGGTGCCGGAGGCCATGAGGTAGGTGCCGGCGGCGCGGCGGCGGGCGACGCGTTCGGGGAAGGCTAGGGCGGTGACGAGGCCGGCCGCGGCGTCGTCGGTGAGGGCGCCGGCGGGGTGGTCGGGGGCGGCGGCCGTGAGGCGGCGGGTTTCGGCGCGCCAGCGGGCGGCGTAGGCGTCGCGGCCCTGGCGGGCGGCGCGCCAGGCGGCGGAGAGGTCGTCGCCGTAGTCGCGTGGGGGTTCTTCGGCGATGAGGGCGACGATGTCGGCGGCGCGCCGGGTGCCGACGCGGGGTGCGCCGTCGAGGAGGGCGCGGGCCAGGCGGGGGTGGAGGCCGACGCGGGCCATCCGGGTGCCGCGGTCGGTGGGGTGGCCGTCGGGGCGGGTGGCGCCGATGGCGGTCAGGACGTCGCGTGCGGCTGCCAGGGCGCCCGCGGGCGGCGGGTCGAGGAGGGCGAGGCCTTGGGCGTCGGGGTCGCCCCAGGCGGCGGCCTGGAGGGCGAACTGCGCGAGGTCGGCGATGGCGATCTCGGGGGAGGGGTAGCGGGGGCGGCCGGCGTCGTCGGCCTCGTTCCAGCATCGGTAGGCGTGGCCGGGTGCTTCGCGGCCGGCGCGGCCTGCGCGTTGGGCGGCGGTGGCGTGGGAGGCCCGCACGGTCGTGAGGGAGCCGAGGCCGCGGGCGTGGTCGGTGCGGGGTTCGCGGGCGAGTCCGGAGTCGACGACGGTGCGGACGCCGGGGACGGTGAGGCTGGATTCGGCGACGGAGGTGGCGAGGACGACGCGCCGCCGGGTGCCGTCGCCGCCGTGCAGGACGCTTTCCTGTACCGCCGCGGCGGCCTGGCCGTGGAGCTGGAGTACGTCTGTGCCGTCGAGGCCGCCGAGCATTCCGGCGACGCGGGCGATCTCGCCGGTGCCGGGCAGGAAGCACAGGATGTCGCCGTCGTGGTCGCGCAGCGCGGTCCGTACGGTGGCGGCGACGTGGTCGAGCAGCGCGGGGTCGACGCGCATGCCGTGCGGGGGCCGGACGCCGCGCGGGGGTGGCGCGTAGCTGAGGTCCACGGGGTGGGTGCGGCCTTCGGCGCGGATCACGGGGGCGTCGTCCAGGAGCCGGGACCAGGCGGCGGCGTCGGTGGTGGCGGAGGCCGCGACGATGCGCAGGTCGGGGCGGAGGGCGGCGCGGACGTCCAGGAGGAAGGCAATGGCGGTGTCGGCGTCGAGGTGCCGTTCGTGGCATTCGTCGAGCAGGACGGTGTCGGTGCCGGGGAGTTCCTGGTCGCGTTGGAGGCGTTGCAGCAGGACGCCGGTGGTGACGACTTCGACGAGGGTGCCGGGGGAGACCTTGCGTTCGCCGCGGACGGTGAATCCGACGCGGTTCCCGGCCTCTTCGCCGAGCAGCCAGGCCATGCGCCGGGCGGCGGCCTTGGCGGCCATGCGGCGGGGCTCGGCGACGATCACGCGGCGGGCGGGGCCGTCGCCGGTGAGTCCGGCGAGGGCGAGCGGCACGAGGGTGGTCTTGCCGGTGCCGGGCGGCGCGGCGAGGACGGCGCAGCCGTGGCCGTCGAGCGCGTCGCGCAGCGCGGGCAGGGCGGTGCGGACGGGGAGGGCGGCGAGCGCGTCCTGGCGGGGCACGGGCGGCGTCGACCGGGGGCCGGTCATACAGCGGTGCAGACGAAGATCGCCGTGCCGGGGAGGTGCCGGCCGCGCAGCGGTGACCAGCCGCCCCATTCCTGGGTGTTCCAGGCGGGCCACTCGGGTTCCACGAGGTCGGTGAGGGTGAAGCCGGCGGCGGTCAGTTCCCGGACCCGGTCGCCGAGGGTGCGGTGGTGTTCGACGTAGACGGCGTGTCCGTTGTCGTCCTGTTCGACGTAGGGGGTGCGGTCGAAGTACGAGGCGGAGGCGGTCAGGCCCTCGGGGCCGGGTTCGTCGGGGAAGGCCCAGCGGACGGGGTGGGTCACGGAGAAGACCCAGCGGCCGCCGGGGCGCAGGACGCGGCGGACCTCGCGCATGACGCGGGCGGTGTCGGCGACGAAGGGGAGCGCGCCGTAGGCGGAGCAGGCGTGGTCGAAGACGGCGTCGGCGAAGGGCAGGGCGCTCGCGTCGGCCTGTACGAGGGGGAAGGCCGGTACGGCTGTGGCCTCGGCCCGCTCGTCGTCGATGCGGCGGGCGTGCTGGAGCTGGCGGTGGGAGAGGTCGAGGGCGACGGGGCGGGCGCCCTGGGCGGCGAGCCAGCGGGAGCACTGGGCGGCGCCGGCGCCGATCTCCAGGACGGCGCTGCCGGCGAGCTCCGCGGCGGGCCCGAGAAGTCGGGCGTCTTCCTCGTTCAGCCCCTCGGGTCCCCAGACGAATTCGGCGTCGCCGAGGAACTCGCCGTGGTCGCTCTGGTACTCGTCGGCGTTGCGGTCCCACCATCCGCGGTTGGCGCGGCTGCTCTCCGTGCCGCCCGCGACACGGCGGGTGGCCTCGGCTTCTTCGGGGACTGGCTGGGGGGGCGGTGCTTGGATCATCGCGGTGGTCGTCGTACCCTCTGTGGTGACGTGTGGCTGCGGTGTCGCCGCAGCACGTGTATGCGCCTGTGCCCGGTACGGGGTGTTCCGCCCGTGGTGTGCTCTTCGTGCATTGACCGTGCCCGGCTGCCCCCGTATGCTACAAGTTGCGCTGCGAGCCTGCGCGCCTCGGACGGAGCAGGCTGCGCTCACATCTGTTGTAAACCTCTCGGCCTTGTGGGCTGTCCGGAATCGGCAGGAGCGAAACGGGCTTACGGCGTAGCAGTACCTACGACTTCATGTCCGTACCGGAGCCCTTTTCCTAATGACGAGCAGCACCGAGGCCCAGGCCCCTCGCACCACCCCGCAGGTGGCGGTCAACGACATCGGTAACGAGGAAGCCTTCCTCGCCGCGATCGACGAGACGATCAAGTACTTCAACGACGGCGACATCGTCGACGGCGTCATCGTGAAGGTCGACCGGGACGAGGTCCTGCTCGACATCGGTTACAAGACCGAAGGCGTCATCCCCTCCCGGGAGCTGTCGATCAAGCACGACGTCGACCCCAACGAGGTCGTCGCCGTGGGCGATGAGATCGAGGCTCTTGTTCTCCAGAAGGAGGACAAGGAAGGCCGTCTCATCCTGTCCAAGAAGCGTGCTCAGTACGAGCGCGCCTGGGGCACGATCGAGAAGATCAAGGAAGAGGACGGGATCGTCACCGGTACCGTCATCGAGGTCGTCAAGGGTGGTCTCATCCTCGACATCGGCCTCCGCGGCTTCCTCCCCGCGTCGCTGGTCGAGATGCGCCGTGTCCGCGACCTCCAGCCGTACGTCGGCAAGGAGCTCGAGGCCAAGATCATCGAGCTGGACAAGAACCGCAACAACGTGGTCCTGTCCCGCCGTGCCTGGCTGGAGCAGACCCAGAGCGAGGTCCGCCAGACCTTCCTCACCACCCTCCAGAAGGGTCAGGTGCGCTCCGGCGTCGTCTCCTCCATCGTCAACTTCGGTGCCTTCGTGGACCTGGGTGGCGTGGACGGCCTCGTGCACGTGTCCGAGCTGTCCTGGAAGCACATCGACCACCCCTCCGAGGTCGTCGAGGTCGGCCAGGAGGTCACGGTCGAGGTCCTGGACGTCGACATGGACCGCGAGCGCGTCTCCCTGTCGCTGAAGGCGACCCAGGAAGACCCGTGGCAGCAGTTCGCCCGTACGCACCAGATCGGCCAGGTCGTCCCCGGCAAGGTCACCAAGCTGGTGCCGTTCGGTGCGTTCGTCCGGGTGGACGAGGGCATCGAGGGTCTGGTCCACATCTCCGAGCTGGCCGAGCGCCACGTGGAGATCCCGGAGCAGGTCGTCCAGGTCAACGACGAGATCTTCGTCAAGGTCATCGACATCGACCTCGAGCGCCGTCGCATCAGCCTCTCGCTGAAGCAGGCCAACGAGTCCTTCGGTGCCGACCCGGCCTCGGTCGAGTTCGACCCGACCCTGTACGGCATGGCCGCGTCCTACGACGACCAGGGCAACTACATCTACCCCGAGGGCTTCGACCCCGAGGCCAACGACTGGCTCGAGGGCTACGAGACCCAGCGCGAGGCGTGGGAGCACCAGTACGCCGAGGCGCAGTCCCGCTTCGAGCAGCACCAGGCCCAGGTCATCAAGTCCCGCGAGGCCGACGCCGAGGCTGCGGCCGAGGCCGGCCAGGCCGCTCCGGCGGCCGGCCCCGCCGGTGGCTCGTACTCCTCGGAGTCCAGCGACACCTCGGGCGCGCTCGCGTCGGACGAGGCGCTCGCCGCGCTCCGCGAGAAGCTGGCCGGCGGCCAGAGCTGATCGCAGGGGCTCCGGCCCCGGGTACGACGGAACGGCCCGTTCCCCTCTGGGGGGCGGGTCGTTCCGCGTTCCGGGGCGCCGCCGTGGGAATGCGGGGGGTGCGCCCTTCGTTGGACCAGAAGTTGATCAGGAACGAAAGAAGGGTGCGCGGTGCTGGATCCCCAGGGGCTGTACGCATACGAGCCGGGCGGGGCAGAGGCCGTCGACGAGGCGTTCGGCGAGACCGGGCCCGTGCTGCTGTACCACTTCGACGGCTACATCGACGCCGGTGAGACCGGCGCGCAGGTCGTCGAGGAACTGCTGGAGCGCCAGGAGCACCAGGTGGTGGCGCGTTTCGACGCCGACCGGCTGGTGGACTACCGCGCCCGGCGCCCGCTGATGACCTTCAAGCGCGACCGCTGGACGGACTACGACGCCCCGGAGATCGCCCTGCGCCTGGTGCGTGACAGCACGGGCGCACCCTTCCTGCTGCTGTCCGGGCAGGAGCCGGACGTGGAGTGGGAGCGGTTCGCCGCCGCGGTCGTGGAGGTCGTGGAGCGGCTGGGGGTGCGGCTGGCGTTCAACTTCCACGGCATCCCGATGGGTGTCCCGCACACCCGCCCGGTCGGGCTGACGCCGCACGGGAACCGGCTGGATCTGATTCCCGGTCACCGCAGTTGGTTCGACGAGGCGCAGGTGCCCGGCAGCGCGGAGTCGCTGATCGAGTTGCGGCTCGCGGAGTCCGGCCGTGATGTGCTGGGCGTGGCCGCCCATGTGCCGCACTACCTGGCCCGTTCCGGCTACCCGGACGCGGCGCTGGCCGTGGTGGAGACGCTGACGGCGGCGACGGGGCTGGTGCTGCCGCAGGTCGCGCACGCCCTGCGCACCGAGGCGCACACCGTCCGGGTGGAGATCGACCGCCAGGTCGAGGAGGGCGACGCGGAGTTGGTGTCGGTCGTCCGCGGGCTGGAGAACCAGTACGACGCGCTGGCCGGCGGCCAGACGCGGGACAATCTCATCGCCGAACCGGTGGATCTGCCGTCGGCGGACGACCTGGCGGCGGAGTTCGAGCGCTTCCTGGCCGATCGCGAGGACGACGGTTCCTGATTCGGATTCCTGATGCGGGATTCCTGATGCGCGGTCCTTGGTCCGGGGGCCCTGCCGGGGGTGCCTGGTCCGGCCGGTGACCCGGCTCGTCCGGGGCAGAGGGCACCGGTAGTCTCGCGCCATGGTCACTGTGGGGCTGACGGGCGGGATCGGGGCGGGCAAGAGCGAGGTGTCGCGGCTGCTGTCCTCGTACGGGGCGGTACTGATCGACGCCGATCGCATCGCGCGGGAGGTCGTGGAGCCGGGGACCCCCGGTCTCGCGGCGGTCGTCGCCGAGTTCGGCGAGGACGTGCTGGCCGCCGACGGGAGTCTGGACCGGCCCAGGCTCGGCGGCATCGTCTTCTCCGACCCCGAGCGGCTGCGCGCGCTCAACGCGATCGTCCATCCCTTGGTCCGGGAGCGCTCCGCCGCACTGGAGGCGGGCGCCGGTCCCGATGCCGTGGTCGTCAACGACGTGCCCCTGCTCGCGGAGAACAAGCTGGCCCCGCTGTACGACGTGGTCGTGGTCGTGGACGCCGCCCCGGGCACCCAACTGGACCGGCTGGTGCGGCTGCGCGGCATGACCGAGGAGGAGGCCCGGGCCCGTATGGCGGCCCAGGCCGAGCGCGGGGAACGGCTGGCGATCGCCGATGTGGTGATCGACAACGACGGTCCGCTGGAGGCGCTGGAGCCTCAGGTCCGGCGGCTGTGGGAGCAGTTGCGTCAAAATATTGCCAAGAGCTGATCCGGCACCCCCTTCGCCGGCGTCCGAAGAGCAGTAGCTTCACTGCACCTGTGGACAGAGGGGGATGGGGATGGAAGGCGTATCGGCCGTGCTCGCGGTGGTTGCCGTGGTGCTGGTCCTGGTGGGGCTGAAGAGCAGTTTCCGCGTGATCAAGCAGTACGAGCGCGGTGTGGTCTACCGCCTGGGGCGGGTACGGGCGGCGGCCAAGCAGCCGGGGCCGCGGATGCTCGTGCCGCTCGTCGACCGCATGACCAAGGTCAACATGCAGGTGGTCACGATGCCGGTGCCCTCGCAGGAGGGCATCACGAGGGACAACGTCTCGGTCCGGGTGGACGCGGTGCTGTACTTCCGTGTCGTCGACCCGGTCAAGGCCACGGTGCATGTGCAGAACTATCAGTTCGCCATGCTGCAGGTCGCGCAGACCTCGCTGCGATCGGTGATCGGCAAGAGCGAGCTGGACGATCTGCTGTCGGGCCGCGAGGCGATCCACGAGGGCCTGGAACTGCTCCTGGCCACGCCTGCCGTCGAGTGGGGCATCCACATCGACCGGGTGGAGATCAAGGACGTGGCGCTGCCGGAGTCGATGAAGCGGTCCATGGCCCGGCAGGCCGAGGCCGACCGGGAGCGGCGGGCCCGCATCATCACCGCCGACGGTGAACTGCAGGCCTCGGAGAAGCTCGCGCAGGCGGCTCTGGCGATGGACCAGACGCCGGCCGCGATGCAGCTGCGTCTGCTGCAGACGGTCGTCGAGGTGGCGGCGGAGAAGAACTCCACGCTGGTCATGCCTTTCCCCGTGGAGATGCTGCGCTTCTTCGAGCGCGCGTCCGGCGCGGACCGGCGGGAGCCGCAGACCCCTGCCGCACCGGCCGTGGAGACGGTGGAGGCCGTGGGCGTCGTCGAGCCCGGCGCGGGAGACCCGGCGGCACTGGAGGTGCCGCGGGGACCGGTGAAGCCGGCGGCGCTGGAGGAGGGCCGGCCGTCCGCGGAGGAGGCGTGACGTCCGCAGGGGGCGCACCGGATCCTGTGGGGAATGCATATGCGGGTGGTGGTGTTGGGTAGTTGTGACCCATTGAATGCCCGGGGAAGGAGGCGGCTGTGCCCGAGCAGAGCCCCGAGAACCACGTGATCGACTTCCGCGCGGCGGAGAAGCTCCTCGAGGCCCGGGATGCCCGCGGAGCGGTGAAGCTGCTGGACTCGGTCATCGCCGTGCACCCGGAGAACACCGCCGCCCGTCTGCTGAGGGCGCGGGCGTTCTTCCTGTCCGCGCAGCTGCGCCCGGCCGAGCTGGAGTTCCAGGTGGTCCTGGAGCGCGAGCCGGACAACGCGTACGCGCACTTCGCGCTCGGCCGCACCCTGGAGCGGTCCGGTCGTGACGGGGAGGCGCGGCGGCACTTCCGGCTCGCCGCGGCGCTCGACCCCAAGCCGGACTATCTGCAGGCCGCCCGGTTCCCCGACTCCGCCTGAGCGGAGCGGGGGCCGCCGCCGTGCGGCACGCACGACGCGACGCCGCAGCCTCCAGGGGTCGTAAGGGTTCACCGGACGCGGCGTCAGCCGACGGGGGCCGCCTCGATGATGCCTATCAGCGCGGCCAGTGCGCCCGCGACCCGGTCGAGGCCCGAGTGGGGGGCGCCGCCCGGCTCGTCCATGTAGACGTCCCGCCGGATCTCGACCATCAGCGCGGACACCTTGGGCGTCGTCCGGTAGTGCTTCAACGGCACATAGGCGCCGGAGAACGGCGAGTCCAGCCCGACCTCGCCACAGCCGGCGAAGGCCTCGCGCGCCGCTGCCGACAGCCACGGCGGGGTGTGGAACGCATCGGTGCCCAGGCACACCGGGGGCCTGGGTCCGTCGCCGTGCAGTTCGTAGGGCAGCGGCACGCTCGGGTAGGAGTGCACGTCGATGACGACCACCCGGCCCGCGGCCTCCAGCCGGTCCTGCACGGCGTCGGTCATCGCCGCGGCGTAGGGGTGGAAGTAGGCGTCCAGCAGCGCGCGTTCGTGCTCGGCGTCGTCCTCGCGCAGAGGTGTCAGACGCGAGGTGCGGGTGTAGACGGCGCCCATGCCGACGGCGCGCATCTCCTCGCGTTCGTCCGGGAACCGCTCGGGGTCGACGACCAGCCGCGACAGCCCGTTGACGAAGCGCCAGGCGCCCGTCCCGGCGGCGGCCCGCTCGGCCAGGAGCGCGGTGTGGGAGTCCGTCATGCGGTCCAGTTCGGCGTTCAGCCGGGCGTCGTCGAGCAGGATCCGCTCGCGGACCGGCGCCGGCACCGCCCGCGCGCTGTGCGGCACATGCAGCAGCACCGGCGAGCCGGGCGCGCCCTCCGCCAGGCGGAAGGGCGTCGGCCCCTCCCCGTCGTACGCGTCCATGCCGTAGGCGTCCATGGTGTCGTCCCCCTCCTCCCGGGTCGGCCGTGCCTGTGCGCGGCCGTCAGAACAGCGGCTCGGGCAGGACGCCCTCCCTCGCCAGCAACGAGCGCTTGATGTCCAGCATGCGCAGGCCGCCGCCGAAGCCCCCGATGCCCCCGTCGCTCTCCAGCACGCGATGGCAGGGGACGACCGGCAGCGGGTTGGAGCCCATGGCCACCCCGACCGCCCGCGCCGCGCCGGGCTCACCGACGCGGTTCGCCAGATCCTGGTAGCCGACGACGCTGCCGAACGGCACGCCCCCCGCCAGCTCGCGCAGCACCCTGCGGTTGAAGCCGGCGCTCAGCGACCAGTCCAGTTCGAGGGTGAACTCCCGCAAGTCGCCGCGGAAGTAGGCGTCGACCTGCGTGACGGCCTCGCGCAGCCGGTCGCCCGCAGGGCCGCCGGGCAGATGCTCGGGCGTGGCGCCGAGCCGGGAGGCGAGCCGCTCCAGGGCGGCGCCGGTGGTCGCCTCGTCGGCCCGGAAGACGACGTGGACCAGGCCCTTCTCGGTGGCGGCCAGCAGCAGGGGGCCGACCGCGGTGTCCGCCACCGTCCAGGCCACCGCGCGGGTCGGGGTCTCGGGATTCGTCACGCGCACCAGCCTAGGCGGGGGCACCGACAACGGGCCGCGGTGCGTCCTGCGGCCGCCTTGCCGGCGGCACGCGGTCGGCAACACCGCGCCGCGCGGCCACTCGCGCGGGTGGCGGTTCTCGACAGCTGTGTCACAGGAGGTAGTCGAGTGACCACGGTGGGGGATGGGGCTCGCATGGCGCGAAACGACTACTCCGCGGCCCTGCGCAAACTCGCCCGGGAGCAGGACCGGGTGGCCACCGTCGCCCAGCTCGCCGAAGCCGGAGTGCCGCAGCGCCTGGTGCGCGAGCGCTGCCGTCCCGGCGGCCGGTGGCAGCGGCCGCTGCCCCGGGTCGCCGTGCTGCACGCGGGTCCGCTCAGCGCCGCCCAGCGGTGCCGGGCGGCCCTGGCGTTCGCCGGGCACCCGCTGACCCGGGCCATGATCACCGGCGCGGTCGCGCTGCGGCTGCACGGCGTCGCCGCCGCCGCGCTCCCGCCGGGGCTGCCGGTGGTCGACGTCCTCGTGCCCAGTGACCGGCGTATCCGCACCCACACCTGGGTGCGGGTCCATCACGCCCGTGCCCTGCCGCCGCCCGATCTGGTGGACGGTGTGCCCGTGGCCCCGGTGGTGCGGGCCGCCGCCGACGCGCTGCGGGAGTCGATCGACCCCGAGTGGGCCCGGGACGTCGTACAGGAGCTGGTCATGGTGATGGGTGTGCCGGCCGGCATAGTCGCCGCCGAGCTGGGCGAGGCGGTGCTCGGCCGTCGCCCGGCCGTGGCCGCCCTCCTGCAGTCCCTCGCGGCCGAGACCCGGCCGCCCGCCACCGCCCCCCTGGCGCGTGCCCTGGTGGCGAGATCGGGCTTGCGGCAGCCGCTGTGGCGTCCCACACTGCACCTCGACGGCGCGTTCCTCGGCTCCCCGGATGCCTATTGGGCACGCGACGGGCTCGTGCTGGACCTCGGCCCCGGCGGGGGGCGCGCGCGGTGGGAGGCGCTGGGCCTGCGGGTGCTTCGGGTCGCCCCGGCCGCCCTGGCCCGTGCCCCGGGCGAGGTGGTCGCCGCCCTGCGGGCCGCGCTGGAGGGCGGTCCCTACGGGCAGCTGGAGCGGATCACGGCGCTTCCGGGAGTGATGTGACGCGGGCCGGGTGACGCGGGGGTTTCCGCGCGATGAAGTCGGCGTGAGGTGGCCGCGCGCGCACCACCGGTGACCTAGCGTGTGTGCCGCGCGGGGGCGGAACGGCGGGGGCCGACGGGCAAGGGGAGGGTGCCGTGGGCGGCACGTACGGATTGGTCGACGGATTCAGCTACGGATGGGCCACCCCGGTGGCGGGCTACTTGATGGCCTGTCTGGGGGCCGGCCTCGGGCTGCGTTGCATCACGCGTGCGCTGGCGATGGACCCGGCGAGGCGCGTCGGCTGGCTCGCGCTCGGCGCCGCGGCCATCGGCTCGGGCATCTGGACGATGCACTTCATCGGGATGATGGGCTTCAGCGTCGGCGGGGTGCCCATCTCCTACGACATGGCGACGACGGTCGCGAGCCTCCTGGTGGCCGTGCTCGTCGTCGGCATCGGGGTCTTCGCCGTCGGCTATCTGGGGCGCACCGTGCCGGCCGTCCTGGCCGGCGGCGTCGTCATGGGCCTCGGGATAGCCGGCATGCACTACTTGGGCATGCGGGGCATGCGGCTCCACGCCGATCTGGTGTACTCCACGCCGACCGTGGCCTTGGCCGTCGGGGTCGCGGTGTTCGCCGCGACGATCGCCCTGTGGTGCGCGGTGGCGGTCCGCGGCCTGTACGGGGGCCTCGGGGCGAGCCTGATCCTGGGCCTCGCCATGAGCTGCATGCACTACATCGGCATGGCGTCGGTGACGGTGCACCTGCTCAACGGCGTCCGGGAGGGGACGGGTGGGGCCGGTCCCGCCGCCGCGCTCGCGCCGATCCTGATCGGGCCCGTGGTGTTCCTCCTCCTCGCGGGTGTGGTCGTGGCTCTGGACCCGCCCGCCCCCGCTCCGTACACCCCCGATCGGTTCACCGAGGAAGGGCCGGTCCGCGCGGGCCGTGCCTCACGCGCCGCCCACGCTTCCCGAGTGGGCGAGCGCCCGGGCGAACGCCATTGAGCGCTGCCCGACTCCACTGCAGCGGTTGGAGACCGCCTCCATGGTGCCGCCGTCCGCCGCGACCGCGCACCCGCGGTCGCGGTCGGCGGACCACATCGACAGCCCGCCCAGCCCCTTCTCCCTGGCGAACGCCGCCAGTTGGGCGGCGTCCCGGAGGGTGAACACCTCGCCCTCGATGTCGTTGACGCCGATCATCGGGGTCACCTCCAGCGCTCGCCAGGCGTCCGCGTCCGACAGTCCCAGCAGGGCCTTGACGCGCGCCTGGGCGGCGGTGGCCGCGCGTGTCGCGTACGTTCCCATGTCGCCGGTGTACGTGGGCCCGTAGTCCATCGCCATGATGTTGACGGCGCCGACCTCCACACCCTCGCGCACGGCGGAGGCCACCACCGACTCGGCGCCGTCGGCGAGGCCCGACGGCATGGCGGGCAGCGTGAAGGAGACGGTGAGGGAACGGCCGGCGGCCTTTGCCTCCCGTTGCAGGCGGGCCACGGCGCGTGCCCGGCGCGTGGTGGCGGACGCGTCGGACAGGGCCTTGCCCTCGATGTCGAAGTCCACCC
Source organism: Streptomyces sp. NPDC058691 (assembly GCF_042714775.1). Lineage (NCBI taxonomy): Bacteria > Bacillati > Actinomycetota > Actinomycetes > Kitasatosporales > Streptomycetaceae > Streptomyces > Streptomyces sp. NPDC058691. The sequence continues at coordinate 8,152 of NZ_JBHXSO010000019.1, read as the reverse complement.
GGGTCAGGCCGTAACGGTCGATCACCGAGGCGTAGGCGGCGGCCAGTTCCCCGGTGCTGCCGCAGGCGCTCGCCAGTTCGGTGCCGTCCGCGCCGCCGAAGGACACCCGCAGGGTGCCGCCCGCGGCGCGCAGGGCGGCGATGCGTGCCGCCAGGGGGCCGTGGTCGATTCCGTCGCGGCCGTCCCAGGCGGGCGTGCATCCGCCGCGCGCGGTGACGAAGCCGAGTGTGAAACCGTCCACGCCGCTGTGCCGGACGGCCGCCGCCATGTCGTACACCGACGTCTGGGACGCGTCCACGTACGGCAGGAAGGTCACGTGCGTCGTCCTGCCGTGGGACGCCGCGCCTTCGGTTCTCTTCGGCGCCGTGCCCCTGAGGAGGTGAGTGGCCCCGGCGGCCAGGGCGGCCGCGACAAGGCCGGTCATCAGGAGTGTCGTACGGCGCTTCATGCCGGAGAGGCTATCGGCGCCGTGCAATTGCGTCGGACCTTTCCGGGAGCATGTGCGAAATCCCCACGACTCCTCTTTTTTGATCGCTCTCGAATGGATTCAGGTGATTCACTGGCGGAAATTGAAAGTCAGATTCCGGACCCGGTATTCCGCCGGCGCGGCGCGCACGCGCTGAGGCTCCGTACCCGGGTACCGGCACCGGGTTCCGCCACCGGCACGGCTCGGGCGCCGGGCCCCTTCCACCACCGGCGCGGGCCCGGTTGTCAGTGGGGGGTCGTACGGTGGACCCATGCGGCCCGTATCAGACATCGAACGCAGTGTGGCGCCCTTCGAGGTCGTCAGCCCCTTCCAGCCCAGCGGCGACCAGCCGACGGCCATCGACGACCTCGAGCGGCGTGTCCGCGCCGGTCAGAACGACATCGTCCTGCTCGGCGCCACCGGCACCGGAAAGTCGGCCACCACCGCCTGGATGATCGAGCGGCTGCAGCGTCCGACCCTGGTCATGGCGCCCAACAAGACCCTGGCCGCCCAGCTCGCGAACGAATTCCGCGAGCTGCTGCCGAACAATGCGGTCGAGTACTTCGTGTCGTATTACGACTACTACCAGCCCGAGGCGTACGTCCCGCAGACGGACACCTACATCGAGAAGGACTCCTCCATCAACGAGGAGGTCGAGCGGCTGCGCCACTCGGCCACCAATTCCCTGCTGACCCGCAGGGACGTGATCGTGGTCGCCTCGGTGTCCTGCATCTACGGCCTCGGCACGCCCCAGGAGTACATCGACCGCATGGTCCGCCTCAAGGTCGGCCAGGAGATCGACCGCGACGCGCTGCTGCGCAAGTTCGTCGACATCCAGTACGCGCGCAACGACGTGGCGTTCACCCGCGGCACCTTCCGCGTGCGCGGCGACACCATCGAGATCTTCCCGGTCTACGAGGAGCTCGCCGTCCGCATCGAGATGTTCGGCGACGAGATCGAGGCCTTGTACACGCTGCACCCGCTCACCGGCGAGATCATCACCGAGGACGAGCAGATGTACGTCTTCCCTGCCACCCACTACGTCGCCGGCCCCGAGCGCATGGAGCGGGCCATCGCCGGGATCGAGAAGGAACTCGGCGAGCAACTGGCGGTCATGGAGCGGCAGGGCAAGCTGCTGGAGGCCCAGCGGCTGCGGATGCGCACCACGTACGACATCGAGATGATGCGGCAGATCGGCACCTGCTCCGGCATCGAGAACTACTCGCGGCACATCGACGGCCGCGAGACGGGCTCCGCACCCGACACCCTCATCGACTACTTCCCCGAGGACTTCCTCCTCGTCATCGACGAGTCGCACGTCACCGTGCCGCAGATCGGCGCCATGTACGAGGGCGACGCCTCCCGCAAGCGCACCCTGGTCGACCACGGCTTCCGGCTGCCCTCCGCGCTCGACAACCGCCCGCTGAAGTGGGAGGAGTTCCTGGGACGCGTCGGCCAGACCGTCTACCTGTCGGCCACCCCGGGCCCTTACGAGCTGTCCCGCGGCGACGGCGTGGTCGAGCAGATCATCCGTCCGACCGGCCTGGTCGACCCCGAGGTGATCGTCAAGCCGACCAAGGGGCAGATCGACGACCTGGTGCACGAGATCCGGCTGCGCGCCGAACGCGACGAGCGTGTCCTGGTCACCACCCTCACCAAGAAGATGTCCGAGGACCTCACCGACTACATGCTGGAACTCGGCATCCAGGTCCGCTATCTGCACAGCGACATCGACACCCTGCGCCGCGTGGAGCTCCTGCGCGAGCTGCGCGCGGGCGAGTACGACGTCCTGGTCGGCATCAACCTGCTCCGCGAGGGCCTGGACCTGCCCGAGGTGTCGCTGGTGGCGATCCTCGACGCCGACAAGGAGGGCTTCCTGCGGTCGGGCACCTCGCTGATCCAGACCATCGGCCGCGCGGCGCGCAACGTCTCCGGCCAGGTGCACATGTACGCCGACAAGATCACCCCGGCCATGGAGAAGGCCATCGACGAGACCAACCGGCGCCGGGCCAAGCAGATCGCGTACAACGAGGAGCGGGGCATCGACCCGCAGCCGCTGCGCAAGAAGATCGCCGGCATCATGGACTCCTTCGCCCGCGAGGACGCCGACACCGAGGAGCTGCTGGGCTCCGGCCGTCAGCGCTCGCGCGGCAAGGCGCCCGTTCCGGGGCTGTCCGGCAAGGCGGGCGGCAAGCGTGCCGACAAGAGCCTGCCGGCCGCCGAATTGGCCGAGCTCATCGGCGAGCTGACCGACCAGATGCACACGGCCGCCGCGGACCTGCAGTTCGAGGTCGCGGCCCGACTGCGCGACGAGGTGGGCGAGTTGAAGAAGGAACTGCGGCAGATGCGGGAGGCGGGTGTGGCCTGACGCCGGTCCCCGTCGCGCACCGCGGTTGCCGAACCGCGGTGCGCCGAGCGCGCGTCTACCCATAGGGTGCGGAGCAACCGCACGTCGGCAAACTGGGTGAGAGGGGACAGCGCGTGACGGTCAACATGACCAAGGGTCAGAAGATCAGCCTGCAGAAGACGGACGGGGGGACCCTCACGTCGGTGCGCATGGGGCTCGGCTGGCAGGCGGCCCCGCGTCGTGGCCTGTTCGGCTCCCGTACCCGGGAGATCGACCTCGACGCATCCGCCGTGCTCTTCGCCGACAAGCAGCCCGTGGACGTGGTGTTCTTCCGGCACCTCGTCAGCGACGACGGCTCGGTCCGGCACACCGGCGACAACCTGGTCGGCGGCGCCGGCCAGGGCGGCGACGACGAGTCCATCCTGGTCGACCTGGCACGGGTGCCCGTGCACGTGGACCAGATCATCTTCACGGTCAACTCCTTCACCGGACAGACCTTCCAAGAGGTGCAGAACGCCTTCTGCCGGCTGGTCGACGAGACCAACGGGCAGGAGCTGGCCCGCTACACCCTGACCGGGGGCGGCTCCTACACCGCGCAGATCATGGCGAAGGTGCAGCGCAGCGGCACGGCCTGGTCGATGACCGCCATCGGCACCCCGGCCAACGGCCGCACCTTCCAGGACCTCATCCCGGCGATCCTGCCGGCGCTCTAGGCAGGCAGCACAGGCAGGACAAGCAGGACAGGCACGAGGGGGGCGCGGGCATGACCGCCGAACTGGTCCACGGACAGAACCATCCGCTCCCCGGCACCCGGGTCGAGATCCGGGTGTCGGCGGGCACGGCGGTGGTGCCCGGCGCCACCCTCGGCGACGGGCAGGGCAGGGTGAGCGGGCCCGAGGCGGTCGCCCTTTCCGGCTCCGGCACACTGCCGGGCATCGAGGTGCCGTCCCGCCCGGCCGCCGAGCACCGCCTCACCGCCGACCTGGACGCGGTCCCGGCCGCCGTGGAGCGGGTGCAGATCCTGCTCGCGCTGCCCGCCGTCCCCGGCGCGCCGACCCGGTTCGGGGCCTGTCCCGCGCCCCATCTCGCGCTCGTCGCCCCCGGCGGCGCCGAGATCGCGAGCTTCACCGTCACCGGGCTCGGCAGCGAGTCCGCCATCGTCGCCCTGGAGCTGTACCGCCGCCAGGGCGCCTGGAAGGTGCGCGCGCTCGGCCAGGGCTACGCGGGCGGGCTGTCCGAACTCCTCCGCGACCAGGGACTCACGACAGCTGACGCGGACCGTCTGGCCGCCGTCCCGACCGGACCGGTGGCCCCCGCCGTGGCAGCCGTACCGTCCGTGCCGTCGCAGTCCCAGGACCGTGTCCCGCCCCGGGACCGTGTCCCCCCTCGGGAACGGCCCGTGCCGGACGCCACCGCCGCCCGGCACGCCACGACGAACACTCCGCCGGCTCCGGCAGCCCCTCCGACAGCCCCTCCGTCCGGTACGACGCCCCCGGCGCCCGTCGCGGGCGACGCCGCCGGCTGGACGATGGAGGAGCGCCTGTACAACCAGGTCTGGGGCATGTTCGAGGATCTGTCCCGCGCCATCGCCGCCTACCGCAGCGCCGTCGACTTCGCCGAGACCCGGCTCGACCAGGAGCTCGACTCCGTCCTCGCCGATCCGCGCACCCGCGTCGGCCCCGCCGCCGAGGCCGCCCGCGACCAGGCCCGGGCCCGCCAGGCCGAGCTGGTCGACCGGGCCCGCACCGTCCTGGACCGGGACCTGGCGCAGCTGGCCGCCGAGCGCGATGTGGTCGAGCCCGCCCTGCCGCCGCACTTCGCCGGCTGGGAGAGCCCGGTGTGGCACGGCTGGGCGGTGCCCGCCGAGCCCCCCATTGCGGTCCGGCTCGGCGACCTCCATCTGCCCGAGCGCCCCGAACTGCGCATCCCCATGCTGGTGCGGCTCCCCCTGGAGCGAGGGCTGTGGGTCGACAGCGGGCCGGAGCGCGGGCGAGCCGTGGACATGGCCGTGGCCCTCGCCGCCCGGCTGCTCGCCGCCCATCCGGCGGGGGAGTTCGCCGTCCATGTGGTGGACCCGGCCGGCTCGGCCGCCGGGGCGCTGGCCCCCTTCACCGACTCCGGCGCGCTGCGCGAACCGCCGGCCACCGGAGCCGCCGGGGTGGCCGCGCTGGTCGCCCGGCTGACGCAGCGCGTCGACCTGGTGCAGATGGCACTGGACGCGGGCGGCCCGGTGCAGCTGCCGCCCGGTCTCGACCCGGCCCGGCAGCTGCTGGTCGTCAACGACTTCCCGTACGGCTTCGACGACCGGACCATCACGCAGCTGCGCTACCTGGCCGACGAGGGGCCACAGGTCGGCGTCCACCTGCTGCTGGTCGCCGACCGTGAGGACGCCAGGGAGTACGGCCCCGTCCTGGATCCCCTGTGGCGCTCACTGCTGCGGCTGACCCCACTCCCCGACGACCATCTGGCCGACCCCTGGGTCGGCCACTCCTGGACGTACGAGCCTCTGCTGGCGCCGCCCGGCAGCCAGGTGGTGCCGCGGGTCCTGCGCCAGGTCGCGGCGGCACGGCGTACCTATGACCGGGGCCGCCGCTGAGCGGCCAGCCTGCCGGCCGGTCACCGGCACTGCCCCTTGACGTCCAGGTGATTGACCATCACTTTACCGTCTTTACCTTTCCTTGGGATTTCATGTACTGTTCTTTACGCGGAGGGGAGTACTCCTGACGCGGTGCACCCGTCAGCACGGGAAACAACAGCCCCGGGGCACCGGCCCGAGCGCCACGCGCCCGGGTGGAAGAGACCTCCGGCAGCGATCACGCTGACAATTGCCAGCCCATCTGCCGGAGGCATCGCATGGATGTGTCCTTGAACCTCTGGGTGCTGACCATCGCCGGTCTCAGCGCCCTCATCGCCATCGACTTCTTCATCGGCCGCAAGCCCCACGACGTGTCGATCAAGGAGGCGGGGATCTGGACCGTCGTCTGGATCACCCTGGCCGCTCTCTTCGGCCTCGGCCTCCTGCTCTTCGCCGGGGGGCAGCCCGCGGGCGAGTTCTTCGCGGGCTTCATCACCGAGAAGTCGCTGAGCGTCGACAACCTCTTCGTCTTCGTTCTGATCATGGCGAAGTTCTCGGTCCCCACCCAGTACCAGCAGCGCGTCCTGCTGGTCGGCGTGCTGATCGCGCTGGTGCTGCGGGCGGGCTTCATCGCCGCCGGCGCGGCGATCATCGCCAACTTCGCCTGGATCTTCTACATCTTCGGCGCCTTCCTCATCTGGACCGCCTGGAAGCTGATCCAGGAGGCCCGCGCCGGGGAGCAGGACGAGGAGTTCGAGGAGAACCGGCTGCTCAAGGCCGCCGAACGCCGCTTCGGTGTCGCCGACCGCTATCACGGCACCAAGCTGTTCATCCAGAAGAACGGCAAGCGGATCATGACCCCGATGCTCGTGGTCATGCTGGCGATCGGCACCACCGACGTCCTGTTCGCGCTGGACTCCATCCCCGCGATCTTCGGCCTCACCCAGGACCCGTACATCGTCTTCACCGCGAACGCGTTCGCGCTGATGGGCCTGCGGCAGCTGTACTTCCTCATCGGTGGCCTGCTGAGGAAGCTGGTGCACCTGTCCTACGGCCTGTCGGTCATCCTGGGCTTCATCGGCGTCAAGCTGGTGCTGCACGCGCTGCACGAGTCGGGTGTCCATGTGCCCGAGATCAGCATCCCGTTCTCCCTCGGCTTCATCGTCCTGGTCCTCGCCGTCACCACGGTGACGAGCCTGAGGACGTCGAGGAAGCAGACGGCGCTGGAGGACAGCCGCAGCGACGAGGAGCGGCACGTCGACGCCTGACGCACTCCGGGGCTCCGGCTCCGGCAGATCTCAGCCCGTGCGGGGTGTGTGGCCGACGGCCGCGCACCCCGTCGGCGTGTCGGTGCCCGCGGACTCCGGCGTCCTCGCGGCGGCGCGGCGCGGGTCCGGCAGCGCGGCGAAGCAGACCGTGCTGAGCAGCGCGACCGCCGCGACGTAGACCGCCACCGCCCAGGGCGCGCCACCGCCCTCTCCCGACAGCCGGGTCGCCGCGATCGGGGTCAGGGCGCCGCCCAGGATCCCGCCGAGGTTGTAGCCGAGCGAGGCTCCGGTGCAGCGCACCCGCGGCGGGTACAGCTCGGGCAGGTACGCCCCCAGCACCGCGAAGACCGTGATGAAGGCCAGCAACTGCGCGGCGGACCCCAGGACGAGCGCCGCCGGCGAGCCGGTGCCCAGCAGCCAGGCGTACGGGAAGACCACCACCCCCATCGCGGCGGTCCCGGCGAGTGCCAGTGGCCGCCGCCCGTACCGGTCCCCGAGCAGCCCCACCCAGGGCGTCGCCACGCCCTTGACCACGACGGCCGCCAGCACGCAGCCGAGCACCACGGTGCGGTCCATGCCGAGCCGCTCGGTGGCGTAGGCCAGCGACCACGTGGTCACGGTGTAGAAGACGGCGTAGCCGCACGCCATCGCACCCGCCGTGAGCAGCAGCAGCCGCCAGTGGCCGCGCAGCAGCTCCACCAGCGGCACCCGGGACAGCTCGCCCCGCTCCGCGGCCTCCGCGAACTGCGGGGTCTCCGGCAGGGCCGCCCGCAGCGCCAGTCCGGCCAGCGCCAGCGCCCCCGCCGCCCAGAACGGCACGCGCCACCCCCAGGAGCGGAACGCGGCGTCACTCAGTCCCGCAGACAGCGCCAGTACGATCCCGTTCGCCAGCACGAAGCCCACGGCCGGGCCGGTCTGCGGCAGGCTCGCCCACAGCCCCCGCCGCCGCGCCGGCGCGTGCTCCGCGGCCAGCAGCACCGCCCCGCCCCACTCGCCGCCGAGCCCGAGCCCCTGCAGGAAGCGCAGCGCCACCAGGATCACGGGCGCGGCCGCCCCGATCGCGTCATAGGAGGGCACCAGGCCGACGGCGGTCGTCGCGGCCCCGGTCAGCAGCAGCGAGCCCATCAGCACCGGCCGCCGTCCGAGGCGGTCGCCGATGTGGCCGAACAGCACCGAGCCGAGCGGCCGCGCGACGAAGCCCACCGCGAAGGTGCCGAAGGCGGCGAGCGTCCCGGCGACGGGGGAGAAGGCGGGGAAGAACAGCGGGCCCAGGACGAGGGCCGCCGCCGTGCCGTAGGCGAAGAAGTCGTAGAACTCGATCGCGGTCCCGGCCGCCGAGGCGGCGGCGATCCGGGTCATGGAGACGTCAGTGCGCACGCCGTTTCAACGACCCGGGTGCGCGGGCGTGGCGCCGCCGAAGCGGTGGGGCCACCCCCCCCCCCGCGGGCACCACCCCCGGTCGCGCCCAAAGGGGAGGTGGGGCCCCGCGGCGCCCC
>NZ_JBHXSO010000018.1:0-139991 GCF_042714775.1 Streptomyces sp. NPDC058691 | reverse complement strand
CCGAAGCGGTGGCGCCACGCCCGCGCCGGCGGTCACCAGCCGCGTTCGCGCCATTCGGTCAGGTGCGGCCGCTCGTCGCCGAGCGTGGTGTCCCGGCCGTGCCCGGGGTAGACCCAGGTCTCGTCGGGGAGGGTGTCGAAGAGCTTGGCCTTGACGCCCTCGAAAAGGCTTGTGAAGTGGTCGGGATTGTTGTGGGTGTTGCCGATGCCGCCCGGGAACAGGCAGTCGCCGGTGAAGACGTGCGGGTGGCCGTGCGGGTCGTCGTAGATCAGGACGATGCTGCCGGGGGTGTGACCCACCAGGTGGCGGGCGGTGAGGGTGACCTGGCCGACGCTGACCGTGTCGCCGTCCTCGAGGGGGGCGTCGGTGCGGACCGGGATGCCCTCGGCGTCGTGCCGGCCCGCGTAGGTGCGGGCGCCGGTCGCGTCCACCACGGCCTGCAGGGCCTGCCAGTGGTCGGCGTGCCGGTGCGTGGTGACGACGGACGCGAGCCCGTCGGTGCCGACCACCTCGATCAGCGTGTGCGCTTCGGCGGCCGCGTCGATGAGCAACTGCTCGTCCGTGGCGCGGCAGCGCAGCACGTACGCGTTGTTGTCCATAGGGCCGACCGCGACCTTGGTGATGATGAGGTCCTTGAGTTCGTGCACGTCGGGCGCGCCGCCCACCGTGACCTCGCCGCTGTACGTCATGGGCCTCAGCCTAGTGGCGGCAGCACCGGCAGGGGGACGTCCGGCTGAACGCCGAGGTCCTGGCCGTCCGAGCGCCCGGTGACCCAGGCCAGCAGGGCGTGCCGGGCCCCGCTGACCGTCAGGTCGGGCTCCAGCGCGGCGCCGATCACCCACTTCTCGCCGCTGTCGGTGTCGTGCAGGCGCACGGCGGCGACGCCCTCGTGGCCGGACAGGTCGTCGATGACGGCGGCGAGCTCGCGGACGGAGAAGGGCACGGGAAAGTGCTCGCAGGTGTAGCCGATGCCGAGGTCGACGTGGTGGAAGTAGATCTCCATGAGGCGGGCGTAGGGGATCTCGGCGGCGGCGATGACGTGGCCGGAGCGCATGACCACCTGGGACGCCCAGCACTGCGGCGGGGTCTCCTCGATGGCGGTCGCGAGCCGGGCCGCGGAGATGCGCAGGTCGTCCAGCTGCTCGGCCAGCGGGCGGCCGGCACCGTCCTCGATGTCGCGGTCGCGGCTCTCGCCGCTCGCGTACTGGGGGACCTCCTCGCCGGTGCGTGCCCAGATGAGCAGATTGACCAGCGAGTCGGCATGGCGGGACAGGTGGGTCAGGACGTGGCCGCGGGTCCAGCCGGCGAGGCGGGACGGCTCGGCGACGCCCGTGGGCGGCAGCGCGGACACGGCGTCGATCAGCCGTTCGGTGGCCTGGCGCAGCTCGGCCGCATCGTGCTCGGGATCGGGTCGTTGGACAGACACGGGGCCTCCTGGTCGCACGTAGGTGCAGGATGGGTGCACGTGATCCACGTCTCGCCGACGACGCTAGCGCGGGACACTCGATCGGGTGAAGGTGCCGCACCAGCGCCGTAAATCGAATGTGCGTGCTATAGGCTCGTTCTCGCTGCAACCGGAAGAAATCTCGTCGGCGCCCCGTTTAGGCTGTCTGGGGGCGTTGCTGCTTGCTCCTTGTTCTGTTCTATGAAAGGTACGCACTGGCGTGGCCGATCGACTTACCGTCCGTGGCGCTCGCGAGCACAACCTGAAGAACGTCTCGCTCGACCTCCCACGGGACTCGCTCATCGTCTTCACCGGCCTGTCCGGCTCGGGGAAGTCGTCCCTGGCGTTCGACACGATCTTCGCCGAGGGACAGCGCCGCTACGTGGAGTCGCTCTCGTCCTACGCACGGCAGTTCCTGGGGCAGATGGACAAGCCGGACGTCGACTTCATCGAGGGCCTGTCGCCGGCCGTCTCGATCGACCAGAAGTCGACCTCCCGCAACCCCCGCTCGACCGTCGGCACCATCACCGAGGTCTACGACTACCTCCGTCTGCTCTTCGCCCGCATCGGCAAGCCGCACTGCCCCGAGTGCGGCCGCCCGATCTCGCGGCAGTCGCCGCAGGCGATCGTCGACCGGGTGCTGGAGCTGGAGGAGGGCTCCCGGTTCCAGGTCCTCTCGCCACTCGTGCGTGAGCGCAAGGGCGAGTTCGCCGACCTCTTCGGGGATCTGCAGACCAAGGGCTACAGCCGGGCCCGGGTCGACGGCGCGACGGTCCAGCTGACCGAGCCGCCGAAGCTGAAGAAGCAGGAGAAGCACACCATCGAGGTGGTCGTGGACCGCCTCACCGTCAAGGAGAGCGCCAAGCGACGGCTGACCGACTCGGTCGAGACCGCGCTCGGGCTGTCCGGCGGCATGGTCATCCTGGACTTCATCGACCTCCCCGAGGACGATCCGCAGCGCGAGCGGATGTTCTCCGAGCACCTCTACTGCCCGTACGACGACCTGTCCTTCGAGGAGATGGAGCCGCGCTCCTTCTCCTTCAACTCGCCCTTCGGCGCCTGCCCGGACTGCACCGGCATCGGCACCCGCATGGAGGTCGACCCCGAGCTGGTCGTCCCCGACGAGGACAAGTCCCTCGACGAGGGCGCCATCGCCCCCTGGTCGCTCGGGCACACCCGGGACTACTTCCAGCGCCTGGTCGGCGCGCTCGCCGAAGAGCTCGGCTTCCGCACCGACATCCCGTGGGCCGGGCTGCCCCAGCGGGCGAAGAAGGCCCTGCTCAACGGGCACCGGACGCAGATCGAGGTGCGGTACCGCAATCGCTACGGGCGGGAGCGCTCCTACACCACCGCCTTCGAAGGGGCGATCCCCTTCGTCCGGCGGCGGCATTCGGAGTCCGAGAGCGACTCCAGCCGCGAGCGCTTCGAGGGCTATATGCGCGAGGTGCCCTGCCCGACCTGCCAGGGCACCCGGCTGAAGCCGATCGTCCTGGCCGTCACGGTCCAGGACAAGTCGATCGCCGACGTCTCCGCGATGTCGATCAGCGACTGCGCGGAGTTCCTGCGCGGCATGAAGCTGAGCGCGCGCGAGAAGACCATCGCCGAGCGGGTGCTGAAGGAGGTCAACGAACGGCTGCGCTTCCTGGTCGACGTGGGCCTGGACTACCTCTCGCTCAACCGCGCCGCGGGCACCCTGTCCGGCGGCGAGGCCCAGCGCATCCGGCTGGCCACGCAGATCGGCTCCGGCCTGGTCGGCGTGCTCTATGTGCTCGACGAGCCGTCGATCGGCCTGCACCAGCGGGACAACCACCGGCTCATCGAGACCCTGGTGCGGCTGCGCGACCTCGGCAACACCCTGATCGTGGTCGAGCACGACGAGGACACCATCAAGACCTCCGACTGGGTCGTCGACATCGGCCCGGGCGCGGGTGAGCACGGCGGCCATGTGGTGCACAGCGGGTCCCTGGAGGAGCTGCTGAGCAACGAGGAGTCCCTGACCGGTCAGTATCTGGCCGGCAAGCGCCGGATCCCGATCCCGCCGACGCGGCGCCCGCTCGAAGGCGGTCGGCAGCTGACGGTGCGCGGCGCCAAGGAGAACAATCTGCGGGACATCGACGTGTCCTTCCCGCTGGGTGTCTTCACCGCGGTCACCGGTGTCTCCGGCTCCGGCAAGTCCACCCTCGTCAACGACATCCTCTACACCCACCTGGCGCGTGAACTGAACGGCGCCCGGGGCGTTCCGGGCCGGCACACCCGGGTCGACGGCGACGATCTCGTGGACAAGGTGGTCCATGTCGACCAGTCGCCGATCGGCCGCACGCCCCGCTCCAACCCGGCCACGTACACCGGTGTCTTCGACCATGTCCGCCGGCTCTTCGCGGAGACCATGGAGGCGAAGGTGCGCGGCTATCTGCCGGGCCGCTTCTCCTTCAACGTCAAGGGCGGCCGCTGCGAGAACTGCTCCGGCGACGGCACGATCAAGATCGAGATGAACTTCCTCCCGGACGTCTACGTCCCGTGCGAGGTCTGCCACGGCGCCCGGTACAACCGGGAGACCCTGGAGGTCCACTACAAGGGCAAGTCCATCGCCGAGGTCCTGGACATGCCGATTTCCGAGGGCCTGGACTTCTTCGAGGCGGTGCCGACCATCGCGCGGCATCTGCGCACCCTCACCGAGGTCGGCCTGGGATACGTGCGCCTCGGCCAGTCGGCGACGACGCTCTCCGGCGGCGAGGCGCAGCGCGTCAAGCTCGCCTCCGAGCTGCAGAAGCGGTCCACCGGCCGCACGGTCTACGTCCTGGACGAGCCGACCACGGGTCTGCACTTCGAGGACATCAGCAAGCTGATCAAGGTGCTGTCCGGGCTGGTCGAGAAGGGCAACACTGTGATCGTCATCGAGCACAACCTCGATGTGATCAAGACCGCGGACTGGGTCATCGACATGGGCCCGGAAGGCGGCAGCGGCGGCGGACTGGTGATCGCGGAAGGCACGCCCGAGCAGGTGGCGGCGGTCGGAGCGAGTCACACGGGCAAATTCCTGCGGGACATCCTGGGTTCCGAGCGGATCTCGGACGCCCCGCCCGTGCCGGCCGCGCGCAAGCGGACCAGCGCCGGCACCCGGAAGAAGGCCGCGGCCAAGGCCTGACAGTCTGCGCAGAGCTTCGGCACGTAAGGTCGGTCCAAGGTCGACTTTTCCTCACGTGCCGAAGCGGAGCTCTGTCATGGCTGACACCACCGGATTTCCTCCCTGCCGCCGAACCGTCCTCAAGGGCGCGGCTGTCGCCGGGGTCGCGGGGCTGGGCCTCACCGCCTGCGGCGCGGGTTCCGAGGACGGAGCCGACTCCACCGGGCCGACCAGCCCCGTGGAACTCGGCGCGGCCTCGGAGGTGCCCGTCGGCGGCGCCAAGCTGTACAGGGACGCCAAAGTCGTCGTAGCCCAGCCCACCAAGGGCGTCTACAAGGCCTACAGCGCCGTGTGCACCCACCAGGGCTGCGTCTGCGACAAGCTGACCGGCACGACCCTGTCCTGCCCCTGCCACGGCAGCGGATTCAACGCCGCCACCGGCGCCGTCGAGAACGGTCCCGCCTCCCGGCCGCTGCCGGCCGTCGGTATCCGGGTCGAGGCGGGCAAGCTGGTGGCGGGTCCGTCGGTCTGAGGCAACGGGAATGTCACCGCCAGTCAGTAGGGTGGGGGCATGGCCGACCCCTCCAGCTACCGCCCCCAGCCGGGACAGATCCCGGAGTCCCCAGGGGTGTACAAGTTCCGGGACCAGCACGGCCGGGTGATCTACGTCGGGAAGGCGAAGAGCCTGCGCCAGCGGCTCTCCTCGTACTTCCAGGACATCGCGAACCTGCACCAGCGCACCCGCACGATGGTCACCACCGCCGCCTCCGTGGAATGGACGGTGGTGACCACCGAGGTCGAGGCGCTGCAGCTGGAGTACTCCTGGATCAAGGAGTTCGACCCCCGCTTCAACGTCAAGTACCGGGACGACAAGAGCTATCCGTCGCTCGCCGTGACCATGAACGAGGAATTCCCCCGCGTCCAGGTCATGCGCGGTCCCAAGCGCAAGGGGGTGCGCTACTTCGGCCCGTACGCGCACGCCTGGGCGATCCGCGAGACGGTGGACCTGCTGCTGCGGGTCTTCCCCGTGCGGACCTGCTCCTCCGGGGTGTTCAAGCGCTCCGCGCAGATCGGCCGCCCCTGCCTGCTCGGATACATCGGCAAGTGCTCGGCGCCCTGCGTCGGTCGGGTCACCCCCGAGGAGCACCGCGAACTGGCCGAGGACTTCTGCGACTTCATGGCCGGCCGCACCGGCACGTATCTGCGCCGCCTGGAGCAGCAGATGAAGGACGCGGCCGTCGCGATGGAGTACGAGAAGGCCGCCCGGCTGCGGGACGACATAGAGGCGCTCAGACGCGCCATGGAGAAGAACGCGGTCGTCCTGGCCGACGCCACCGACGCCGACCTGATCGCCGTGGCCGAGGACGAGCTGGAGGCCGCCGTCCAGATCTTCCACGTCCGCGACGGCCGGGTCCGCGGCCAGCGCGGCTGGGTCACCGACCGGGTCGAGGAGATCGGCACCCCCGAGCTCGTCGAGCACGCCCTGCAGCAGCTGTACGGCGAGGAGCGGGGCGACTCGGTGCCCAAGGAGGTGCTGGTCCCCGCGCTGCCCGAGCCGTACGAGCCGGTCCAGCAGTGGCTCACCGAGCGCCGCGGCTCCCAGGTCAGCCTGCGCGTGCCGCAGCGCGGCGACAAGAAGGACCTGATGGCCACGGTGCAGCGCAACGCGCTGCAGGCGCTCGCGCTGCACAAGACCCGGCGCGCCTCCGACCTGACCACCCGTTCCCGCGCCCTGGAGGAGATCGCCGAGGCGCTCGGCCTGGACACGGCGCCGCTGCGCATCGAGTGCTTCGACATCTCCCACCTCCAGGGGGACGACGTCGTCGCCTCGATGGTGGTGTTCGAGGACGGCCTGGCCCGCAAGAGCGAGTACCGGCGCTTCCAGATCAAGAGCTTCGCCGGGCAGGACGACGTCCGCTCCATGCACGAGGTGGTCTCCCGGCGCTTCCGCCGCTACCTGCTGGAGAAGCAGAAGACCGGCGAGTGGGTCGACGGGAACGGCGACGGCGCGGGCGCGGAGGACGCCGCCCCGGAAGTCGCGGGCGGCCCCATCGACCCGGAGACCGGCAGGCCCCGCAAGTTCGCCTACCCGCCCCAGCTGGTCGTCGTCGACGGCGGGGCGCCGCAGGTCGCGGCGGCCCGGCGGGCCCTGGAGGAGCTGGGCGTGGAGGAGGTCGCCGTCTGCGGACTCGCGAAGCGGCTGGAGGAGGTCTGGCTGCCCGGTGAGGACGACCCGGTCATCCTGCCGCGTACCAGTGAGGGCCTCTACCTGCTGCAGCGCGTCCGTGACGAGGCGCACCGCTTCGCCATCGCCTACCAGCGCAGCAAGCGCTCCAAGTCGATGAAGGCCGGTGCCCTGGACTCCGTCCCGGGCCTGGGCGAGAGCAGGCGGCAGGCGCTGCTGAAGCACTTCGGCTCGCTCAAGCGGCTGCGCGTGGCGACCGTCGAGCAGATCTGCGAGGTGCCCGGTGTGGGAAGGCGCACCGCGGAGGCCGTGCTCGTGGCCCTGGCGGGGGCCACCCCTGCCGGGCCGGCCGTGAACACGGCCACAGGAGAGATCATTGAGGAAGAAGAGGGGACGGCCGGTCCGGTGACCGTCCCCACGGAACGGGGGAAGGGATCATGAACGAGAACGACGGAGGCGGATCACAGGTGACGACGGGCGGAGCGGGAGAAGCCGCGGAGGCGATCCCCGAACTCGTGATCATCTCGGGAATGTCCGGCGCCGGCCGCAGCCATGCCGCCAAGTGCCTGGAGGACCTCGGCTGGTTCGTCGTGGACAACCTGCCGCCGGCTCTCATTCCCACCATGGTGGACCTCGGCGCCCGCTCCCAGGGCAACGTGGCCCGGATCGCGGTCGTCGTGGACGTCCGCGGCCGGCGGTTCTTCGACAATCTGCGCGACTCCCTGGCGGACCTGGACACCAAGGGCGTCAAGCGCCGGGTGCTCTTCCTGGAGGCCTCCGACGAGACGCTGGTGCGCCGCTTCGAGTCCGTCCGCCGTCCGCACCCGCTGCAGGGCGACGGCCGGATCGTGGACGGCATCGCCAAGGAGCGCGAGCTGCTGAGCGAGCTGCGCGGCGACGCGGACCTGGTGATCGACACCTCCAGCCTCAACGTCCACGAGCTGCGCGCCAAGATGGACGCCCAGTTCGCCGGCGAGGAGGAGCCGGAGCTGCGGGCCACGGTCATGTCCTTCGGTTTCAAGTACGGGCTCCCCGTCGACGCCGACCTCGTCGCCGACTGCCGCTTCCTGCCCAACCCGCATTGGGTCCCGGAACTGCGCCCCTTCACCGGGCTCAACGACGAGGTCGCCACCTACGTCTTCAACCAGCCCGGCGCCAAGGAGTTCCTGGACCGCTACGCGGAGTTGCTGCACATCGTCAACGCGGGCTACCGGCGCGAGGGCAAGCGCTATGTGACGATCGCCGTCGGCTGCACCGGCGGCAAGCACCGGAGTGTGGCCATGTCCGAGCGGCTCGCCGCCCGGCTGTCCGCGGACGGCGTGGAGACGGTGGTCGTCCACCGGGACATGGGGCGCGAGTGAGGAAGACGACTCGGCGCTTGCGCCGGTCGGCACATCGCAGCGGAGCGGCGCCGAAGGTCGTGGCGCTCGGTGGCGGACACGGACTGGCCGCCTCGCTGTCGGCGCTGCGCCGGATCACCCAGGACCTGACCGCCGTCGTCACCGTCGCCGACGACGGCGGCTCCAGCGGCCGGCTCCGGCAGGAGATGGGCGTCCTGCCCCCCGGCGACCTGCGCAAGGCGCTCGCGGCGTTGTGCGGTGACGACGACTGGGGCCAGACCTGGTCCAAGGTCATCCAGCACCGTTTCGCCAGCCGCGGCGACCTGCACGGCCACGCGGTGGGCAATCTGCTGATCGTGGCGCTGTGGGAGCAGCTCGGCGACCCGGTCGCGGCCCTGGAGTGGGTGGGCCGGCTGCTCGGCGCGCACGGCAGGGTGCTGCCGATGTCGGGCGTGCCGCTGGAGCTCACGGCGACCGTGCGCGGGCACGACCCGGAGAAGCCGGACGACGTCTCCACCGTGCACGGCCAGGCGACCGTCGCGCTGACCCCCGGGGAGGTGCAGGAGGTCCAACTGGTGCCGAGCGACCCGCCGGCCGTTCCGGAGGCCGTGCAGTCCGTGCTGGACGCCGACTGGGTGGTGTTGGGACCCGGTTCCTGGTTCTCCTCGGTGATACCCCACCTCCTGGTGCCGGATCTGGTGTCCGCGCTGATGGAGACCCGGGCCCGGAAGGTGCTGGCGCTGAACCTCGCCCCGCAGCCGGGAGAGACCGAGGGCTTTTCTCCGCAGCGTCACTTGGAGGTTTTGGCCCGACACGCCCCTAAACTCACCATCGACGTGGTGCTGGCCGACGACGCCGCCGTACCCGACCGCGGAAGCCTGATAGAAGCAGCCGAGCGGTTGTCAGGAACGGTGGAGCTGGCCCGGGTCGCCGCGCCCGACGGGCCGCGGCACGACCCGGAGTTGCTGGCCGCCGCGTTCGACCGGATTTTTCGTATGCATGGAAGGATCGGCCCATGGCGATGACGCCAGCGGTGAAGGACGAGATCTCCCGGCTCCCCGTCACCCGGACCTGCTGCCGCAAGGCCGAGGTCTCGGCGATCCTCAGGTTCGCGGGGGGACTGCACCTGGTCAGCGGTCGCAT
The DNA here is from genome assembly GCF_042714775.1 of Streptomyces sp. NPDC058691. Lineage (NCBI taxonomy): Bacteria > Bacillati > Actinomycetota > Actinomycetes > Kitasatosporales > Streptomycetaceae > Streptomyces > Streptomyces sp. NPDC058691. Next base: position 130,755 of record NZ_JBHXSO010000018.1, on the reverse strand, counting down.
CGTGATCGAGGCGGAGCTGGACACCGGGATCGCTGCGCGCAGGCTGCGCAAGGACATCCTGGAGATCTTCGGGCACTCCTCCGACCTCGTCGTCATGGCGCCCGGCGGGCTGCGCCGCGGCAGCCGGTTCGTCGTGCGGGTGGTCGCCGGCGGCGATCAGCTGGCCCGTCAGACCGGACTCGTCGACGGCCGGGGCCGCCCCATCCGCGGACTGCCCCCGCAGGTGGTCTCCGGTGCGACGTGCGACGCCGAGGCGGCCTGGAGAGGGGCCTTCCTGGCCCACGGGTCGCTCACCGAGCCGGGCCGCTCCTCCTCCCTGGAGGTCACCTGCCCGGGCCCCGAGGCGGCCCTCGCGCTGGTCGGCGCCGCCCGCCGGCTGCAGATCGGGGCCAAGGCCCGCGAGGTACGCAACGTCGATCGCGTGGTCGTCCGTGACGGTGACGCCATCGGCGCGTTGTTGACGCGTCTGGGCGCCCACGAGTCGGTGCTCGCCTGGGAGGAGCGCCGCATGCGGCGCGAGGTGCGCGCCACGGCCAACCGCCTCGCCAACTTCGACGACGCGAACCTGCGCCGCTCCGCCCGCGCGGCGGTCGCGGCGGGCGCCCGGGTCCAGCGCGCCCTGGAGATCCTGGGCGAGGAGGTGCCCGAGCACCTCGCGGCGGCGGGCCGGCTGCGCATGGACCACAAGCAGGCGTCGCTGGAGGAGCTCGGCTCACTGGCGGAGCCGCCGCTCACCAAGGACGCGGTCGCGGGCCGGATCCGGCGGCTGCTGGCGATGGCCGACAAGCGCGCGTCGGACATCGGCATCCCCGGTACGGAGTCCAACCTGACCGAGGAGATGGTCGGCTGAGACCGGCCGCGTGGGGGGCGTCGGCCACGCCGGACCCGGTTACCCGTCCGTAGGGCGGGCACCGGCGGTGCCGATGTCATCACCGGGTTCCCGCCGAGGTAGGGTCGTCCTTGGTCGGGGACATCCCATACGTCGCAGCCGGAGCGAAATGGCATCCGGCACATCAGCGAGGAGATCGGTTCGTGACGATCCGCGTAGGCATCAACGGCTTTGGTCGCATCGGTCGTAACTTCTTCCGTGCCGCCCTGGAGCAGGGTGCGGACATCGAGATCGTGGCTGTCAACGACCTGGGCGACACCGCCACCACGGCACACCTGCTCAAGTACGACACGATCCTGGGCCGCCTCAAGGCCGAGGTCACCCACACCACCGACTCCATCACGGTGGACGGCCACACCATCAAGGTGCTGTCGGAGCGCAACCCCTCCGACATCCCGTGGGGCGAGCTGGGCGTCGACATCGTGATCGAGTCCACCGGCATCTTCACCAAGGCCGCGGACGCCAAGAAGCACATCGAGGGCGGGGCCAAGAAGGTCATCATCTCGGCGCCGGCGTCCGACGAGGACATCACGATCGTGATGGGCGTCAACAACGACAAGTACGACGCCGCGAAGCACAACATCATCTCCAACGCCTCCTGCACCACCAACTGTGTGGCGCCGATGGCGAAGGTCCTGGACGAGAACTTCGGCATCGTCAAGGGCATGATGACCACGGTGCACGCGTACACGAACGACCAGCGCATCCTTGACTTCCCGCACAAGGACCTGCGCCGCGCCCGTGCCGCCGCCGAGAACATCATCCCGACCTCGACCGGTGCCGCGAAGGCCACCGCCCTGGTCCTCCCGCAGCTCAAGGGCAAGCTGGACGGCATCGCCATGCGCGTCCCGGTCCCGACCGGCTCCGTGACCGACCTGGTCATCGAGCTCGAGCGCGAGGTCACCAAGGACGAGGTCAACGCCGCCTTCCAGAAGGCCGCCGAGGGCCAGCTCAAGGGCATCCTGGAGTACACCGAGGACCCGATCGTGTCCTCGGACATCGTCAACTGGCCGGCCTCCTGCACCTTCGACTCCTCCCTGACGATGGCTCAGGGCAAGCAGGTCAAGGTCATCGGCTGGTACGACAACGAGTGGGGCTACTCCAACCGCCTCGTCGACCTGACCGTGTTCGTCGGCGGCCAGCTCTGACAAGGGCTCCTCAGCCCGCCATGCCATGAGGACAGGGTCCGAACGACGCAGTGTCGTCCGGGCCCTGTCCCATGACCTTTCCACGACTGGCCCATGACGCGAGCGCCGTGCCGCCACGCCGGCAGGGCCGAGGCAGGAGAGTCCTCACCATGAAGACGATCGACGAACTCATCGACGAGGGGGTCGGCGGCAAGCGTGTTTTCGTCCGCGCCGACCTCAATGTGCCGCTGTCCGGCGACACGATCACCGACGACGGCCGCATCCGCGCCGTCGTGCCGACCATCACCAAGCTGGCCGAGGCCGGCGCCAAGGTGATCGTCGCCTCGCACCTGGGCCGCCCCAAGGGCGCGCCCGACCCGCAGTTCTCGCTGGCCCCGGTCGCCCGCCGGCTCGGTGAACTCCTGGGCGTCAAGGTCGCGTTCGCGACCGACACCGTGGGGGACAGCGCCCACGACGTGGTCGGCGCCCTCGCCGACGGCGGCGTCGCGCTGCTGGAGAACCTGCGCTTCAACCCGGGCGAGACCAGCAAGGACGACACCGAGCGCGGTGTCTTCGCCGACCAGCTGGCCGCCCTCGCGGAGCTCTACGTCGGCGACGGCTTCGGTGCCGTGCACCGCAAGCACGCCTCCGTCTACGACCTCCCGGCCCGGCTGCCGCACGCCGCCGGCCTGCTGATCGTCACCGAGGTGGGCGTGCTGAAGAAGCTCACCGAGGACGTGGCCCGCCCGTACGCGGTGGTGCTCGGCGGCGCCAAGGTCTCCGACAAGCTGGGCGTGATCGACCACCTGCTGGAGCGCGCCGACCGCATCCTGATCGGCGGCGGCATGCTCTTCACCTTCCTCAAGGCCCAGGGCCACGAGGTCGGCAAGAGCCTGGTGCAGGAAGACCAGCTCGAGATCGTCGCGGAGTACCTGGAGCGTGCGAAGGCCAAGGGCGTGGAGTTCGTGCTGCCCCTGGACATCGTCGGCGCCCCGTCCTTCCCGGACCTGAAGAACCCGGTCGCCGGCAACCCCGTGACCGTCCCCGTCGACGCCTTCCCCGGCGACCTGATGGGCCTCGACATCGGTCCGGAGTCCCGCAAGCTGTTCGCCTCGAAGCTCGTCGACACGGCCACCGTCTTCTGGAACGGGCCCATGGGCGTCTTCGAGCACCCCGACTACGCCGAGGGCACCCGCGCGGTCGCCCAGGCGCTCATCGACAGCCCGGCGTTCACCGTCGTCGGCGGCGGCGACTCCGCCGCGGCCGTACGCATCCTGGGCTTCGACGAGAACGCTTTCGGCCACATTTCGACCGGTGGCGGCGCGAGCCTCGAGTACCTCGAGGGCAAGACGCTCCCCGGCCTCGCCGCACTGGAGGACTGACCGATGACCCCGCGCACGCCGATCATGGCGGGCAACTGGAAGATGAACCTCAACCACCTCGAGGCCATCGCCCACGTCCAGAAGCTCGCGTTCGCGCTCAACGAGAAGGACTACGACGCGGTCGAGGTCGTCGTCCTGCCGCCGTTCACCGACCTGCGGTCCGTGCAGACCCTGGTCGACGGCGACAAGCTCAAGATCAAGTACGGTGCGCAGGACCTCTCCGCGTACGACTCCGGCGCGTACACCGGCGAGATCTCCGGCCCGATGCTGGCCAAGCTGAAGTGCTCGTACGTGGTGATCGGCCACTCCGAGCGCCGCCAGTACCACGGCGAGACCGAGGAGATCGTCAACGCCAAGGTGAAGGCCGCCTTCCGGCACGAGCTGACCCCGATCGTGTGCGTCGGCGAGGGACTGGACGTCCGCAAGGCCGGCAACCAGGTCGCCTTCACGCTCGCCCAGCTCGACGGCGCCCTGAAGGACATCCCGGCCGAGCAGGCGAAGACCCTGGTCATCGCCTATGAGCCGGTGTGGGCGATCGGCACCGGCGAGGTCGCCACCCCGGAGGACGCCCAGGAGGTCTGCGGTGCGATCCGCGGCCGGCTGGCCGAGTTGTACGACCAGGAGCTGGCCGACGAGGTCCGCATCCAGTACGGCGGCTCCGTGAAGAGCGGCAACGTCGCGGCCATCATGGCGCAGCGCGACGTGGACGGCGCCCTGGTGGGCGGCGCGGCGCTCGACGCGGAGGAGTTCGTCAAGATCGTCCGCTTCCGCGACCAGTAACGCGATCACGCGTTCACACGGGCAGTAGGCTGTCGGGCCCTGCCCGAAGTACTCTGTCGGGGGCCGGACGGCTGCATGCCAGCCGACCGGCCCCCGCCTCGTCCTAGGTCACCGAGAGAGTTGGTCCAGCTGTGGTCATCGGGTTCTCCATCGCCCTCATCATCTTCAGCCTGCTGCTGTTGCTGCTCGTGCTGATGCACAAGGGCAAGGGTGGCGGTCTGTCCGACATGTTCGGCGGCGGCATGCAGTCGTCCGTCGGCGGTTCCTCGGTGGCCGAGCGCAACCTCGACCGGATCACCGTTGTGGTCGGTCTGCTGTGGTTCGCGTGCATTGTCGCCCTCGGTCTTCTGCTCAAGTTCCAGAAGTGACCGACTCCCGCGTATCCGGGGAGAACTGACGCCTTGTCGCCGACGCGACTTATCATGGAAGCGCGTCTTGGGATACGGTGCCCTCTCCCCGCCGCCGCGGGGTGAGACGGTCTCCGTAAACCGGGCGACCTCGCAGCACGATCACGCAGGGAGTTACGACCGTGGCAAGTGGCAACGCGATCCGTGGCAGTCGGGTCGGGGCGGGGCCGATGGGAGAGGCCGAGCGGGGCGAGTCCGCGCCGCGTCTGCGCATCTCCTTCTGGTGCTCCAACGGGCACGAGACCCAGCCGAGTTTCGCGAGCGACGCGCAGATCCCGGACACCTGGGACTGCCCGCGCTGCGGCTTCCCGGCCGGGCAGGACGAGGAGAACCCGCCGGCGCCGCCGCGCACCGAGCCGTACAAGACGCACCTCGCGTATGTGCGGGAGCGTCGCAGCGCGGCCGACGGCGAGGCGATCCTCGCCGAGGCGCTCGCCAAGCTCCGGGGCGAGATCTGAGCGGTTCCCGCCGCACGTCCGGCAGGACATTCACCACGGGCCCGGCCCGCGAGCAGGAGATCCTCCTTTCGCGGTCCGGGCCGTCGCGTTCGGTCGACACTGGGTAACGGGAACGTATACTCACGGTTGTGGCTCTGGTGATCGGCATCGATGCGGGCGGAACGCGGACCCGGGCGTATCTCGCCGACGCGGCTCCCGAGGGGCAGGTTCTCGGCGAGGGTGAGGGCGGACCCGGCAACGCGATGAGCGTCGAGCGGGTGGCGCTCACGCAGCACCTCGCGGACGCGCTCAGGAGCGCGGTCCCGGACGACCGCAAGGACGAGGTCACGGCCGTCGTCGGCGGCTTCGCCGGCGCCGCCCTGGACACCGGCCCCGAAGCGGGACGACGGCTCGCCGCCTCCTGTCTGCGGGCCGCGCTGGACAGTACGGGGATCGGCGCCCTGGACGTGACGGTCCGCGGCGACATCGAGGTCGCCTTCGCCTCCGCCCCGGGCGTTCCCGCCGACGGCCTGGCGCTGGTCGCCGGCACCGGCGCGGTCGCCGCCCGGATCGAGAAGCGCCGCCAGACCCTGCTGGCGGACGGCAACGGCTGGCTCATCGGCGACGAGGGCAGCGGTTTCTGGCTCGGCCGGGAGGTGATGCGCGCCGCGGTGCGCGCCCTCGACGGCCGGGGCCCCTGGACGACGCTCGTCGAGGCCGTCCTGTCGCACTACATGGACTCCCCGGGCGGCCCGTACCTGGCCCAGGAGCGCCCCAGCGACAACGAGTGCCATGTGCTGCGCAACCGCCTGGTGCCCTACGTCTACGCCGAGCCGCCGGTCCGGCTGGCCCGGCTGAGCCCGCTGGCCGTCGCCGCTGACCGCGATGGCGACGAGGTGGCCGGCAACCTGCTGGACGACGCCGCCGACGAGCTCGCGGCGACCGTCGCCGCCCTGGACCCGCAGGAAGGCGAGCCCCTGGTCGTCACCGGTGGCCTGCTGGGCCCCTCGGGGCCACTGCTGGGACGCGTGTCGGCGCGCGCGGAGGAGATGGACCTGCATGTCCTGCCCGTGCGGGACGGCGGCGCGGGCGCTCTGGCGCTGGCCCGCATGCGGGTGCAGGGGGATTGACGTGGACTAGACCTCTCGTCCATCGTTGCCGTGGACATCCACTGGATCACCGGACTCAGGGGGAACCGGCCATGGCCGACGACGTGACGACGAGTGCTGCCCGGTTCGCCGAGGAGGCCCGTGCCGCCATCGACCGGGTGGTCGAGGCGAACCAGGACTCGGTGGCGGCGGCGGCCCGGCTGATCGCCGACTGCGTGGCCGCGGACGGGATCCTCCAGGCCTTCGGCACCGGACACTCGCAGGCCACCGCGCTGGAGATCGCGGGCCGGGCCGGAGGACTGATCCCCACCAACCGCATCGCGCTCAACGACCTCGTGCTGCGCGGCGGCGACGACCGCTCGGTGCTCACTGACCCCCTGCTGGAGCGCTCCCCGGGCCTGGCCAAGCGGCTGTACGAGCTGACCGCGCCGCGGCCGGGCGACCTGTTCGTGATCATCTCCAACTCCGGGGTCAACAACTCGATCGTCGACATGGCCCTGCACGTCAAGGCCGAGGGCCACCCCCTGATCGCGCTCACCTCCCTGGAACACACGCGTGCCGTGCCCGCCCTGCACCCCAGCGGCAAGCGGCTGGCCGACCTCGCCGACGCGGTCCTCGACAACGGCGCGCCCTTCGGCGACGCGCTGCTGCCGCTGCCCGGTGGCGGGGCGCTGTGCGGGGTCTCCACCATCACCTCCGCGATGCTCGTCCAGATGACCGTGGCCGAGGCGGTGGGCCTGCTCACGGCGGAGGGCTTCGAGGCGCCGGTGTACGTCTCGGCGAACGTGCCGGGCGGCTTCGAGCGCAACCTCCTCCTGGAAGAGCACTACGGGGAGCGACTGCACCGCGCGGGTGCCTGAGCCCGTCCGGCCTGCCGTCCGCGCCCTCTGACCTGGGCGGACGGTGTGTTGTCAGTGGGTCCCACTACGGTCTGTGACAGTTGACCGAAGACCGTGGGGGGATCCATGAGTGCCGCGACCGTGCCTGCCGGAGAGTTTGCCGGGGAGCGCGCGCCTGCTTGGCGGGGCGGCTTCGGACGGCTGTGGACGGCCGCGGCGGTCTCGCGCCTCGGGGACGGGCTGCGCGGCGCGGCACTGCCGCTGCTCGCGGTGGGGCTCACCGACTCGCCGCTGCTGATCTCCCTCGTCACCGCCGCCGGATTCCTGCCCTGGCTGTTCTTCGGCCTGCTGGGCGGGGCCGTCGCCGACCGCGTGGACCAGCGGCGGGCCATGTGGGCGGTGGACGCGGTGCGCGGTGCGCTCGTGGCGGCCTTCGCGGTGGCCGTCTGGCTGGGCGTGGTGGGTATCGCGCTGCTGCTCGCCCTGGCCTTCGCGCTGACCACGCTGCAGACGCTCTTCGACAACGCCGCGACCGCCCTGCTGCCCTCCGTCGTCCCCGCGGACGCCCTGGGACGTGCCAACGCCCGCCTCATGACCGGCCAGACCGTGGCGGGCACCTTCCTGGGCGCCCCGCTGGTGCCCGCGCTGCTCGGCCTGGCCGCCGCGGTGCCGTTCGCCGTGGACGCCGCGACCTACGCGGCCGCCGCTGTGCTGGTGGCCTCGCTGCGACGGCCCGCGCCCGTTCGGCGGCCGCGCACCGCGGGCCGCACGCTGCGGCAGGACATCGCCGAGGGGGTACGGGTGCTGCGGCGGGACCGGGTCCTGCGGGCGCTGTGCGCGGCCAACACCATCGCCAACACCGGGGTCGGCGCGGTCATCGCCACCCTGGTGCTCCAGGTGACGGGTTGGCTGCACGCCGGGCGGGCCGGCTACGTCGCCGTGCTCGTCGCCTATGGCGTGGGCAGCGTGGCCGGGGGAGTGCTGGCCGGGCGATGGTCCACGCTGCTCGGCGGGCGCGGCCGGGCGCTGATACCGGGGCTCGCCGTCCAGGCCGGTTGCCTGGTCGTGCTCGGCACGGTGCGCTCGCTCCCGGTCGCCGTCACCGTCATGGCCGTGTTCGGCGCCTTGGGCATGGTCTGGAACGTCAACGAGACGACGCTGGTCCAGCGGCGCACCCCTGACGCCCTGCTGGGCCGGGTCAGTGCCGCCATGCGCACCCTGGCCGTGGCCGGGGCGCCGCTGGGGGCGGTGGCGGGCGGCGCCGCCGCCGGTGCCTGGGGCTTCAATGCCCCGCCGCTGCTGGCCGCCGCGCTGTTCGGGTGCGCGTTGGGCGCGCTGACACCTGTCGTCACCACGCCAGACACCGGGGGTGAATCTCCTGCGGACCCAGGATCAACTAGTTTGGACCTGCAGCATGGAGGACGAGGAGAAGTGGACTGATGTCCGGAACCAACACGCAGGGCCGTACCCGTCTCGACCAGCGACCGGAGTGGCAGGCGCTCGCCAGGCACCGTGAGGAGCTGGGCTCGGCCCACCTGCGGGAGCTGTTCGCCGCCGACCCCGACCGCGCCGAGCGCTACACCCTCCAGGTGGGCGATCTCCACCTGGACTACTCCAAGCATCTGGTGACCGACGAGACGCTGAGCCTGCTGCGCGAACTGGCCGCCGCCACCGGTGTCGCCGAGCTGCGGGACGCGATGTTCCGCGGCGAGCACATCAACGTCACCGAGAACCGCGCGGTGCTCCACACCGCGCTGCGGGCCCCGAAGTCGTCCGTCGTCGAGGTCGACGGCGAGAACGTCATCCCGGCCGTCCACCATGTGGTGGAGAAGATGGCGCACTTCGCCAACGCCGTTCGCTCCGGCAAGTGGGTCGGGTCGACCGGACGCCGCATCAAGAACGTGGTGAACATCGGCATCGGCGGCTCCGACCTCGGTCCCGCCATGGCGTACGAGGCCCTGCGGGCCTACAGCGACCGCTCGCTGACCTTCCGTTTCGTCTCCAACGTGGACGGCTCGGACCTGCACGAGGCCGTGCGCGACCTGGACCCGGCGGAGACGCTGTTCATCGTCGCGTCCAAGACCTTCACCACCATCGAGACCATCACCAACGCCACCTCCGCGCGCGAATGGCTGCTGGAGGGCCTCGGCAAGACGGGCACCCAGGCGGATGCCGAGGACTCGCCGGTCCGCTTCCACTTCGTAGCGCTGTCCACCAACGCGGCGGAGGTCGCCAAGTTCGGCATCGACACGGCCAACATGTTCGAGTTCTGGGACTGGGTCGGCGGGCGCTACTCGTACGACTCCGCCATCGGCCTGTCGCTGATGATCGCCATCGGCCCGGACCACTTCCGCGAGATGCTGGCCGGCTTCCACCTGGTCGACGAGCACTTCCGCACGGCCCCGCCGGAGCAGAACGTCCCGATGCTGCTGGGCCTGCTCGGTGTCTGGTACGGCCAGTTCTTCGACGCCCAGTCGCACGCGGTGCTGCCCTACAGCCACTACCTGTCGAAGTTCCCGGCCTACCTGCAGCAGCTCGACATGGAGTCCAACGGCAAGTCCGTGGACCGGGACGGAAACCCCGTCAGCTGGCAGACCGGCCCGGTCGTCTGGGGCACGCCCGGCACCAACGGCCAGCACGCCTACTACCAGCTGCTGCACCAGGGCACGAAGTTCATCCCCGCCGACTTCATCGGCTTCGCCCGTCCCCTCGGTGAGCTCGAACCGCGACTGGCCGAGCAGCACGACCTGCTGATGGCGAACTTCTTCGCCCAGACCCAGGCGCTGGCCTTCGGCAAGACCAGTGACGAGGTCCGTGCCGAGGGCGTGGCCGAGGAGCAGGTGCCGCACCGCACCTTCCGTGGCAACCACCCGACCACCACGATCGTGGCGACCGAGCTGACCCCCTCGGTCCTCGGCCAGCTCGTGGCGCTCTACGAGCAGAAGGTCTTCGTCCAGGGCGCGGTCTGGAACATCGACTCCTTCGACCAGTGGGGTGTCGAGCTCGGCAAGGTCCTGGCCAAGCGCCTGGAGCCGGCCCTGACCGAGGGCGCGGACGTCGAAGGACTGGACGCGTCCTCCAAGGCCCTGGTCGCCACCTACCGCGCGCTGCGCGGTCGCTGAGACAAACGGCGGCAGACGAAGAACGCCGGGCGGGCCCCAGAGAGGGAGCCCGCCCGGCGTTCGCGTTCCGGACCGTGCCGTCCGCCGGCGCTTACAGGGACGCCGGCGGATAGAGCTGCGGAGGCAGCTTCGCCGCCGCGGTGCGGTCCAGCAGCCAGAGCGTGCGCGACCGGCCCCGGGCGCCCGCGGCCGGTGCCTGGATCTCGCCGGAGCCCGACAGGGCGACCGCGACGGCACCGGCCTTGTCCTCCCCGGCGGCCAGCAGCCACACCTCGCGGGCGGCGCGGATCGCGGGGAGGGTGAGCGAGACGCGCGTCGGCGGCGGCTTCGGCGAGCCGTGGACGCCGACGACGGTGCGCTCGGTCTCGCGGACCCCCGGATGCCCGGGGAACAGCGAGGCCACATGGGTGTCCGGTCCGACGCCCAGCATCAGGACGTCGAAGGAGGGCACCCGGCCGTGGTCCTCCGGGCCCGCGGCCCGCGCCAGCTCCTCGGCGTACGCCTCGGCAGCCGCGTCCGCGTCGTTGCCGTACGCGCCGTCCGACACGGGCATGGTGTGCACCCGCGCCGGGTCGACCGGGACGGCGTCGAGCAGGGCCTCCCGGGCCTGGGTGTCGTTGCGGTCCGGGTCGCCCGCGGGCAGGAAGCGCTCGTCACCCCACCACAGGTCCAGCCGCGCCCAGTCGATCGCGTCCCGGGCCGGGGAACCGGCCAGCGCCGCGAGCAGGGCGTTGCCGTTGCGGCCGCCGGTCAGGACGACCGAGGCGGTGCCCCGGGCGGCCTGGGCGTCCACGACCCGCGTGATCAGCCGGGCCGCCACGGCCTGAGCCATCAGCTCCTTGTCCCGGTGGACCACGACCTGGGGCGCGCTCACTTCGCCGCCGCCTTCTTGCCGGCGGGGGCCTTGCCGCCGTCGTCGGCCTTGGCGGCCTCGGCGTTCTGCGCCTCCGCCTCGTCCGGGGTCACCGTCTCCTCGGGCTGCGCCAGCCGGTCCACGCCGAACTTGACCGCGGCCGCGTAGGCCTCGTCCGGGTCGAGCCGGCGCAGTTCCTCGGCGATCAGGTCCGAGGTCGCCCGGCGCTGCAGCGCCACGTGCCGGTCGGGCTGGCCGGGGATGGCCAGCTCGGCCAGCGAGCCGCTGGGCCGGTCCAGGCAGATCTCGCCCTCCGAGGTCGCCAGCCGTACGGCCGTGATCCCGGGGCCCTCCGACACCTTGCGCCTGACCGGGACGCCCAGCCGCCGCGCGAGCCACAGCCCCAGCAGCTCCGTGCTCGGGTTGTCGGCCTCGCCCTCGACGACGGCGCCCTTGACCGCGGCCTGCTTCTGGTCCAGCGCCGCGGCGAGCACGCTGCGCCACGGGGTGATGCGGGTCCAGGCCAGGTCGGTGTCGCCAGGGGTGTACGTCTCGGCCCGCAGCCCGAGGGACGCCACCGGGTCCTCGGTCTGCGCCGCGTCGGTGATCCGGCGCTGCGCCAGCGCGCCCAGCGGGTCCGCCGCCGGGTTCACCGGAGCCTCGTCCGGCCACCACACCACGACCGGCGCGTCCGGCAGCAGCAGCGGCAGGACGACGCTCTCGGCGTGGTCGGCGAGTTCGCCGTGCAGCCGCAGCAGCACGGTCTCACCGATGCCGGTGTCGCCGCCGACCCGCACCTCGGCGTCCAGGCGGGCGCTCTTGCGCTCGCGCGGGGAGCGGCCGGGCCGCTTGATGACCACCAGGATGCGGGAGGGGTGCTCGCGCGAGGCGTCCGAGGCGGACTTGAGCGCGTCGTAGTGGTTGCCCTCGTCCGTCACTATGACGAGGGTCAGCACCATGCCGACGGCCGGGCTGCCGGTCGCCCGCCGCGCCTTGACGAGCGCGGAGTTGATCCTGCTGGAGTTGGTCTCCGTGAGGTCGATGTTCATGGCCGGCGCCAGCTCCTGCCGTCTCGTGCGAGCATCTCGTCCGCCGCCTTGGGACCCCACGTGCCCGCCGTGTACTGCTCGGGCTTGCCGTGCCGGTCCCAGTACTCCTCGATCGGGTCGAGGATGTGCCAGGACTGCTCGACCTCCTGGGTACGGGGGAAGAGGTTCGCGTCGCCGAGGAGTACGTCCAGGATGAGGCGCTCGTACGCCTCCGGGCTGGACTCGGTGAAGGACTCGCCGTAGGCGAAGTCCATGGTGACGTCCCGGATCTCCATCGAGGTGCCCGGCACCTTCGAGCCGAACCGGATGGTGACGCCCTCGTCCGGCTGCACGCGGATGACCAGGGCGTTCTGCCCCAGCTCCTCGGTCGCGGTGTTGTCGAACGGCGAGTGCGGGGCGCGCTGGAAGACCACCGCGATCTCCGTGACCCGCCGGCCGAGCCGCTTGCCGGTGCGCAGGTAGAAGGGGACGCCCGCCCAGCGGCGGTTGTCGATCTCCAGCTTGATGGCGGCGTAGGTGTCGGTCTTGGACTTGGGGTCGATGCCCTCCTCCTCCAGGTAGCCGAGCACCTCCTCGCCGCCCTGCCAGCCGTGCGCGTACTGCCCGCGGACCGTGTGCTTGCCGAGCTCGGCGGGGAGCTTGACCGCCTGCAGGACCTTGAGCTTCTCCTGCACGAGCGAGGCCGCCTCGAAGGAGGCGGGCTCCTCCATGGCGGTCAGCGCCAGCAGCTGGAGCAGGTGGTTCTGGATGACGTCGCGCGCCGCGCCGATGCCGTCGTAGTAGCCCGCGCGACCGCCGATGCCGATGTCCTCGGCCATGGTGATCTGCACGTGGTCGACGTACGAGCGGTTCCACAGCGGCTCGAACATCGTGTTGGCGAAGCGCAGCGCCAGGATGTTCTGGACCGTCTCCTTGCCCAGGTAGTGGTCGATGCGGAAGACGTCCTGGGAGCGGAAGACCTGGTGGACGACGCGGTTGAGCTCCTGCGCGCTGGCCAGGTCGTGCCCGAAGGGCTTCTCGATGACCGCCCGGCGCCACGAACCCGCGGGCGGGTCGGACAGCCGGTGCTTCTTGAGCTGCTGCACCACGGACGGGAAGAACTTCGGCGGCACGGAGAGGTAGAAGGCGAAGTTGCCGCCCGTACCCCGGGCCTTGTCCAGTTCCTCCACGGTGGCGCGGAGCTTCTCGAACGCCTCGTCGTCGCCGAAGTCACCGGGTACGAAACGCATGCCTTCGGCGAGCTGCTGCCACACCTCCTCGCGGAAGGGGGTGCGGGCGTGCTCCTTGACGGCGTCGTGCACGACCTGGGCGAAGTCCTCGTCCCCCCAGTCGCGGCGGGCGAAGCCGACGAGCGAGAAGCCCGGCGGCAGCAGTCCGCGGTTGGCGAGGTCATAGACGGCGGGCATCAGCTTTTTGCGTGACAAATCGCCCGTGACCCCGAAGATCACCAGGCCCGACGGCCCCGCGATACGCGGGAGCCGCCGGTCCACCGGGTCACGCAGCGGGTTGGCGCTGCTCAACGTGGTTACGCCTCCTTCGGCGCCAGGCGCTCGAGCTCCGCCTTGGTCGAGTCCAGCAGCTCGTTCCAGGACGTCTCGAACTTCTCGACGCCCTCGTCCTCCAGCAGCTGGACGACGTCGTCGTACGAGATGCCGAGCGCGCCGACCGCGTCGAGCTCGGCCTTGGCCTGCTCGTACGTGCTGCGGATGGTGTCGCCGGTGATCTCGCCGTGGTCGGCGACGGCCTCCAGCGTGGCCTCCGGCATGGTGTTGACGACGCCGGGGGCGACCAGCTCGGTCACGTACATGGTGTCCGGGTAGGCCGGGTCCTTCACACCGGTGGAGGCCCACAGCGGCCGCTGCTTGTGCGCGCCGTCGTGCTCCAGGGCCGTCCAGCGGTCGGAGGAGAAGACCTCCTCGTAGGCCTGGTAGGCCAGCCGGGCGTTGGCGATGGCGGCCTTGCCCTTGAGGCCCTTGGCCTCGTCGGTGCCGATCTTCTCCAGGCGCTTGTCGATCTCGCTGTCCACGCGGGACACGAAGAAGGACGCCACGGAACGGATCAGGGACAGGTCGAGGCCCGCGGCCTTCGCCTTCTCCAGGCCGGTCAGGTAGGCGTCCATGACCTCGCGGTAGCGCTCCAGCGAGAAGATCAGCGTGACGTTGACGCTGATGCCCTTGCCGATCACCTCGGCGATGGCCGGCAGGCCCGCCTTGGTCGCCGGGATCTTGATCAGGGTGTTCGGGCGGTCCACCAGCCAGGCCAGCTGCTTGGCCTCGGCGATGGTGGCGGCGGTGTTGTGGGCGAGCCGCGGGTCGACCTCGATCGACACCCGGCCGTCCTGGCCGCCGGTCGCGTCGTACACCGGGCGCAGCACGTCGGCGGCGTCCCGGACGTCGGCGGTGGTGATCATGCGCACGGCCTCGTCCACCGTCAGCCGGCGGGCCGCGAGGTCGGCCACCTGCGGCTCGTAGCCGTCACCGCCGGCGATCGCCTTCTGGAAGATGGACGGGTTGGTGGTGACGCCCACCACGTGGCTCTGGTCCAGGAGCTCGGCCAGGTTGCCGGAGGTGATCCGCTTGCGGGACAGGTCGTCGAGCCAGATCGCCACGCCCTCGTCGGAGAGGCGCCTGAGTGCGTCTGTCATGAGTCTTGCATCTCCTCGATACGTCGTATGCGTCTGTGCGTCAGCGGGTCGCGGCGGCGATCGAGTCGCGCGCGGCGGCGGCGACCGCCTCGGAGGTCAGGCCGAACTCGCGGTAGAGGACCTTGTAATCGGCGCTTGCCCCGAAGTGCTCCAGCGACACAATCCGGCCCGCGTCCCCGACGAAGCGGTACCAGGTCAGGGCGATGCCCGCCTCGACGGCGACCCGCGCCTTGACGTCCGGGAGAAGGACGCTGTCGCGGTAGGCCTGGTCCTGCTCCTCGAACCACTCCACGGACGGCATGGACACGACGCGCGCCTGGATCCCTTCGCTCTGGAGCTGATCGCGGGCCTCGACGGCCAGCTGCACTTCGGAGCCGGTGGCGATCAGGATGACCTGCGGCCGGCCGCCCTCGGCGTCCAGGAGTACGTAACCGCCCTTGGCAGCGTTCACGTCGGCCGGGTAGGTCGGGACGTTCTGCCGGGTCAGCGCCAGGCCGTGCGGGGCGGGCTTGGCCGTGTGGCGGCGGGTGATCTCGGCCCACGCGATCGCGGTCTCGTTGGCGTCGGCCGGCCGGACCACGTTCAGGCCCGGGATGGCGCGCAGCGCGGACAGGTGCTCGACCGGCTGGTGGGTCGGGCCGTCCTCGCCCAGACCGATGGAGTCGTGCGTCCACACGTAGGTGGTCGGCAGCTTCATCAGCGCGGCCAGACGCACGGCCGGGCGCATGTAGTCCGAGAAGACCAGGAAGGTGCCGCCGTAGATACGGGTGTTGCCGTGCAGCGCGATGCCGTTCATCGTCGAGCCCATGGCGTGCTCGCGGATGCCGTAGTGCACCGTGCGGCCGTACGGGTTCGCCTCCGGCAGCGGGTTGTCCGCGGGCAGGAAGGACGACGAGGCGTCGATCGTGGTGTTGTTCGAGCCGGCCAGGTCGGCGGAGCCGCCCCACAGCTCGGGCAGGACGCCGCCGAGGGCCTTCAGCACCTCGCCGGAGGCCTTGCGGGTCGCCACGGCCTTACCCGCGGGGAACTCCGGGACGACCTCTTCCCAGCCGGCCGGCAGCTCGCCCGCCTGGATGCGGTCGAACGTCGCGGCCCGCTCGGGGTTGGCGGAACGCCACTCCTCGAAGCGCTTGGTCCACTCCGCGTGCGCCTCGCGGCCGCGGTCGCCCACCTTGCGGGCGTGCGCCAGCACCTCGGGCGCGACCTCGAAGTGCTGCTCGGGGTCGAAGCCGAGCACCTGCTTGGTCGCCGCGACCTCGGCCTCGCCGAGCGCCGAGCCGTGGGCGGCCTCGGTGTTCTGCGCGTGCGGGGCCGGCCAGGCGATGATCGTGCGGGCGGCGATGATCGAGGGGCGGTCGGTGACGGCCTGCGCCGCCTTGAACGCCGCGTACAGCTTCTGCGTGTCGAAGTCGCCTGAGGGGTCCTGCTCGATGCGCTGCACGTGCCAGCCGTAGGCCTCGTAGCGCTTGAGAACGTCCTCGGAGAAGGCGGTCGCGGTGTCGCCCTCGATGGAGATGTGGTTGTCGTCGTACAGGGCGACCAGGTTGCCGAGCTTCTGGTGCCCGGCCAGCGAGGAGGCCTCCGCGGAGATGCCCTCCTCCAGGTCGCCGTCGGAGACGATGGCCCAGATCGTGTGGTCGAACACCGACTCGCCGGGCGCCGCGTCCGGGTCGAACAGGCCGCGCTCGTAACGGGCGGCCATCGCCATGCCCACCGCGTTGCCGACACCCTGGCCGAGCGGGCCGGTGGTGGTCTCCACGCCGGTGGTGTGGCCGTGCTCCGGGTGACCGGGGGTGCGGGAGTCCCAGGTGCGGAAGGCCTTCAGGTCGTCAAGTTCCAGTCCGTACCCGGACAGGAACAGCTGCGTGTACAGCGTCAGGGACGTGTGACCGGGCGACAGGACGAAGCGGTCCCGGCCCACCCACGAGGCGTCCGCGGGGTCGTGCCGCATCAGCTTCTGGAACAGCAGATAGGCCGCGGGGGCCAGGCTCATCGCCGTCCCCGGATGGCCGTTGCCGACCTTCTGCACGGCATCCATCGCCAGGACACGCGCGGTGTCGACCGCACGCCCGTCCAGCTCGCTCCACTCCAGCTCGGTGGTCGCCTCGGTGCTCACCTGAGAGGGCTCCTCTCCACATGTCATACGCCGGTGACGAAGTGCACACCGGGCGTTGCCGAGCCTACCCCCGCAAGGGCGTGCGCCTTTTCGAATGCCGGCGCGGTGGGCTCGTCGCCTGGAGGAACCGGCGCGCAGGCAGGCGCATTCCCACCCGGCACCGGCGCTGTCACCAGCGTGCCCCGGCCGGCGTCACTTCGCCTGTTGAACCGGGTCCGACCCTCTCGAAGCCGGAACACCGTCAGATGGCCCGGCCCTTGCGTCCGGGAGACGCTCCGGCGTCAACACGTGGCACCCCCGGCGCGGTCGGAGTATCCGCTACGTCTAGAGTGGCGTGGTACGCGCAAGCGGAGCCGCTTGCTGGACTTTTCCTCAGGGGTGTTCGTGACGGCCGTCGAATCCCGGCCCGCCGGAGCCATCGGGTCGACCAGCGGTCACCGGCCGTTCGGTGCCCGTGTGATGGCCTTCGTGGCGCTGACCAAGCCGCGCATCATCGAGCTGCTGCTCATCACGACGGTTCCGGTCATGTTCCTTGCCGCGGGCGGGGTTCCCGACCTGTGGCTGGTCGCGGCGACGATGATCGGCGGCTATATGTCCGCCGGCGGCGCGAACGCGCTCAACATGTACATCGACCGCGACATCGACGCGCTCATGCACCGCACGGAGCAGCGCCCTCTGGTCACCGGCATGGTCGCGCCGTGGGAGTGCCTGGTCTTCGGCATCGCCCTGTCGGTGGTCTCGACCGCGTGGTTCTGGGTGCTGGTCAACCCGCTGTCGGCGGTGCTGTCGCTCGCGGCCATCCTCTACTACGTCTTCGTCTACACCCTGGGCCTGAAGCGCCGCACCGCGCAGAACATCGTGTGGGGCGGTATCGCCGGCTGCATGCAGGTGCTGATCGGCTGGTCCGCGGTGCGCGACGAGCTGGCGTGGGCGCCCTTCGTCCTCTTCCTCGTCCTCTTCTTCTGGACGCCGCCGCACTACTGGCCGCTGTCGATGAAGGTCAAGGACGACTACGCGCGCGTGGGCGTCCCCATGCTGCCGGTGGTCGCGGGCAACGTGGTGGTCGGCCGGCAGATCGTCATCTACAGCTGGGCGATGGTGCTGGTGTCGCTCACGCTGTGGTGGCCGCTCGGCGCCGCGAGCTGGTTCTACGCGGCGGCCGCCGTGCTGCTCGGCGCCTTCTGGCTCTTCGAGGCGCACGCCCTGTACGGGCGGGCCAAGGCGGGCGTGGCCGGGGCCAAGCTCAAGGAGATGCGGCTGTTCCACTGGTCCATCACCTACGCGACGCTGCTGTTCGTGGCCGTCGCCGTGGACCCCTTCCTCCGCTGATTACCGGCGGGTAGCATTTCTGTCATGGCAGACACCCAGGCAGCAGACACCCCGGTCGCCGACCCGAAGGCGCAGGCCCGCGCCGAGCGCAGAGCCGCCCGGCTGGCCCGGCGGATCGACCGGTTCGCCGGCGGCCACGGCGGTGCCGAGGGCCAGATCGCGTACATCGGCCAGGCCGGTACGCGGATCGTGCTGGTGGGCGAGGACGGCGGCTGGGGCGATCTCGTCGCGCCCTCCTACGACATCGCACGGCGTGCCGTGGAGCTCTCCGGCATCACGCTGCACGAGTCCTTCGACGGCGACCTCGCCGCCAAGGTGCGCACCGGCCGCTACGAGTGGCGGCGCATGGCCGGCATCCAGATCGGCGGCCCCGCCAACACCTGACGCCGGGCCCGCCCGTTAGGACCATGGAACGGTTCCGGACGGCGGGTACGAGGAGGCGTGTGCGGGTGGACGCGGAAGAACGGGAACAGCGGCGGCTGACGGCCCGCCAGGACGTGGCGCGGCTCACCGCCGAGGGCGTGCGGGCCGTCGCGGTCAGCTGGGTCGACAACGCGGGCATCAGCCGGGCCAAGACCGTGCCGGCCGCCCGGCTCGTGGACGCGGCGCACCGCGGGATCGGCATGTCGCCGGTCTTCGACGTCTTCACCTCCGACGACGCCATCACCACCTCCGAGCACATCGGCGGCCCCGACGGCGACCTGCGGCTCTTCCCCGACCTCGACCGGCTCACCGTGCTGGCCGCGCGGCCCGGCTGGGCCTGGGCCCCGGCCGACCGCTACGACCAGCAGGGGCGGCCGCACCCCGCCTGCCAGCGGCAGTTCGCCCGGCGCATGGCCGAGCGGGCCGCCGGCCACGGCCTGGAACTGCGGATGGGCTTCGAGACCGAATGGACCGTCGTCCGCGACAGCCGCGACAGCCGCGACGACGGCGACGGCAACGACGGCAACGACAACGAGACGACCCCCCGAACCGGTGATTTCGCGGGCCGCGGTCCCGCGTACGGACTGACCCGGGTCACCGAACTGTCGGCTTATCTGCTCGCCCTCCATGACGCGCTCGACGCGCAGCGCGTGGAGGTCCTGCAGATCCATCCCGAGTACGCGCCCGGTCAGTTCGAGGTCTCCACCGCGCCCGCCGACCCCGTCCGGGCGGCCGACGACCTCGTGCTGGTGCGCGAGACCGTACGGGCTGTCAGCGCGGCCCACGGACTGCGTGCCTCCTTCGCGCCGGCGGTCGTCGCCGGCCAGGTCGGCAACGGCTGCCATCTGCACCTGAGCCTGCGCGAGCACGGACACAACCTGCACCGCGACCCCACCGGCCGGTACGGCCTCGCCGCGACCGCGGACACCTTCCTCGGCGCGGTCCTGGACGCGCTGCCCGCGCTGTGCGCCATCGGGGCGCCCTCCCCGGCGAGCTATCTGCGCCTGGTCCCCTCGCACTGGGCCGGTGTCCACCGCTGCTGGGGCGTGGAGAACCGCGAGGCCGCGCTGCGCCTGGTGCTCGGCGAGCCCGACGACCCCGACGGCGGGCACGCCGAGCTCAAGCCCTTCGACGCCGCCGCCAACCCCTATCTGCTCACCGGCGCGGTCATCGCGGCGGGCCTGCGGGGTGTGCTCGACGGCGGCCCCGCGCTGCCCGGACCGGTGACCGGGGACCCGGCCGGGCGCGGCGACCAGGAAAGGCTGCCGACCTCGCTGAGCGAGGCGCTCGGGCACTTCGTCCGCGACGACGCGCTGCGCGAGGCGCTCGGCGAGGAACTGTGGGGCGCGATCGTGGCCGTACGGCGGGCGGAGTCCGGGGCCCTGGCCGAACTCGGGCCCGGGGAACTCGCCGAGGCCACCCGGTGGCGCTGGTGATCGAGCTGCCGCCCCTGGTCGACCAGCACTGCCACGGCATCGTCCGCGGCGACCTCGGCATCGCCTCCTTCGAGACGTACCTCACGGAGTCCGACGCGCCCGCCGCGCCCGGCACCACCTTCTTCGACACCCAGACCGGTTTCGCCGTGCGCCGCTGGTGCCCGCCGCTGCTCGGGCTGGAGCCGCACTGCCCGCCCGCCCGCTACCTGGCCCGGCGGCGGGAGCTCGGCGCGTACGAGACCGCGCGGCTGCTGCTGCGGGGCACCGGTATCGGGACGTACCTCGTGGACACCGGGCTGCCCGGCGACCTGATGACGCCGGAGGAGCTGGCCGCGGCGGGCGGCGGCGCGGACGCCCACGAGATCGTCCGGCTGGAGCGGCTCGCGGAACGCGTCGCCGATGCGAGCCCGGGCGGGGAGGCCTTCGTCTCCGGGGTGGCGGAGGCCGTCCACGAGGCGGCGGTGACCGCGCTCGGCTTCAAGTCGGTCGCCGCCTACCGCCACGGACTCGCCCTGGCCCCCGAACCACCGGACACCGCGGACGTCGTACGCGCCGCCGAGGCCTGGCTCGACGCGCGGCACGAGCACGGCAGCCGGCTCACCGATCCCGTCCTGCTGCGGTACCTGCTGTGGACGGCCGTCGCCACGGGCCTGCCGCTGCAACTCCACACCGGCTTCGGCGACCCCGACCTGCGACTGGACCACGCGGACCCGGCACTGCTCACGGACTTCGCCCGGGCGACCGCGGGCCTCGGCACGGACCTGGTGCTGCTGCACTGCTACCCGTACCACCGGCAGGCCGCCTACCTCGCGAACGTCTTCCCGCACGTCCACGCCGACGTCGGACTCGCCCTCACCCACGTCGGCCCCCGGGCGGGCGCGGTGCTCGCGGAATTCCTGGAGCTGGCGCCCTTCGGCAAGCTGCTCTTCTCGACGGACGCCTACGGGCTGCCGGAGCTCTACGTCGTGGGCGCCGAGGCCTTCCGTACCGCGGTACGGGACGTGCTGGGCGGCTGGATCGCCGACGGCGCGTGCTCCCCGGCCGACGCACGCCGCGTCGCCGCGCTCCTCGCCGCGGACAACGCCCGTCGCGTCTACCGTCTGTGAGGTCCCGGGCCGGGCCCGTCAGCCGGCCGGGGCGGGTTCCGGAGCGGAGACGGCGGCGGGGGCGGGAACGGCGCCGGGCTCGGTCAGGGGGCGCTCGCGCAGCGAGAGCAGGACGCGCAGGACCGCGATCCACACCAGCGTGGAGCCCAGCATGTGCGCGGCGACCAAGGCCTCGGGGAGCTTGGTGAAGTACTGGACGTAGCCGATGACGCCCTGCGCCAGCAGGACCAGGACGAGGTCGCGGACCCGCGCCCGCGGCCCGGCCGGGGCGTCGACGGCGCGCAGGGCGAACCACAGCGCGACGGTCAGCCCGCACACGACCCAGGCCAGATCGGCGTGGAGCTGGGCGATGGTCTCCCACTTCACCTGGACGCGCGGTACGTCACTGCTGTCGCCGGCATGCGGCCCGGCCCCCGTGACCAGCGTGCCCACCGCGATGAGCACGGCGGAGGCGACGACCAGCAGCCAGGTCAGCTGCCGCACCGGCTTGCCGACCAGCGGGCGGGGGCCAGCGTCGCCCTCGCCGGCACGGTGCCAGGTCAGCAGCGCGACCGCGATGAGAGCGCTGGACAGCAGGAAGTGCGAGGCGACGGTGTACGGGTTGAGCCCGGTCAGCACCGTGATGCCGCCCAGCACCGCGTTGCCCATGACGACCCAGAACTGCGCCCAGCCCAGGCGGGTCAGCCCGCGCCGCCACGGCTTGGCCGCGCGCGCGGCGACGATGGCCCAGCCGACGGCCGCGCACAGCACGTACGTCAGCATGCGGTTGGTGAACTCGATCGCGCCGTGCACGCCCATGGCACCGGTCGCGGTGAGGCTGTCGGCCGTGCACTTGGGCCAGGTCGGGCAGCCGAGCCCCGAGCTGGTCAGCCGGACGGCGCCCCCGGTCACCACGATGACCACGCTCATCACGAGCGCCGCCAGGGCGGCCCGCCGGACCGTCGCGGGGGACGGGGTCCAGCGCTGGGCGATGAAGGCCAGCGGGTTTCGCACGGCTTGGCCTGCTTGGCTGAGATTCGGCACGGCCACCATCGTAGGCGCCCCCTTGTGCAATCCTTCACGAGGGGGACGGCCAGGGGGAGGGGATCGGCCATGACCGGGGTCGACCGGCGGAAACTGATCTACGGGGGCGCCGCCGCGGCGTTGACGGGGACCGGCGTGGCCGCCTGCACCGCGGCCGGCACGCCGGCCGCCGAGGCCGCACGACAGCCGAGGAGCACCGCCCGTCCCGGCGTGGTCGACGTCGTCGCCGACTTCGGCGCCAAGGGCGACGGCACCACCGACGACAGCCGCGCCTTCGCCGACGCCTACCGCTACGCAGAGTCCCGCCTGGACGGCCACACGGGCCGCACGGTGATCGACGTCCCGCCCGGCAGATACCTGGTCACCGAGCCCGGCGCGCTGCTGGCCGGCGACAACCCCCGCAACCAGGCCAACGGGCTGCGCTTCCGGGGCGCCGGCCTGCGCATCAGCGAGATCGTCTTCGCGCCGGAGAAGGCCGAGGGCGCCTTCCTGTGCGTCAACGACGACATGTGGCAGAACATCGCCTTCGAGGGTCTGCGCTTCACCTCCGGCACACCCGGCGCCTCGTTCTTCTCCTCCTACTCCACCGGCGGCGCGGCGAACTACCGCTTCACCGACTGCGAGTGGATGGGGGAGTGGGAGTACGGCATCGCCCTGGACGGCACCAACACCAACTCCGAGATGCGCTGGGAGGCGTGCCGGGTCGGCGGCGCCTACCGGAAGGCGTTCCTGTACTCGGGCCTGTCGAAGCGCTCACAACATCCGGAGCAGCAGGACCAGTTCCTCAACTACTGGTTCACCGACATGAACGTCACCTACGAGTGGGGCAACTTCCTGGAGTTCCCCTACGGCGGCTCCGTCACCTGCCGCGCCGGAAGCTATGTCGTCACCGGCCGCCGCCCGGTCCCGCACCCCGACTACGGATTCGAGAGCGCCTTCTTCCGCTTCCCCCGGGCGCAGCACTTCAGCTCGGTCCAGCGCTTCCATGCCGAGGACATCCGCTTCGAGCTGCGCGGCCCGGACACCGTCGTCATCGACTGCGAGTGGGCAGGCGGCACCGTCCACTTCAACGACTGCGACGACACCGCGAACGCCTTCAAGCCCTTCGCCGCCGGCCTGCGCGCCCACCGCTACACGCCCGGCCCGCGCGGACCGCTGGTGCGGTACGACTCCTGCCAGCTCACCGGCGCGCACCGCTTCCGCACGGACGCCGCGGCGCGGCCGCCGGTGTGCGTGCGCTACGACATGTGCCTGCTGGTGAGCCACGGCCCCGAGGACGGCTTCCTGGCCCTCGACGACGGCCAGGACGCCGGATTCGCCCGCTTCGTGGACTGCATCACGCCCGCGTGAGTCAGGCGCCCACGGTGCCGTCGACGCCCTCGCGGAGGAAGTCGGCGTGCCCGTTGTGGCGGCCGTACTCCAGCAGGACGTGCACCATCACCATGCGCAGCGACACGTCCTCACCCCAGCGGGGCTGATGGCCGGCCAGGTCCAGGGAGGCGGCCTCGAGCTCGATGCGGCGCGAGGTCTCCACCTCGGCCTCCCACGCGCCGAAGGCCTCGGCCCGGGTCGAGGCGCTCGCGTCGTACGCCGCCTGGAAGTCGATCCGGTCGGACCAGACCATGGGGGCGTCGTGGTCCTCGAACACCCGGCGGAACCAGGCGCGCTCGACCTCCGCCATGTGCCGGACCAGGCCGAGCAGCGACAGCGTGGACGGCGGCATCGACCGCTGCCGCAGCTCCTCGTCGGTGAGGCCCTCGCACTTCATCGCGAGCGTCGCCCGGTGGTAGTCCAGGAACGCCCGCAGCGTCTCGCGCTCGCCGCCGAGGCTCGGCGGCCCGACGCGGTGGTCGGCGGTCACGGATGGGTCCCCCGTTCCGGATGATCAGGGGCCGCAGACTACTCCCAGCGGAACCAGCGGGCCGCCGCGCCCAGGCCCAGCACGGCCCAGACGGCGAGGATGCCGAGGTCGCCCCAGGGCACGCCCGCACCGTGCTGCAGGACGTCCCGCAGGCCGCCGGACAGGGCGGAGACCGGCAGCAGTTCGAGCACGGAGCGGACGCCGTCCGGGAACCTGTCGAGCGGCACGACGACCCCGCCGCAGACCAGCAGCAGGAGGAAGACCAGGTTGGCGGCGGCCAGCGTGGCCTCCGCCTTGAGGGTGCCCGCCATGAGCAGGCCGAGCCCGGAGAACGCGGCGGTGCCCAGGACCAGGAGCAGCAGCACGGACAGCGGGTCGCCGTGCGGGGACCAGCCCAGCGCGAAGGCGATGGCCGTCAGCAGGACCACCTGCAGAACCTCGGTGACCAGGACGGACCCGGTCTTGGCGGTCATCAGCGCCCACCGCGGCAGCGGCGAGGCGGCGAGCCGCTTCAGCACGCCGTAGCGGCGCTCGAAGCCGGTGGCGATCGCCTGCCCGGTGAAGGCGGTCGACATCACGGCCAGGGCCAGGATGCCCGGGGCCAGGAAGTCGACGGCCTTGCCGGCGCCGGTGTCGACGACGTCGACGGTGGAGAACAGGACCAGCAGCAGGGTGGGGATGACGACGGTGAGCAGCAGCTGCTCACCGTTGCGCAGCAGCATCCGCGTCTCCAGGACGGTCTGCGCGCCGATCATGCGGCCCAGCGGCGCGGCGCCGGGGGCGGGGGTGAAGGTCCCGGTGGCGGTCACGAACGCAGCTCCTTGCCGGTCAGCTCCAGGAAGACGTCCTCCAGGGTGCGCCGCTCGACCGCGAGCCGGTCGGGCATCACGCCGTGCTGGGCGCACCAGGAGGTGACGGTGGCCAGCATCTGCGGGCCGACCTTGCCCTCGATGCGGTAGCTGCCCGGGGTGAGCTCGGCCGCGGCCGAGTCGGCGGGCAGCGCCTTGAGGAGCGAGGCCAGGTCCAGGCCGGGGCGGCCGCTGAAGCGGAGGGTGTTCTCCGCGCCGCCGCGGCACAGCTCCTCGGGGGTGCCGCTCGCTATCACACGGCCCTGGTCGATGATCGCCACGTCGTCGGCGAGCTGTTCCGCCTCGTCCATGAAGTGCGTGGTCAGGACGACGGTGACGCCGTCGGTGCGCAGTTCCCTGATCAGCTCCCAGGTGACGCGGCGGGCCTGCGGATCCAGGCCCGCGGTCGGCTCGTCGAGGAAGACCAGTTCGGGGCGGCCCACGACCGCCATGGCGAGCGCGAGGCGCTGCTGCTGGCCGCCGGAGAGCCGGCGGTAGGCGGTGCGGCCGCAGGACTCCAGGCCCAGGCGCTCGATGAGCAGCGCCGGGTCGACGGGGTTCGCGTGCAGTTTCGCCGTGTGCCGCAGCATCTCCTCGGCGTGGGCGCCCGCGTACACGCCGCCGGACTGGAGCATCACCCCGATCCGCGGCCGCAGCGCGGCGGCCTCGCGTACGGGGTCCAGCCCCAGCACGCACACGCGGCCGGCGTCCGGACGGCGGTATCCCTCGCAGGTTTCGACGGTGGTGGTCTTCCCCGCGCCGTTCGGGCCGAGCACGGCCGTCACGGTGCCCCGTGCGACGGACAGGTCGAGCCCGTTCACCGCGGTTTTGGCGCCGTAGCGCTTGACCAGTCCGGTCACCTCGACCGCGGGGTCCATTTGCATGACGGGCAGTCTACGAACCCCGGCGCGGCGCTCTGCCGGGAGGGCCGTCGCGGGTGGGCGGGAAAGGGCCCTTTCGAGGGACGCCGGGTGCCCGCTTCCCTGGTGGGAGCCTCGCGCGGGGGGCCGGCCGGCCGGGGCCGGGAAGATCGTTCCCGCAGGTCAGGTTAGGTTTCCCTAAGTGACACAGCACACCGATCACCCACTGGACGCCGCTTGCCTCTCCCGGATGAATTACGCAACACTGGGCTTGTGAAAAACGCGTCCGAGGCTCGGGAGGAGCAGACGACCGGGGAGCGGAGCACCCGCAACCGGGTCGCCAGGTCCGTCCTGCTCCACGGGCCGTCGACCGCCGCGGACGTGGCGGAACGGCTGGGCCTGACGCAGGCCGCCGTACGGCGCCATCTGGACGCGCTCGTGGCCGAGGGCATGGTGGAGCCGCGCGAGAAGCGGGTCTACGGTAACCGCGGCCGGGGCCGCCCCGCGAAGGTCTTCGCGCTCACCGACTGCGGACGCGACACCTTCGACCAGGCGTACGACCAGCTCGCCGCGGACGCGATGCGCTGGATCGCCGAGTCCGCCGGCGGCGGGCCGCAGGGGGAAGCCGCGGTGTCGGCCTTCGCCCGCGCCCGGGTCGCCGCACAGGCCGAGCGCTACCGGGCGGTCGTCGAGGCGGCCGGTCCCGAGGAGCGCACGCAGGCGCTCGCCGAGGCGCTGAGCCAGGACGGGTACGCTGCCACGACGCGCGGCGCCCCCGCCTCCGCCGGGGAGCAGCTCTGTCAGCACCACTGCCCGGTGGCCCACATCGCCGAGCAGTTCCCGCAGCTGTGCGAGGCGGAGGCCGAGGTCTTCTCCCGCCTGCTCGGTACCCACGTACAACGGCTGGCCACCATCGCCCATGGCGATGGCGTGTGCACCACTTTCGTGCCGAAGGCCGGCCCGCAATCCCACAACGCAAGCAACGCCGGGAGGAACCCCGCATGACTGCCCCCCTGGAGACGGCTCACCCTGAACTCGAGGGTCTGGGCACCTACGAGTACGGCTGGGCCGATTCCGACGCCGCCGGCGCCGTGGCCCGCCGCGGGCTCAACGAAGAGGTCGTCCGCGACATCTCGGCGAAGAAGAACGAGCCCGAGTGGATGCTCAAGATGCGGCTGAAGGGTCTGAAGCTCTTCGGGAAGAAGCCGATGCCCACCTGGGGTTCCGACCTCTCCGACATCGACTTCGACAACATCAAGTACTTCGTGCGGTCCACCGAGAAGCAGGCGGAGTCCTGGGAGGACCTGCCCGAGGACATCAAGAACACCTACGACCGGCTCGGCATCCCCGAGGCGGAGAAGCAGCGCCTGGTCGCCGGTGTCGCAGCGCAGTACGAGTCCGAGGTCGTCTACCACCAGATCCGCGAGGACCTGGAGGAGCAGGGCGTCATCTTCCTGGACACCGACACCGCGCTCAAGGAGCACCCGGAGCTCTTCCAGGAGTACTTCGGCACCGTCATCCCCGCGGGTGACAACAAGTTCGCCTCGCTGAACACGGCCGTGTGGTCCGGCGGTTCCTTCATCTACGTGCCGAAGGGCGTGCACGTCGAGATCCCGCTGCAGGCCTACTTCCGGATCAACACCGAGAACATGGGCCAGTTCGAGCGGACGCTGATCATCGTCGACGAGGACGCCTACGTCCACTACGTCGAGGGCTGCACCGCCCCGATCTACAAGTCGGACTCGCTGCACAGCGCCGTCGTCGAGATCATCGTCAAGAAGGGCGGCCGCTGCCGCTACACGACCATCCAGAACTGGTCGAACAACGTCTACAACCTGGTCACCAAGCGGGCCGTCGCCTACGAGGGCGCCACCATGGAGTGGGTCGACGGCAACATCGGCTCCAAGGTGACCATGAAGTACCCGGCCGTCTACCTGATGGGCGAGCACGCCAAGGGCGAGACCCTGTCCATCGCCTTCGCCGGCGAGGGCCAGCACCAGGACGCCGGCGCCAAGATGGTGCACATGGCGCCGAACACCTCCTCCTCGATCGTCTCCAAGTCCGTGGCGCGCGGCGGTGGCCGCACCTCCTACCGCGGTCTGATCGAGATCGGCGAGGGTGCTCACGGCTCCAAGTCCAACGTGCTGTGCGACGCGCTGCTGGTGGACACCATCTCCCGCTCGGACACCTACCCCTACGTGGACGTCCGCGAGGACGACGTGTCCATGGGCCACGAGGCGACGGTCTCCAAGGTCAGCGAGGACCAGCTCTTCTACCTGATGAGCCGCGGTCTGGAGGAGAACGAGGCGATGGCCACGATCGTCCGCGGTTTCGTGGAGCCGATCGCGCGTGAGCTGCCGATGGAGTACGCGCTGGAGCTCAACCGGCTCATCGAGCTGCAGATGGAGGGCTCGGTCGGCTGACGCCGCACCCGCACCTCCGCCGGGGTCACCCCCGGCAACCCCGTCAAGCTCGTGAGCGAGTCGAAGGGCGCGTCGGCACCCGGCCGAAGCGCCCGGAGGCGAGCGAACACAGAAAGAGGCAGTAACACAGCCATGGCTGAAACCATCCCGGCCGCCGGTGCCACCACCGAAGGGGCCATCCAGGTCGGCCAGCCCCGGGACGCCCGGGTCAGCGCGCCCGCGTCCTACGACGTGGCCGACTTCCCCGTGCCCAACGGCCGTGAGGAGGAATGGCGCTTCACCCCGCTGGAGCGGCTGCGCGGTCTGCACGACGGCACCGCCGTCGCGACCGGCGGCGGCGTCAGGGTCGAGGTGAGCGCCCCCGAGGGCGTCACCGTCGAGACCGTCGGCCGGGACGACGCCCGCGTCGGCAAGGCGGGCAAGCCGGTGGACCGGGTCGCCGCACAGGCCTACAGCTCCTTCGAGAAGGCCGGCGTCGTCTCCATCCCCAAGGACGCGGTGCTCACCGAGCCGGTGCGGATCGCGGTGCACGGCGAGGGCGGTGTGGCCTTCGGCCACCAGGTCGTCGAGGTCGGCGCCTTCGCCGAGGCGGTCGTGGTCATCGACCACACCGGTGCCGCCACCGTCGCCGCCAACGTCGAGTACCTGATCGGTGACGGAGCCAAGCTCACCGTCGTCTCCATCCAGGACTGGGACGACACCGCCGTGCACGTCGCCCAGCACACCGCGCTGATCGGCCGCGACGCGACCTTCAAGTCCGTCGTGGTCACCTTCGGCGGCGACCTGGTGCGGCTGCACCCGCGGGTCGTCTACGGCGCTCCCGGCGGCGAGGCGGAGCTGTACGGCGTCTACTTCACCGACCGGGGCCAGCACCAGGAGCACCGCCTCTTCATCGACCACGACACCCCGCACTGCCGCTCCAACGTGGCGTACAAGGGCGCGCTGCAGGGCCAGGACGCGCACGCGGTGTGGATCGGCGACGTGCTCATCCGGGCCGAGGCCGAGGGCACCGACACCTACGAGCTCAACCGCAACCTGGTGCTCACCGACGGCGCCCGGGTCGACTCCGTGCCGAACCTGGAGATCGAGACCGGCGAGATCGTCGGCGCCGGCCACGCCTCGGCGACCGGCCGCTTCGAGGACGAGCAGCTGTTCTACCTGATGGCCCGCGGCATTCCGGCAGACGAGGCCCGCCGGCTGGTCGTGCGCGGCTTCTTCGCCGGGCTGATCCAGCAGATCGGCGTGGCGGACCTGGAGGAGCGCCTGCTGGAGAAGATCGACGCGGAGCTGGAGGCGTCCGTCGTATGACCACCGCTGGAGGCTTCGTCCGCGTCTGC
This sequence comes from Streptomyces sp. NPDC058691, assembly GCF_042714775.1. NCBI lineage: Bacteria > Bacillati > Actinomycetota > Actinomycetes > Kitasatosporales > Streptomycetaceae > Streptomyces > Streptomyces sp. NPDC058691. The sequence continues at coordinate 101,355 of NZ_JBHXSO010000018.1, read as the reverse complement.
GCGCTGAGCGAGCTGGAGGAGGACACGCCCAGGCGTGTCGAGCTCGACGGCGTTCCGGTGTCGGTCGTGCGCACCGAGGGCGAGGTGTTCGCGATCAACGACATCTGCTCGCACGCGAACGTCTCGCTGTCCGAGGGCGAGGTGGAGGACTGCCAGATCGAGTGCTGGCTGCACGGCTCGTCCTTCGACCTGCGGACCGGCAAGCCGTCCGGGCTGCCCGCGACGCGGCCCGTCCCCGTATACCCCGTACAGATCCAAGGGGACGATGTGCTCGTCTCCGTCACCCAGGAGTCCTGAGGCACCCATGGCAACGCTTGAGATCCACGACCTGCACGTCTCCGTCGACGCCGAAGGCGGTCCGCGCGAGATCCTCCGCGGCGTCGACCTGACCGTGAAGCAGGGCGAGACGCACGCCATCATGGGCCCCAACGGCTCCGGCAAGTCGACCCTCGCCTACTCGCTGGCCGGGCACCCGAAGTACACCGTCACCGGTGGCACCGTCACCCTCGACGGCGAGGACGTGCTGGCCATGTCCGTCGACCAGCGGGCGCGGGCGGGCCTCTTCCTCGCCATGCAGTACCCGGTCGAGGTGCCCGGCGTCTCGGTCTCCAACTTCCTGCGCACCTCCGCCACCGCCATCCGCGGCGAGGCCCCCAAGCTGCGCACCTGGGTGAAGGAGGTCAAGGAGGCCATGGAGCGCCTGCACATGGACCCCGCCTTCGCCGAGCGCAACGTCAACGAGGGCTTCTCCGGCGGTGAGAAGAAGCGCCACGAGATCCTCCAGCTCGAACTGCTCAAGCCGAAGATCGCGATCCTCGACGAGACCGACTCCGGCCTGGACGTCGACGCCCTGCGCGTCGTCTCCGAGGGCGTCAACCGCGTGCGCGAGAGCGGTGAGGTCGGCACCCTGCTGATCACCCACTACACGCGCATCCTGCGCTACATCAAGCCCGACTATGTCCACGTCTTCGCCGCGGGCCGGATCGCCGAGTCCGGTGGTCCGGAGCTCGCGGACAAGCTGGAGGCCGAGGGCTACGAGGCCTATGCGAAGGGAGGCGTATCCGCGTGACACCGCAGCTGCCGGGCCTGCTCGACACCGAGGCCATCCGCAAGGACTTCCCGGTGCTCGACCGGCTCGTCCACGAGAGCAAGAAGCTCGTCTACCTGGACAACGCGGCGACCTCCCAGAAGCCGCGCCAGGTCCTGGACGTCCTGAGCGAGTACTACGAGCGTCACAACGCCAACGTCCACCGTGGCGTGCACACGCTCGCCGAGGAGGCCACGGCGCTGTACGAGGGTGCCCGCGACAAGATCGCCGCCTTCATCAACGCGCCCAGCCGCGACGAGGTCATATTCACCAAGAACGCCTCGGAGTCGCTGAACCTGGTCGCCAACATGCTGGGCTGGGCCGACGAGCCCTACCGCGTGGACCGGGACACCGAGATCGTCATCACGGAGATGGAGCACCACTCCAACATCGTCCCGTGGCAGCTGCTCTCGCAGCGCACGGGCGCGCAGCTGAAGTGGTTCGGCCTGACCGACGACGGCCGGCTCGACCTGAGCGACATCGAGCAGGTCATCACCGAGAAGACGAAGATCGTCTCCTTCACGCTCGTCTCCAACATCCTGGGCACGATCAACCCCGTCGAGGCGATCGTGCGCCGCGCCCAGCAGGTCGGCGCCTTGGTGCTGATCGACGCCTCGCAGGCCGCGCCGCACATGGTGCTGGACGTGCAGGCGCTCCAGGCCGACTTCGTGGCCTTCACCGGTCACAAGATGCTCGGCCCGACCGGCATCGGCGTGCTGTGGGGCCGCCAGGAGCTGCTGGAGGACCTCCCGCCGTTCCTGGGCGGCGGCGAGATGATCGAGACCGTCTCGATGCACTCGTCGACGTACGCGCCCGCGCCGCACAAGTTCGAGGCGGGCACGCCCCCGATCGCCCAGGCGGTCGGCCTCGGCGCGGCTGTGGACTACCTGGCGGCGCTGGGCATGGACAAGGTCGAGGCGCACGAGCACGCCCTCACCGAGTACGCGCTGCGGCGGCTGAAGGAGGTGCCCGAGCTGAAGATCATCGGCCCGGACACCCCCGAGGGCCGTGGCTCCGCGATTTCCTTCACCCTGGGTGACATCCACCCGCACGACGTGGGCCAGGTCCTGGACGAGCAGGGCATCGCCGTGCGTGTCGGCCACCACTGCGCGCGGCCGGTCTGCCTGAGGTACGGAATTCCCGCGACCACGCGAGCGTCGTTCTATCTGTACTCCACCCCGGCCGAGGTCGACGCACTGGTCGAGGGCCTGGAGCACGTACGGAACTTCTTCGGCTGAGGACGGACGGCTAGCCTGTGAAGCTGGATTCGATGTACCAGGAAGTCATCCTGGACCACTACAAGAACCCGCACGGACGGGGCCTGCGCGACGGCGATGTCGAGGTGCACCACGTCAATCCGACGTGCGGTGACGAGATCACGCTGCGCGTGCGGCTGGACGGCACGTCCATCCAGGACATCAGCTACGAGGGCCAGGGCTGCTCCATCAGCCAGGCCAGCGCCTCCGTGCTCAACGAACTCCTGGTCGGCCGGCAGGTCGACGAGGCGGTGAAGGTCCAGGAGGTCTTCCTGGAACTGATGCAGTCCAAGGGCAAGCTGGAGCCCGACGACGCGATGGAGGACGTTCTGGAGGACGCCGTCGCGTTCGCCGGCGTCTCCAAGTACCCGGCGCGCGTGAAGTGCGCGCTGCTGAGCTGGATGGCGTGGAAGGACGCCACCGCCCAGGCTCTGGGCGATGGCGCGGCGAGGGAGTCCGCATGAGCGACAACGCAGAAGTCATGACCACGAAGCCGGCGAGCGAGGAGGAGGTCCGCGAGGCCCTCTACGACGTCGTCGACCCCGAGCTGGGCATCGACGTGGTCAATCTCGGTCTGATCTACGGCATCCACATCGACGACACCAATGTGGTCACCCTCGACATGACGCTCACGTCGGCGGCCTGCCCGCTGACCGACGTCATCGAGGACCAGGCCAAGTCGGCCACCGAGGGCATCGTCAACGACCTCAAGATCAACTGGGTCTGGATGCCGCCGTGGGGGCCGGACAAGATCACCGACGACGGCCGCGAGCAGCTTCGCGCGCTCGGCTTCAACGTCTGACCCGCGCGAGACCGCTGCGGCGGGGCGCCACTCCTCGGTGTGGCGCCCCGCCGTCGTATGTACGGGCGTACGCATCGATGTGTACGCTTGTACACATGGCATACGCGTTGCTGGGCGGGGCGATACTCGCCGAAGTGCTCGGGACGACCTCGATGAAGTACAGCGAGGGCTTCACCCGGCTGTGGCCCTCGCTGGGCACCGCCGTCGGCTACCTCATCGCCTTCGCGTTCCTCGCGCAGACCCTCAAGACCCTCTCCGTCGGCACCGCCTACGCCATTTGGTCCGGGGTCGGCACCGCGGCCATCGCCGGCATCGGCATGGTCTTCCTCGGGGAGGCGGCGACCGCGGCCAAGCTGATCGGGGTCGTCCTGGTCATCGCCGGGGTCGTCGTGCTCAACCTCGGCGGCGGCCACTGATGGCCCGCCGGTACGACCCCGAGCGCCGTCAGCGCATCATCGACGCCGCGATCCGGGTGGTCGGCGCGCGCGGCATCGCGGCGCTCAGCCACCGCGCGGTGGCCGCCGAGGCCGATGTGCCGCTCGGCTCGACCACGTACCACTTCGCCACCCTCGACGACCTGCTGGTGGCCGCGCTGGCCCAGTGCAACGAGACGTATTTCCAGGAGGCCGAGGAACGCGCCCTGTTCGCCGGGACCGGCGGCGACCTCGCCGCGGAACTGGCCCGGTTCGCCGGAGAGGCGGTCACCAAGGACCGCCCCCGTGCGCAACTGGAGTACGAGCTCTATCTCGCCGCCCTTCGCCACGAAGCGGTACGCCCGGTCGCCGCGGAGTGGGTGGACCGCATGGCCGCCCTCCTCGCCGGCAGGACCGACCCGGTCACCGCCCGCGCGCTGGCCGCGCTCGTCGACGGGATGTGCCTGCAAGCCCTGCTCACCGGCCGGGACGTCGACCGCGAGGAGGCGCGCGCGGTCTTCGCACGGGTCATCGGCGCGACGGACCGGGGTCGCTGACCTATACCGGACGCGACCTGATCCGGCACCTCCCCCTGCGGCATTCATGTCTTCACGTGATCGATTCTTGTAGAGGGCCGATCGGAGGACAGTATGAAACAGGCGATGAAGGACATACCGAAGGTGGTGTGGCTCCTCGCGACCGGCATGTTCTTCGTCGCGGCGGTGAGTTTCACCTTCGTCTACCTCTTCGTCTACCTGACCGGCCCCCGTGGGCTCAGCACCTCCCAGGCCGGTCTCATCGCCGGCGCCGGAGGCATCGGCATGGTGGCCGGCAACTTCACCGGCGGCTGGTTCGGCGACCGCTTCGGGCACCGGCGCACGCTCATCACCGGCATGGTCGTGTCCGGTCTCGGCCTCGCCTCGCTGCCGGTGCTCCCGACCGGCGCCCTCGCGATCGTCTTCCCGCTGGCCCAGTACGGCACCGGCATCACCCGCGCCTCCAACTCGGCGCTCATCGCCTTCTCCGTCCCCGAGGGCTCCCGCCGCCAGGGCTTCGCCCTGCTGCGCTTCATGGCCAACCTCGGCGTCACCATCGGCCCCCCGCTCGGCGCGCTGATCGCCACCACCACCTCGTACGGCTGGCTCTTCGTCGCCGACGGCCTCGGCATGCTGGCGTTCGGTGTCTACGCGCATTTCATCCTGCCCGCCAACGGCAACCACCGGGAGAAGACCCGGGCCCCCGCCGACGCCCCCGGCCTGTGGGCGGCGCTGCGCGCCAGGCCCGCGGTGCTCCTGCTGCTCGTCGCGATCCTGGTCGCCGACACCATCTACCGCCAGCAGTACTCCACCCTGCCGGTGTTCCTGTCCGACCACGGCATCGGCACCGGCGTCTACGGCGCGCTCATCGCCATCAACGGCGGTCTGGTCATCCTCTTCGAGCTCCCCGTCACCGTCGCCCTGCGCCGCCGCGCCCCGCTGCCGATCATCGCCCTCGGCATGGTGCTCGTGGGCGCCGGGTTCGGCGTGCTCTCGGCTGGCCGGTGGTACATCGCCACCGCGGTCGTGATGATGATCCTGCTCACCGTCGGCGACATCCTCTACAAGTCGCCCTCCACCGCATACGTCGCCGACAACGCCCCCGACCACCTCCAGGGCCGCTTCCAGAGCATGTACGCCGGCGCCTCCATCAGCGGCGTCGTCCTGGCCGCGCCGCTCGGCGGTGTCCTGTACGAGAGCGCACCCGGCGCCCTGTGGCCGCTGTGCGCCGTGCTCGGCATCGCCGCCGGCGTCGTCGTCTACTGCGCCCACCGGCTGCCGGGCGAACGGGCCGCCGCCGCGGAGCCGGACGCGGTCACGGCGACGTCGCAGTCCTGACCGCGCGGCGCCGGAGGGCCCGCCGGAGGGCCAGCCGGCCGGTCCGTATGACGGGCCGGTTGGGCAGGCGGGGGGACCAGCGACTAGCGTTCGACACATGACTGACACGACCGCCATCTCCCGCGCCACCGGCGCCGTCGCCGCGGGCCTCGCCACGATCGCCGACGACGGGACCGTTCTCGACACATGGTTCCCCGCGCCCGCGCTCGCGGCGGCGCCCGGCCCCGCGGGGACGGAGCGGCTGAGTGCCGAGCAGGCGGCCGAACTGCTGGGTGAGGCGGCCCCGAAGGCGCTCGGGCCCGACCCGCGCCGCGGTGTCGAGGTCGTCGCCGTCCGCACGGTGATCGCTTCGACGGAGGACAAGCCGCTGGACGCGCACGACGCGTACCTGCGCCTGCACCTGCTCAGCCACCGCCTGGTGACGCCCAACGGCCAGAACCTGGACGGCATCTTCGGCCTGCTCGCCAACGTGGCGTGGACGTCGCTGGGGCCCGTCCCGGCCGGCGGCATCGAGCGCGCCCGCCTCGCCGCCCGCGGCGAGGGGCTGCACCTGTCCGTCTACGGTGTCGACAAGTTCCCGCGGATGACCGACTACGTCGTCCCCTCCGGCGTCCGCATCGCCGACGCCGACCGCGTCCGCCTCGGCGCGCACCTCGCCTCCGGCACGACCGTGATGCACGAGGGCTTCTGCAACTTCAACGCCGGCACGCTCGGCACCTCCATGGTCGAGGGCCGTATCAGCCAGGGCGTCGTCGTGGGCGACGGCTCCGACATCGGCGGCGGCGCCTCGATCATGGGCACCCTGTCCGGCGGCGGCAAGCAGATCATCTCCATCGGCGAGCGCTGCCTGCTCGGCGCCGAGGCCGGCATCGGCATCTCCCTCGGCGACGACTGCGTCGTCGAGGCCGGCCTCTACATCACCGCGGGCACCCGGGTCACCCTCCCCGACGCCACCATCGTCAAGGCCGCCGAACTCTCCGGCGCGGACAACCTCCTCTTCCGCCGCAACTCCACGACCGGCAAGGTCGAGGTCCTCCAGCGCAAGGGCTCCTGGGGCGGCCTGAACGCGGTCCTGCACAGCCACAACTGACCCTGCGGGGCCGGGGTCCGGGGTCCGGGGTCCGGGGGTCGGGGCCGGGCGCCCCGGCCCCCGCATCGGCCTTTGTCGAGCGCCTCTGCGCTGTATGCCTGGTGGCATCTCACGTGCGACGGACCGCTGTTGACCACGGCCGACCGCCCGATGTGGCCGTTCGGAGGGCGTCAAGGAGGAGAACGCGGACCGGACGATGTCCATAGGCTTCCGGGTCGTGGACGAAGTGCGCTTGGCGTGGGCGGACAGGCCGGGTAACTGGTGGCGGAGAAACTGGTTCTTCGCGGGGTGTTCGGCGTTCGGGGTCGGGCAAGCCGTGGTGGTCGGGTCTTTTTGGCCTGGCGCCCTCTTTCCCCTTGGCTTCGGGCTGATCATGATCGGTGAGCGGATCGTGGCCCGGCGCTTGTGGGTCGCGGTTGACGCAGAAGGCATCAGATGGTGCGGCGGTTTCCGTGGGCAGAGGCAGTTGGGCTGGTCCGAGGTCGGCCACGTAGGGGACCGGTCGACGATCAAGCGCAGCATCCTGGTGCGCAGCATGCGCGTTACCGGCCGGGACGGCGTTGTGCACCGACTGCCGCTGCCGTACTCCACGTCGTTCTTCGATCCCGACGCGGACTTCGACCGCAAGGCCGCACTGATCATGGACCTGGCCCGAAGGTACCTGGACCGCCGGGTGTGATCGGCTTCGGATCGTGGGCCTGGCGGTTGCCGGACTTCGCTGCGCTCGTGCCGAGTCCTGCTGGATGATCAACCCATGGAGCAGGAATTGCGCGGGCAACGGCATCCGGGTGCGTGGGGTCGCGGGATGAAGAGGGTCCTCCTTCTCATCGCCTCCGGCCTCGTGGTGCTCGAAGCGGCCGCAGGTGTCGGGATCATGTGGTTCGGGACGTTCGGCGCCGGCCGGGTGATGTGCGAGTGGGAGGCGGTCGGCACACAGGAGGACTGTTCGCCCACGCCGTACGAGTACGGGCTGTTCGGCGCGGCCGTGCTGACCGCTCTGGTCATGCTGTGTGCCGCGGTTGTCCTGGGCCTGCCGCGCCTTGCCGCGCGGGTGCCCCGCCGGAGTGTGGCGGTGCTCCTCTGGGTCGTGGTCGCCCTCAACGTCTACGGCCTGGCGCGCTGGGCGATGAACGAGCCGTTCGGCGGGGGTGTTCTGCTGGAGGATGCGGAGGGCCTTGCCGTGGCCGCGTACGTCATCGGACTCTGCGTGGTGGGCATGCGGCGACAGGCTGTGAGCGGACCGCACCGTGCTGCTGGGTGACAAGCGCAGGTTCGCGGTGGAGGTCGGCGAGTGGCGCGGTCCGGAACTGCGACGGGTGGACGTCTGGGTCGCAGGCCCTCTGCGCCTCCTCGACGGCGACTACCCCGGCCGGGACCTCATGCGGGCCATCGCGGAGGGCAATCTTCGGGCAGCCCTGGCGCTGCTCCCGTAGCGGAGCGTGAGGTGAGGCGACGTCAGGAACCCGCCGCCCCTTACCGGACCGGGGCCCGGTACCGCTCCCGGCGCGTCAACTCCACAGGGGACGGTTGCGGTAACGGCGGGTGACGGACCGGGGAAGCGCGCCCAGGGGGCGCAGACGCGTCTAGGCTGGGGCTGCGCGCGAACGCGCCCCCCGAACGCCGCTGTATTGGAGACCCCGTCATGGCCGCTGACCGCCTCGACCTGCCGCCCGTGAGGCTGCTGCCCGAGGACGAGCTGGCGCGGCTCGCGCTCGCCGTGCCGCTGCTGGACCGGGCGGTGCGCCTGGCCCGCTGGTCCGCGCCGCACGTGCTGGTGGACGCCATGGGAGAGCTGGCGGTGGAGGACCACGCACGGGCGGTGCGGGAGCTGGGCCTGGAGGACGAGCCCGAGGGGGCCGCGGAGACGGCGCAGGCGTGGGGCGTCGCGGTCGACGCGGGCCTGGTGGACCTGGACATCGAGGAGCCGGACGACGACGCCCCCGCGGCGGAGCGTGTGGCGGCACTGGACGAGCCGGCGGGTCGCGCGGTGCCCGGCGAGGCGCTGCGGGGCGTGGACGAGGGCACCCCGCGCGAGGTGCTGGAGCTCTGGCTCGCCGCGGTGGAGACGGCGCTGTCCGAGGCGGCTGCGCCCGACCTGGAGAGCCTGATGGACGAGCTCGGCCCGGAGGGCGAGATCGATCCGGAGACCCTGGACTGGGACCCGGAGGAGGAGGCCGAGTTCCTGGACGGGGCGCTGGCCAACCTGTACCTCTTCGGCGCCATGGACGACGGAGGCGAGGGTCATGACGCCGTCCCGCTGCCCGTGCTGGCCGCCTCCCTCGTCGTCCCGGAGGACGTGGAGGAGCCGAGCGACGATCTGCTTGAGGACGTCACCGAGGTGATGATGCGCCTCGACGATCACTTCCGGCTGCTGACCACGACCGGGCTGATCGACTACACGCCGCTGGACGAGGCGCTGATCGAGGAGGCGGAGTCCGAGGAGGAGTCCGGCGCCGCCCTGTCCGGAGCCGGTGACCCGGAGGAGATCGGGCCCGAGGAGGTCTCCCGGTACGGCCTGGTGCGGCTGACCCCGCTCGGTGTGTTCGGGGTGCGCGCCCGCATGCTGGAGGCCGGACTGCACGCCCCGGCCGCCGGCGACCTGGCGGAGCGGCCGGCGTCCGTGCTGCTGGAGGCGCTGTTCGAGTACCCGGACCACATCGCCCGCCGCGAGGCCGACCACTGGCTCGCCCGGCGCAAGCCGTACGAGGCGGCCCGCGAACTGCTGGACGCCGCGCGCGGCGAGGACCGCAACGCGCCCGGCCGCCGGCTGGTGGCGCAGCAGACGCTGAGCCTGCTGGGGAACGAGGCCGAGCCCGCCCTGCGCGAGGTGCTCTCCGACCGCGAACTCGGCGGTCTGGCGCGGGTGTGGCTCACGGAGCGGGACGCCCCGGACGTGCCTGCGCCCGACGAGGACATGATCTTCTGGCTGACCATCGACACCATCGCCGCCCAGCTCGACGCCGACGACGACCCGGAGCTGCTGCGCGAGCTCGTCACCGACCTGGTCGCCCGGCACGACGGCTTCTTCTCCGCGGCCTGGCGCGTCGAGCACCCCGCCACGGCCGATGTCCTGGAGGCGATGGGCCGGCTGCACCCGGACAAGCGCCTGGCGAAGGACGCGCGCAAGGCGGCCTTCAAGGCGCGCTCCTCGGGGACCGCCACGCCCTGATCCCGGCGCGGGGCCCGAACGCCTCGGGGAATGGGCGGCGGAATGTCGCCCTGAGTTCAACTCCCGTTGTCCGCAGGGCGCAAGCGTGAGGTGCGGCAGAGAAGAGACCTTGTGGCCCGAGGAGAGTAACGATGCCGCTCACTCGCAGAGACTTCGCCAGGCGCACTGCCATGACGGGGGCCGGCGTCGCGCTGGCCGGAACCGTCGACGTTCTCGCGACCGCCCCCGGAGCCCTCGCGGCCGGGGCGCCCGCCGGCTCCGAGGCGGCCGGCTCGTCCCGGCACCACGGACAGCTCGGCTACGGCGAGCTGATCCCCGATCCCAAGGGCGTTCTGGCGCTGCCCAAGGGCTTCTCGTACCGGATCATCACCCGTACCGGCGTCACCACGCTGGAGTCCGGCGAGTCCACGCCCTCCAACCACGACGGCACCGCCACCTTCGAGGGTCTGCGCGGCGCCACGCTGCTCGCCAACAACCACGAGCTGGCCGGTGCCCGCGCCGACTGGCCGCACCCGGTGCCGCTGGCGGAGGGCCTGGTCTACGACTCCGGCGCCGCGGGCGGAGTGACCGTCGTCGAGGTCGCCAAGCACGGCGGCCACGTCGCGGAGTGGGTGGGCGTCGCGGGCACGGCCACCAACTGCGCCGGCGGCAGCACCCCGTGGGGCACCTGGCTGACCTGCGAGGAGACCGAGGACAAGGCCGGCACGCACGGGTTCCTGAAGGACCACGGCTATGTCTTCGAGGTCGACCCTTACGACCGCAGGGCCAACCGCGACCCCAAGCCCGTCAAGGCCCTGGGCCGCTACGCGCACGAGGCGGTCGTCGTCGACCCCAAGCGCGGCCACCTCTTCCTGACCGAGGACGCCTCCAACCCCAACGGCCTGCTCTACCGCTGGACCCCGCCGGCCGGCTTCCACCACGGACGCGGCAAGCTGCGCGGCCTGCCGGAGACGGCCGGTGTGCTGCAGGCCTTCAAGTGCTTCGACTCCGGCGGCCGGTTCGTCGACGACCTCTCCCGCGCCACGAGGATCGGCACCGTCTACGGCGTGGACTGGGTGGACGTACCGGAGCGCGACGCGAAGGTCACCTCGGTGCGCAAGCAGTTCGCGGCCGGTGCGGTCACCCGTGCCCGGAAGCTGGAGGGCATGTGGTGGGGCGACGGCGGTGTCTACATCGTCTCGTCCTACGCCCGTGAGGAGAGCCCGGGCACCGCGCACGACGGCGCCGTCTGGTTCTACGACCCCAAGCGCCGCACCCTGACCCTGAAGGTCCTGCTCGGCGTGAACCCGGACCCGTCGGTGGACGGTGCCCTCGACGGCCCGGACAACATCACGGTCTCGCCCTACGGCGGTCTGGTCATCGCCGAGGACGGCGAGGGCGTCCAGCACCTCTTCGGCGCCCTCGGCGACGGCCGTACGTATCCGATCGCCCGCAACGAGCTGAACATCGGCACCGCGCAGGAGCCGGAGTTCAGCGAGTTCACGGGGGTGACCTTCTCGCCCGACGGCAGGACGCTCTTCGCCAACATCCAGGTGCCGGGCATCATGCTGGCGATCACCGGTCCCTGGCGCCGCCACGGCCACGGAGGCGCCTGCTGACCCGGGCGACCCGTACCGAAAGCGCCCGGCTTGACCATGCCCTTCACCGTGCGGGAGTCGACGAATTCGCCCAGCGCCGTCATGTCCCACTCACCGGAGAACTGGCGGACGAATTTCGCCATCATGACGCCCGTGCGCGGCTCGGCGCCGGTGAGGTCGAAGCGGACCAGTTCCTCGCCTGTGGTGGCGTCCATCAGCCGGCAGTAGGCCTTGGCGACCTGGTTGAACTTCTGGCCGGAGAAGGAGTTCACCGTGAAGACCAGTCCGGTGACCTCGGGCGGCAGTCCGCCGAGGTGGACGGTGATCGCCTCGTCGTCGCCCGCGCCCTCGCCGGTGAGGTTGTCGCCGGAGTGCTGGATCGCGCCGTTGAGGATCGTGAGCCGGCCGAAGTAGCAGGACTCGATGTGGTTGCGCTGCGGCCCGTACGCGATGACCGAGGCGTCCAGGTCGATGTCCTTGCCGCGGTAGGCGGGCTCCCAGCCCAGGCCCATCCGGACCGTGGCCAGCAGCGGCTTGCCGCCCTTGACCAGGGAGACGGTCTGGTTCTTCTGGAGGCTGACCCGGCCCTTGTCGAGGTTGATCTTGCCGCTGCCGGGCGGAGCGGGGGGCGCCGGGGGAGCCGGCGGCTGGTGGGCAAAGGAGGGGGCCGGGGGCGGGGGCGCCATGGGGGGAGCCGGCGGTGCCTGGGGCGGCGCCTGCGGCGCGGCGGCGGCCGCGGGCTCCTCGTCCACGCTGACGCCGAAGTCGGTGGCGATGCCGGCCAGCCCGTTGGCGTACCCCTGGCCGACCGCGCGGGCCTTCCAGACCCCGGCGCGGCGGTAGATCTCGACCACGACGAGGGCGGTCTCCGTGCTGAGCCGCGGCGGGGTGAACGTGGCGATCACGGCGCCGCTGTCCGCGTCGCGGACGGTCGCCGTGGGCTCGGTGCCCGCGAAGGTGGCTCCGGCGGCGTCGGGGCTCGCCGTCACGACGATCTTCTCGATGTCCGCCGGCACGGCCGCGGTGTCGACCGTGATCGCGTCGGGGGACGCACCGCCGCCGGACCGGTGGGTGACACCGGGGCCCGAGGGCTGGTTGTAGAAGACGAAGTCGTTGTCGGAGCGCACCTTGCCGTTGGCGGCGATCAGCAGGCCCGACACGTCCAGCCGCACGGGCGCGGAGACCTCCACTGCCACGCGCGCTGCGGAGAGCGGCACATTCGAGCCGGGTGTCATAGCGGTCATGTTCCGCTTAACGATCGTTCCGGGTTTACGGTTCCATTACCGAACGGAGTTTTCACGTGTCACGCATTGTGGTGATCAGCGGGGGCGGCACGGGCATCGGACTGGCCGTCGCGGAGGCCTTCGCCGGTGACGGGGCCGGCGCGGACAAGGTGGTGCTCATCGGCCGGCGCAAGGAGGTGCTGGACGCCGCGGTCGCCCGGCTGGGCCCGGACACGGCCCTGGCCCTGCCCGCCGACCTCACGGACGAGTCGGAGGCGGAACGGGTCCGTGACACCCTCGCCGAGCGTTTCGGGCGGGTGGACGTCCTGGTCAACAACGCGGGCGGCAACGTCGCCCTGGGCGCCGGGGAACAGACCCTCGCCGGGCTGTGGACGGGCAACTTCCGGGCGAACGTCCTGACCGCCGTCCTGCTCACCGAGGCGCTGCGCGACCTGATCGCCGACGACGGCCGGGTGCTGCTGCTCAGCTCCATCGCGGCGATCCGCGGCGGCGGCTCGGGCTCGTACGGCGCCGCGAAGGCGGCCCTGCACCCGTACGCCTACGACCTGGCGGCGGAACTGGGCGGTCGCGGCGTCACCGTCAACGTGATCGCGCCCGGCTTCATCGACGACACCGAATTCTTCGGCGGCCGGATGACGGACGAGCGGCGGGCGGTCCTGATCGGCCAGACGCTGAACGCCCGGGTCGGGGTCCCGCAGGACGTCGCCTCCCTCGCGCACTGGCTGGCCTCCCCGGGCGCCGCCCACATCACCGCGCAGATCCACCAGGTCAACGGCGGCGCCGAGCGCGGCCGCTGACCGCGCGAGGACTTACCCTGGCCGCGTGATCAATGGTGGGCACGTCGTCATCCACAGCCGTGACGCGGAAGCGGACCGGGCCTTCTTCCGGGATGTGCTGGAGTATCCGCATGTCGACGCGGGAGGCGGCTGGCTGATCTTCAAGCTGCCGCCGGCCGAGATCGCGGTGCATCCCACGGACGGCCCGGGGTCGCAGGAGCTCTACCTGATGTGCGACGACGTGGACGCGACCGTGGCGGACCTGACCGCGAAGGGCGTCGAGTTCACGCGGCCGGTCACCGACGCGCGCTGGGGACGGGTGACCGGGTTCCGTCTGCCGGGCGGCGGCGAGGTGGGCCTGTACGAGCCCCGCCACGAGCGGGCCACCGAGTTGTGAGGCCGCCCGGGCCCGGGGGACCGCCGCGCGGTCAGTGCGGCCACATCGGCGGGTGCGTGGTGAAGTGGCCGCCCAGGTACGCGTGGTCGGGGTCGGCGGGGTCGAGCTCGCCCTGCTCGGCGATGAGCTTCGCGGCGAACGGCTCGGAGTCGTCCCGGGGCTCGTAGCCCAGGGCGCGGGCGCCGGACAGGTCCCACCATAGGCGGGTGTTGGCGGAGCTGCCGTACACGACGGTGTGGCCGACGCCCTCGGCGGTGAGGGCGGCGTGGAAGAGGCGGGCGCCGTCCTCCGGGCTCATCCAGATCGACAGCATGCGCACCGATGTGGGTTCGCGGAAGCAGGAGCCGATGCGGACGGAGACCGTTTCCATTCCGTGCAGATCCCAGTAGAGCTGGGCGAGGTCCTCGCCGAAGCCCTTGGACAGGCCGTAGAAGGTGTCGGGGCGGCGCGGGGTGTCGACCGGGATGAGGGGGTCGTCCCCGATCGGACGGGGAGTGAAGCCGACGGCGTGGTTGCTGGAGGCGAAGACGATCCGCGGGACGCCCTCCTCGCGGGCGGCCTCGTAGAGGTGGTAAGTCCCCTCGATGTTGGCGTGCAGGATCCTCTCGAAGGAGGACTCCAGGGAGATGGCCGCGAGGTGGACGATCGCGTCGACGCCGCGCACGGCCTCACGCAGGGCCGCCCGGTCGGCGAGGTCCGCGACGACGGCGTCGGGCGCCCCCTCGACGGGTACGACATCGAAGAGGCGCAGGTCGTAGCCGTACTGGGGGAGCAGTTCGCGCATCAGGGTGCCCAGGCCGCCCGCGGCGCCGGTGAGCAGGATGGTGCGGGGAGCGGGCATGCGCGGGTCTCCATCGGTCGCCGTGGTCCACGTCCGTGGACACCATTCATATGCATGGACACGCTAGAGAGCCTCCGTGGAAGCGTCAAGAGTCCACCACCAGCGGCTCTCTTCCTTGACCCCTCCTAATATGCTGCTTTAGCGTAAACGCGTTCATGAATATGGACATTGATCAGATGAGCGCACAGCCGCTGCCAGCTTGCAGGGAGAACGCGATGACCGAAGCCGTCTCACTCGCCGCGCGCCTCGACGGACTGCTGTTCTTTCCCGTGACGCCCTTCGCGCCGGACGGAGCCGTGGACCTGGAGGCCTTCCGCGCGCATGTGCGCGCGGGGGTCGAGGCGGGCGCGGGGGCGGTGTTCGCCTGCTGCGGCACCGGGGAGTTCCACGCGCTGACGCCCGAGGAGTTCCGGGACTGCGTGGCGGCCGCCGTCGAGGAGAGCGCGGGCCGGGTGCCCGTCGTGGCGGGCGCCGGCTACGGCACGGCCCTGGCCCTGCAGTTCGCCCGGCTCGCCGAGGAGGCGGGCGCCGACGGGCTGCTCGCGATGCCCCCCTACCTCGTCGTCGCCGACCAGGCCGGGCTGCTGCGGCACTACGCCGCCCTGGCCGCCGGCACCTCCCTGGACGTCATCGTCTACCAGCGCGACAACGCGGTGTTCACCCCGGCCACCGTCACCGAACTCGCCCGCATCCCGCGGATCATCGGCCTCAAGGACGGCGTCGGCGATCTCGACCTGATGCAGCGCATCGTCAGCGCCGTGCGCAGTTCCGTGCCGGACCGCGACTTCCGCTACTTCAACGGCCTGCCCACCGCCGAACTCACCGGCCTCGCCTACCGGGGCATCGGCGTCACCCTCTACTCCTCCGCCGTCTTCTGCTTCGCCCCCGAGATCGCCCTCGCCTTCCACCGCGCCCTCACCACCGGCGACGACGCCACCGTGAACAGGCTCCTCGACGGCTTCTACCGGCCCCTGGTCGAGTTGCGCCAGCAGGGCCGCGGCTACGCCGTCTCCCTGGTCAAGGCAGGCGTACGGCTGCGCGGCCTGGACGTCGGCGAGGTGCGGCCGCCGCTGTCGGAGCCGGCCCCGGCGCACGTGAAGGAACTGGCCGAGCTCATCGACCGCGGGCTCGCGCTGCTGGGCGAGGACTGACCGCCCGCGCACGACAGTCCCCGCCCACCTCACCCGTCAAGGGAGCCGAGTTGAGAGCCTCCACGTTCGTCTACCCCTGGGACGTCGTCGGCGACCCGGACGCCGCCGCGCGCATCGCCGACCTCGGCGTCCAGCAGGTCACCCTCGCCTCCGCCTACCACTCCACGCGGGCGCTCACCCCGCGCCACCCCGCCCGGCGCGTCGTCACCGCCCGGCACGCCGCCGTGCTCTACCCGCCCGACCCGGAGTACTGGGCCGGGCGGGCCCTGCGGCCGTACACCCAGGACTGGGCGGGCGGCGCCGACGCGTACGGGACGGCCGCCGAGGCCCTGCGGGCGGCCGGGCTGCCCGTGCACTCCTGGGTCGTGCTGGCCCACAACTCCCGCATGGGGGAGGAGCATCCGGGCATCACCGTCCGCAACGCCTTCGGTGACCGCTACCCCTGGGCGCCGTGCGTGGCCCGGCCGGAGGTGCGCGACTACCTCGTCGCGCTCGCGGCGGAGGCCGCCGTGCGGCCCGGCACGGACGGTACCGAACTGGAGAGCTGCGGCTGGTACGGCCTGGCCCATCTGCACGCGCACGACAAGACCGGCGGCGTCCCGCTGCCCGGCGCCGCGCAGTACCTGATGTCCCTGTGCTTCTGCGAGGTGTGCGAGGCGGGCTACGCGGGACTGGGGGCCGATCCCCGGGAACTGCGGGCGGCGGTCCGGTCGGCGCTGGAGCCCGTCTGGGCGGGCGCGTGGGCGCCGGGTTCCGACGAGTGGTCCGACGTCGGAAAGCTGCTCGGCATGGACCTCGCGGCGCTGACGCTCGCCTGGCGCACCGGCGTCGCCCGCGAGATGCAGCGGGCCGCGGTGGAGGCCGTGCGGGCGGCGGCCCCGCCCGGCTTCCGGGTCCTCCTGCACGCCGACCCGCATCCGCACCGCGCCGGCGCCAACACCGGCATCGACCCGGCACACGTCCTGGCCCTGGCCGACGGGCTGGTCCTGCCGGGCACCGACCACCTTGCCGCCTGCGTCCCGCACGCCCGCCCCGGCACCGTCCTGGCCGCCAACTTCCCCGTCGTCGCGGGCATGGGCGGCAGTCCGCACACCCTCGCCGCGGACGCCGCCCGGGCGGCCGCGCTCGGCGCGACCGAGCTGCGGCTCTACCACGCGGGGCTCGCCTCGGACGCGGACCTCGGCGCGGTGCGCGACGCGCTGTCCGCATTGCCGATGGGCGCCTGAACGCCCGGTCCGGCGCGCGTTCTCCCGATGCGGGCGCCGGACCGGAACGGCCCGCCCCTACCTGACGATCCGTCACCGAGCTGGCTTGCCGGGGCCATTGACGGTGCCGGGACACGGGCCTACCGTCGTCGTGTCATACGTCGTACGTCATATATCAGACGCGATATCCGAGAACCGGGGGCCGCTCCATGGACCTGCTGTCCGGCGCAGCGCCGGCCACCATCCCCTCCCGCACCCAGGTGGTGCTGGAGACGATCAGGCGCGGCATCCTGACCGGGCGGCTGAAGCCGGGGCAGGCCCTGGTCGAGACCGAACTCGCCGCGCGGTTCGGGGTGTCCAAGACCCCCGTGCGGGAAGCCCTCAAGACGCTGGCGGGCACCGGCCTGGTGGTGATGAGCCAGTACAAGGCCGTGACCGTGCGTACCGTCGACGCGGAGATGGCCCGGCAGATCTACGACGTGCGCCTCCTGCTGGAACCGCAGGCGCTGCGCCGCACTGTCGCCCGCCGCGCCCCGCTCGACGCCGCCCGCCAGGCGCTGGAGCGCGCGGACGCCGCCGCGGACCGGGCGGAACGGTCGCTGGCCAACCGGGACTTCCACGGCGCGCTGTACGGGCCCTGCGGCAATCCGCTGCTGGCCCGGGTACTCGACGGCCTCCGCGACCAGGCGGCGCTGGTGTCGGCCGTCGTCTGGCAGGAGAACCCCTCCTGGGAGCGGGAGGCGCGCGAGCACCGGGAGATCCTCGCCCGCGCGCAGGACGGCGACGCCGAGGGCGCGGCCCGTCTCCTGCACGACCACATGGCGGGCTTCGTCGCCCGGGCGTTCCCCGAGGGGGACGACAGCCCCTGAACCGCGCGCCGAACCGCGCGCGCCCGTCCACGACCGGCCGGTCCTCGATCCGAAGGGCATTCGCATGTCATTCGCAGAGCGGTCCTCCGCGCTCGCCGGGGTCGTCGCGATCCCGGTGACCCCCTTCGAGGCGGACGGGGGTGTGGCGCGCGGCACCTACCGGGCGCTGCTGCGCCGGCTGCTCGACCACGGGGTCCGGACGGTCACGCCGAACGGCAACACCGGCGAGTTCTACGCGCTGGACCCGGCCGAGCGCCGCCTGGTCGTGGAGTTGACGACGGCGGAGGCGGACGCCGGCACCCAGGTCGTCGCCGGCGTGGGCCTCGACGTGCCCACCGCGGTGGCCGCCGCCCGGCACGCACGCGACGCGGGGGCCGGGATGGTGATGGTGCATCAGCCGGTCCACCCCTACGTCTCCCCGGAGGGCTGGCTCGACTACCACCGGGCGATCGCCGACGCCGTCCCCGGGCTCGGCGTCGTCCCCTACGTCCGCGACGCGGCGCTGGAGGGCGGGCTGATCGGCCGGCTCGGCGAACTGTGCCCGAACGTGATCGGCGTGAAGTACGCCGTGCCGGACCCGGCCCGCTTCGCCGCGGTCGCGCGGGACGCCGGGCTGGACCGCTTCACCTGGATCACGGGCCTGGCCGAGCTGTACGCCCCCGCCCACTGGGCGGTCGGCGCGACCGGTTTCACCTCGGGCCTGGTCAACGTGGCGCCGCGGGTCTCCCTGGCGATGCTGCGCGCGCTGCGCGACGGCGACTACGCGGCCGCCATGGCGGTATGGGAGCAGGTCAGGGAGTTCGAGGGACTGCGGGCCGAGAACCGGTCGGCGGACAACGTGTCCGTGGTCAAGGAGGCACTGGCGGCACTGGGCCGGTGCCGCCGCGACGTACGCCCGCCCAGCCGTCCGCTCCCCGAGGACCGGCGCGAGCGGGTGGCCGCCCTGATCGCCGGGTGGGACCTGTGAGCCGGCCCGTCCTCCGCGGAAGGACCGTGGGCCGGTGAAGACACCGGAAGAGCTGCGCAGCCACCAGTGGTACGGAACGGACGGCCTGCGCTCATTCAGCCACCGGGCCCGCACCCGGCAGCTGGGCTATCTGCCCGAGGAGCATCTGGGCAAGCCGGTGATCGCGATCCTCAACACCTGGAGCGACATCAACCCCTGCCACGTCCATCTCCGCGACCGCGCCCAGGCGGTCAAGCGCGGGGTGTGGCAGGCGGGCGGCTTTCCCCTGGAGTTCCCCGTGGCGACGCTGTCGGAGACCTACCAGAAGCCGACCCCCATGCTCTACCGCAACCTGCTCGCCATGGAGACCGAGGAACTGCTGCGCTCCTACCCCGTGGACGGCGCCGTCCTGATGGGCGGCTGCGACAAGTCGACGCCCGCCCTGCTCATGGGCGCCGCCAGCGCCGGGCTGCCTGCCGTCTTCGTCCCCGCGGGGCCGATGCTGCCCGGCCACTGGCGGGGCGAAGTGCTCGGCTCCGGCACCGACATGTGGAAGTACTGGGACGACAGGCGGGCGGGCCTCATCGGCGACTGCGAGATGGGCGAGCTGGAGAGCGGCCTGGCCCGCTCGCCCGGCCACTGCATGACCATGGGCACCGCCTCCACGCTGACCGCCGCCGCGGAGGCGCTGGGCGTCACGATGCCGGGGGCCTCGTCGATACCCGCCGTGGACTCCGGGCACGACCGGATGGCCGCGGCCTCCGGGATGCGGATCGTCGACCTCGTGCGGCGGGACGTGCGGCTGCCGTCGATCCTCACGCGCGAGGCGTACGAGGACGCGGTGGCCACCGTGCTCGCCCTCGGCGGCTCGACCAACGCCGTCATCCACCTGATCGCGATGGCCGGGCGCAGCGGAGTCCGTCTCACCCTGGACGACTTCGACCGCATCGCGCGCACGGTCCCGGTGCTGGCGAACGTCCGGCCCGGCGGCCGCTACCTGATGGAGGACTTCCACTTCGCGGGCGGCCTGCCCTCCTTCCTGACCCGGCTGCGCGACGCCGGGCGGCTCCACCTGGACCGGCCGACCGTCGCGCACGCCACCCTGCGCGAACAGCTCGCCGGCGCCCTGGTGCACGACGAGGACGTCATCCGCCCACTGGACAACCCGCTCGCCGCGGAGGGCGGCGTCGCCGTCCTGCGCGGCAACCTGTGCCCGGACGGCGCCGTCATCAAGCACATCGCCGCCGAGCCGCGCCTGCTCAGGCACACCGGCCCGGCCGTCGTCTTCGACGACTACCGCACCCTGCAGCGCACCATCGACGACCCCGGCCTCGGCATCACCGAGGACAGCGTCCTGGTGCTCCGGGGCTCCGGCCCGCTCGGCGGGCCGGGCATGCCGGAGTACGGGATGCTGCCGATCCCCGGCCGGCTGCTGAAAAAGGGCGTGCGGGACATGGTGCGGATCTCCGACGCCCGCATGAGCGGCACCAGTTACGGCGCGTGCGTCCTGCACATCGCGCCCGAGTCGCACATCGGCGGTCCGCTCGCCCTCGTCCGCACGGGGGACCCGATCACCCTCGACGTCGCGGCGCGCACCCTGCGCCTGGAGGTGGACGACGCCGAACTGGAGCGCCGCCGGGCGCGCTGGCAGGCGCCCCCGCCGCGCTTCGGCCGCGGCTACGGCGCGCTGTACCAGGATCAGATCACCCAGGCCGACACCGGCTGCGACTTCCGCTTCCTGGCCCGGCCCGGGGACGTGCCGGAGCCGTACGCGGGCTGAGACCGCGCCCGGCCCGCGCCCGGCCCGCACCCGTCGGAAGGAGTACCGGTCATGGCCCCCGCCGCCGTGCCACCGAACCGCCCGCCCGTCACCGTCTCCGGGGCGGCGCTGAAGCCGTCCACGTCACTGCGGGCCGGGGGCCGCACCGTCGGCCGGTACGTGCGCCGCGCGGAGCTGCCCGGCCGGCTCTCGCCGCGGCCCTACCTGCATCCGCTGACCACCCTCGCCGGGGTGCCCGTCACCGGCTTCATGCCCGCCGACCACCCCCACCACCTCGGAGTGAGCGTCGCCGTGCCGGATGTCGCGGGGCGCAACTTCTGGGGCGGACCCACCTTCGTCCGCGGCCGCGGACACGTCGAGCTGGACGACCACGGGGTACAGCAGCCCCTGGCCGGCCCGGCGGGCGGCCCGGAGGGCTTCACCGAGGAGCTGTCCTGGCACGCCGACGGCGGCGAACTGCTGCGCGAGCGGCGCACGGTGGCCGTCCGCGCACTGGACGAGGACTCGTGGGTCCTCGACCTCGCCTTCGCGCTGACCAACCCGGGCCCACGCACGCTGTCCCTCGGCAGCCCCGCCACCAACGGCCGTCCCGGCGCCGGGTACGGGGGCTTTTTCTGGCGGGCACCCTCAGGTTCCGGGCAGGCGGCGGTGTTCACGGCGGACGCCGAGGGCGAGGAGGCGGTGCACGGCCGCACCGCCGACTGGCTGGCGCTCGCCGGGGGACCGTGGACGCTGGTCTTCGCCGGGGCGACCGAGGAGACCCGGCGCGACCCCTGGTTCGTGCGCGTCGCGGACTACCCGGGCGTCGGTTCCGCGCTGGCCTGGACGCGGCGGCTGCCGGTCCCGCCGGGCGTCACCGTGGCCCGGCGGATCGTCACCGCGGTCGTCGACGGGCGGCTCGGCCGCGCGGAGGCGGGCGCGCTGGCCCGTCGTCTCACCGCGGGGACCGGCGCGTAGTCCGGACACCCGGCCGGTGAGCGCGCCGCGGGAATCCGCGCGCCCAGGACCGCCGTGCGTAGCAGGCGTGCCGTTCAGACCGCCGGCGCGGGACGGGCCGGTTCCCGCCGGCCCTCGTACCAGAGCGCGGTGCCCGTGACGAGGGCGCCGACGGCCTCCCACACGCCCACGCCGAGGAATCCGGAGGGCGCCCGGCCGATGACCACGGCCGTGGTGAAGACCGTGAAGGTCAGCAGGCGGAAGGGCACGGTCCAGCGGAAGAAGGCCCGCCAGTCGGCGAGCGCCGCCAGCACGTAGTAGACGCCCATGTTGAGGGCGGCCATGGAGGAGGCGGTGAGGAAGACCAGCGTGTAGTCCCCGCTCGGGCGGGCGTCCGGCCGGTGGAAGCCGAGCAGGGACAGCTGCACGGCGGGCGAGACGATTCCGACGATGCCGAGCGCGGCGGCGAGCAGACCGAAGATGGCCATGGTCCAGCCGGAAAGGGAGCGGGGGAGACGCACCGGTCCTCCAAGTCCTGGGACGGCAGCGTGCGGCGCCCCAACTCTCTTGATCCTAGGGGATGTTCAGACCAACTCCTGCCGCACCGGTTCCCTCGGGGGGATCACTCCCGACGGTTCGTCACCGGCGACGCGGGCGAGCAGTGGCCGCACCATCTCGGCGCTTGTCCGGTTCCATGGCCGCCCTCGGCGGGCAGCCCCGAGGACGCGTCCCGGTGGGCGCGGAGGCGGGAATGGCGGCCGAGCCAGGACCGCGACGCGCGGGCCTGCCGGGACGGGCCGGACCGCCCCGTGACGCCGAGGTCGTCCGGCGCGGTCACAGACGGCGCGTGGCCAGGGTGAGGCGGTCGCGCGCGTCGAAGAGGGTGTCCTTGATCAGCTGTTCGTGCGCGGGGGTCAGCCGGGCCACCGGGACCGAGCAGCTGATCGCGTCCCGGGCGGGCGTCCGGTAGGGGATCGCGACGCCGAAGCAGCGCAGCCCGAGGGTGTTCTCCTCGCGGTCCACGGCATAGCCCTGCTCGCGGATCTGGTGCAGCTCGGCGATGAGCTTCTCGCGGTCGGTGTGGGTGTGCTCGGTCAGCGGTTCCAGCGTCTCCGGCAGCAGCTTGCGGACCTGCTCGTCGGTGTACGTGGCCAGCAGCGCCTTGCCCAGCGAGGTCGAATGGGCCGGCAGTCGACGGCCCACGCGGGTGAACGGCCGCAGGTAGTGCGAGGACTGACGGGTCGCCAGATACACCACGCTCGTGCCGTCGAGGCGCGCCAGGTGGATGGTCTCGCTGGTGTCGTCCGAGAGCCGGTCCAGGGTCGGGCGGGCCGCGGCGACGACCTCGTCGCCGTCGATGTACGAGGTGCCGACCAGCAGGGCGCGCACCCCGATGCCGTAGCGGGTGCCGGTGGCGTCGGTCTCGATCCAGCCGAGCTCGACCAGCGTGCGCAGCAGCATGTACAGGCTGGACTTGGGGTAGCCGACGGCTTCCTGCACGGCGGCGAGGCTGTGCATCCCGGGCTTGCCGGCGAAGAACTCCAGCAGTTCCACCGTCCGTACCGCGGATTTGACCTGCGCGCCGCCCTCACCTGCAGCCATCTGGAGTGGACCCCTCTTGTTCGGCCGGGACCCGCGCAAGTAGGCTCCCGAACAGATTCACAGTTGCGGATGGTGTTCAGCATATCGAACGGAAGGCCTGGAGGTACCCGCGGTGGCCGTACCAGTGTGGAGCGTCGATCCCCGTACCGGGAAGCAGCGGGAACAGGTCGCCGTCGAGGCCACGGCCGAGGAGGTCGACGCGGTGGTGCGCGCCGCGGCTGCCGCCCTCCCGGCACTGGCCGACCGGGAGGTCAGGGCCCGCCTGCTGCGCACCGCGGCAGACTTCCTGGAGGAGGCCGGCCCCCGCATCCTGGAGGCCGCGGACGCCGAGACCGCCCTCGGGCCGGTCCGGCTCACCGGTGAACTCGGCCGCACCGCCTACCAGTTGCGGGCCTTCGCCGACATCGTCGACGAGGGCGCCTTCCTCGACGTCATCATCGACCACGCCGACCCCTCGCTCGCCCCGCCCCGGCCTGACCTGCGGCGCTGGAAGATCCCGCTGGGCGTCGTCGCCGTCTACGCCGCGAGCAACTTCCCGCTGGCCTTCTCCGTCCCAGGCGGCGACACCGCCAGCGCGCTCGCCGCGGGCTGCTCCGTCGTCGTCAAGGCGCACCCCGACCACCCGGCCACCAGCGAGCTGTGCGCGGACGCGCTGCGGCGCGCCGCCGTCGCGGTCGGCCTTCCCGCCGATGTCGTCTCCGTCGTGCACGGCTTCCAGGCCGGCATCGACCTCGTCGAGCACCCGCTCGTGGCCGCCGCGGGCTTCACCGGGTCGGTACGCGGCGGGCGCGCCCTCTTCGAGGCGGCCGCCGCGCGGCCGGTGCCGATCCCGTTCCACGGCGAGCTGGGCAGCCTCAACCCCGTGGTCGTCACGGAGGCGGCGGCCGAGGAGCGCGCCGAGCAGATCGGCGCCGGCCTCGCCGAGGCGATGACGCTCGGCGTCGGGCAGTTCTGCGTCAAGCCGGGCCTCGTCCTGACCCCGCAGGGCGAGGCGGGCGACCGGCTGCTCAAGTCACTGGCGGCGGCCGTCGGAGACGTCGCGCCGGGCACACTGCTCGACGCGCGCATGCGGGACAACTTCATCGCGGGCGTGCGCGAGCTGACGGAACTGCCCGGCGTGGAGGCCCCCGTGGAGCCCGGCGACGGCGGCGAGCACCTGGTGCGGGCCGGCTTCGTCTCCGTCCCGGCCGCCCGGCTCGCGGAGGGCGGCGGCGCCCACGACGGGCTCCTGGAGGAGCACTTCGGGCCGGTGACGGTTGTCGCGCGGTACGCGAACGCGGAGGAGGTCGAGGGCGTGCTCGGGCGGCTCCCCGGCAACCTCACGGCCACGGCGCACCTCGGCGAGGCCGAGGCGTCCGGTGCGGAGGCGTCCGGTGCGGAGCTGCTGCGCAGGCTGACCCCGCTGGCGGGGCGCGTCGTGGTGAACGGCTGGCCGACCGGCGTCGCCGTCGCCCCCGCCATGCACCACGGCGGCCCGTACCCCGCCACGACGTCGACGTCCACGTCGGTGGGCGGCACGGCGATCGAGCGCTGGCTGCGGCCGGTTGCCTACCAGGAAGCGCCGGAGGCGCTGCTGCCGGCGGAGTTGCGGGACGGTAACCCTGTGGGGGTGCCGCGGCGGTTCAACGGGCGGCGCGAGTCCTGACGCGGCGCTTTCGTTCCGGGTAGGTTTTGTTCCCCGCCCGCCCTCCCTCCCCCGGCCGAAGGTTGGGGGAGGGAGGGCGGGCGGGGAAAAAACCCGCCCCCCCACACGCTCAGCCGACAGGCGTGAAGTCCCGCGCCCCGATGAACTCGGGTCGCCGGACCGGCGCCGCGAACGGCTCGACCGCCGCGTTCTCCACGCTGTTGAACACGATGAAGACGTTGCTGCGCGGGAACGGGGTGATGTTGTCCCCCGAGCCGTGCATGCAGTTGCAGTCGAACCACACCGCGGACCCGGCGGCCCCCGTGAAGAGACGGATGCCGTGCCGCCCGGCGAGTTCGGTGAGCGCCACGTCCGAGGGCGTGCCCGCGTCCTGCATCTGGAGGGACTTCTTGTAGTTGTCCTCTGGCGTCGCGCCGGCGCAGCCGAGGAACGTGCGGTGCGAGCCCGGCATGATCATCAGGCCGCCGTTGGTGTCGTGGTTCTCCGTGAGCGCGATGGACACCGACACCGCGCGCATGCGCGGCAGCCCGTCCTCGGCGTGCCAGGTCTCGAAGTCGGAGTGCCAGTAGAAGCCGGAGGCGCCGAAGCCCGGTTTGACGTTGATGCGGCTCTGGTGGACGTAGACGTCGGAGCCGAGGATCTGCCGGGCGCGGCCGACGACGCGCGGGTCGCGGACGAGTTCGGCGAAGACCGGGCTGATCTTGTGCACCTCGAAGACCGAGCGGATGTCCTGGGACTTCGGCTCGACGATGGAGCGCTCGTCGGCGCGGACCGCCGGGTCGGCGCAGAGCCGGTCGAGTTCGGCGCGGTAGCGGGGCACCTCGTCCGGGTCGATGAGGGAGTCCACGGCCAGGAAGCCGTCACGGTCGAGCCCGCGCAGTTCGGAGGGCTGGATCGGGCCGGGGGTGCCCGGGTCGCCCCAGACGACCGGGTCCTGGCGCGGCGTCAGCACTTCGGCGGCGCCGCGGGTGGGGTAGAGGTCGGTCGTCGTCACGGTGGTCATCGGGTTTCACGCTCCCTCGGTGAGCAGGGGGTAGACGCCGTTCTCGTCGTGCACTTCCCGCCCGGTGACGGGCGGGTTGAAGACGCACACGAAGCGCAGGTCGGTCTTCGGCCGCATGGTGTGCCGTTCATGGCCGTCGAGCAGGTAGAGCGTGCCGGGGGAGATCCGGTGCCGCTCACCGGTCTCGTCGTCGGTCAGCTCGCCCTCGCCCTCGACGCAGAGCACCGCCTCGACGTGGTTCGCGTACCACATGGAGGTCTCGGTGCCCGCGTACATCACGGTCTCGTGCAGCGAGAAGCCCACCCGGTCGCCGGCCAGGATGATGCGCTTGCTGCGCCAGGTGCCGGTCGCGGCGGTGACGTCGCGGTCGGTGTCCTCGATGTCCTGCAGGGATCGCACGATCACGGTTGTACGGGTCCTTTCGTCACTCGGTCTCGCGGACGGCGCGGGCGAGGGTGCGCAGTCCCTCGTCCAGCTCGTCGGGGGTGATGGTCAGGGCGGGCAGCAGCTTGACGACCTCGCCGCGCGGGCCGGAGGTCTCCAGCAGCATCCCCAGCTCGAAGGCGCGGGCGCAGACCCGGGAGGCGCGGCCGGGGTCGGTGAACTCCAGGCCCCACGCCAGTCCGCGGCCCCGGTGGTGGGCGCCGGAGCGCGGGTGCTCGGCGCAGATCTCGCGCAGGACGGCCTCGACCTGCTCACCGCGCCCCAGGGTCTGCTTCTCCATGCTGCCGCCGTCCGCCCAGTACGTGTCGAGGGCGGCGGTGGCCGTGACGAACGCCGGGTTGTGGCCGCGGAAGGTCCCGTTGTGCTCGCCCGGCTCCCAGATGTCCAGCTCGGGGCGGAAGAGGGTCAGCGACATCGGCATGCCGTAGCCGCCGATCGACTTGGACAAGGTGATGATGTCCGGCACGATGCCCGCCTCCTCGAAGGAGAAGAACGGTCCGGTGCGGCCGCAGCCCATCTGGATGTCGTCGACGATCAGCAGCATGTCCCGGCGCCTGCACAGGTCGGCGAGGCCGCGCAGCCACTCGGGGCGGGCGACGTTGATGCCGCCCTCGCCCTGGATCGTCTCGACGATGACGGCCGCCGGCTGGTTGAGGCCGGAGCCCTGGTCCTCCAGCAGCCGCTCGAACCACAGGAAGTCCGGGACACGTCCGTCGAAGTAGTGGTCGAACGGCATCGGCGTGCCGTGCACCAGCGGGACGCCGGCGCCGGCCCGCTTCATCGAGTTGCCGGTCACCGCGAGCGCGCCCAGCGACATCCCGTGGAAGGCGTTGGTGAACGACACCACCGACTCGCGGCCCTTGACCTTGCGGGCCAGCTTCAGCGCCGCCTCCACCGCGTTGGTGCCGGTCGGGCCGGGGAACATCACCTTGTGGTCCATGCCGCGCGGGCGCAGCACCACGTCCTGGAAGCGCTCCAGGAAGGCGCGTTTGGCGGTGGTGCTCATGTCCAGGCTGTGCGTGACGCCGTCGCGTTCGAGGTAGTCCAGCAGCGCGCGTTTGAGTACGGGGTTGTTGTGGCCGTAGTTGAGGGCTCCGGCACCGGAGAAGAAGTCCAGGTAGGCGTGGCCGTCCTCGTCGAACATCCAGCTGCCCTGTGCGCGGTCGAAGACGGCGGGCCAGCCGCGGCAGTAGCTGCGGACCTCGGACTCCAGGGTCTCGAAGACGGACATGGCGGGCGGGGCGATGGTCACCGTGCGTTCCTTCGGGTGGGAGTGGGGGGTTGCGGTGAGGACGGGGGTCAGACGACGGGGCCGATGCGGTAGAGGACCTCGGGCTGATGGCCGTCGGGGAACAGCGCGCCGTGGAAGAGCACCTCGCGCTCGGTACGCGCCCCGTGGCGGGCGCCGAAGGACGTGAACAGCCGGTGCGAGGCCTCGTTGTCCGGCGTGATGGTGGTCTCGACCTCGCGGACGCCCTCGGTGGCGGCGCGCTGCGCGAGATCGTCGAGCATCGCGGCGGCCAGTCCGCGTCCGCGGTGCGCGGCGTCCACCGCCACCTGCCACACGACGAGGGTGCGCGGGCTGTCCGGCCGTACGTAGCCGGTCACGAAGCCCACCGCCTCGCCGTTCGAGGCGCGCGCCACCACCGAGGTCCGGGCGAAGTCCCGGCACCAGAGCAGATAGCTGTAGGGGGAGTTCAGGTCCAGCGTCCGGGAATCACGGGCGATACGCCACAGGGCGGTCCCGTCCTCGATTACCGGAGTGTCGAGCAGCAATTCACTTGCGGCGGTCATGCGAAAACAACGTAGCGGCCGGAATTTCATTCCGCATGTCCCCGCGGCCTTGTGTGCGGCCGGGGCGGCTGGTATCAGGCGCGCGAATCCCCGGTGGTTGCGGCGGCTTCGACCGGATATGCCGGGGCAAAACGATCACTTTGTGGAGTCGATCACACCAGGAAATCATCACGCAACGTCTATGAAATCTTGGCGTTTGGAGGCCGGGGTGCTGGGCAGAAGATCACGGGCGAATGGGCGCGGAAATCGCGTCCGCAATTTCATTCGGCGACCCCGGGGAATTCATGGGGAAAGCCGGGTGTGCGGAGAAAGCGATGCCCCCACGCGTGAACGCGTGGGGGCACCCGTGTCCCGCGGGACGGCGCGGCCGTCAGGCCGTCCAGGCGGCCTCGGCCGCGGCCAGGGCGGCGGTCGGGTCCGTCACGTCGAGGGCCGTGCCGAGGGCGCGCACGGTGCGCAGGACGACGTCGAGGGAGGCGTCGAGGCCGTAGTGGTTGACGCGGACCATCTCCTTGGCGAGCGCGCCGCCGCCCGCCACCAGGGGCAGCGCGGGATCGATGGCGAGCGCCCGGGCCACCAGGTCGTCGGCGGCGACGCCGTCCAGGGTGCGCAGTGTCGAGGCGACCGGCGCGGCGTCGCGGTCGCGATGGACAAAGGGCTCCAGCGGGGCGCCGAGCGCGGTGGCGCCCGCCCGGGTCGCCGCGGCGGCGGCACGGTGCCGGGCGAGGACCGCGTCGAGTCCGCTCTCCTCGATGCGCTCCAGGCAGGCCTCCAGCGCGAGCATCTCCAACTGCGCGGGCGCGTGCGGCAGCGCCCTGCGGCCGGTGTCGATCCAGCGCTGCTTCCAGTCCAGGAGCGACAGGTACGAGCGCCGCGGCGCCGCCGGGTTCTCCGCGAAGCGCCGCCATGCCCGCTCGCTCACCGACACCGCCGACACGCCCGCCGGACCGCCCATCGCCTTCTGGGCGCCGATCACGCACAGGTCCACACCCCAGGCGTCGACCTCCAGCGGCTCGGCGGCCACCGAGGCCACCGCGTCCACCATGAACAGCGCCCCGTGCGCCCGGACGACCTCGCCGATCTCCGCGACGGGATTGGTGTTGCCGGTCGCCGCCTCCGCGTGCACCAGGGAGACGAAGTCGATCTCCGGGTGCGCGGCCAGCGCCCGCGCCACGTCCTCGGCGCCGGCCGCGGCGTGGAAGGGCACCTCCAGGTCGACCACTTCGGCGCCCGCGTCGCGCAGCCAGTCGCCGAAGGTCTGCCCGTAGGGACCGGTCACCACGTTGAGCGCCGCCCCGCCGGGCCGCGCGCCGGAGCGGATGCAGCCCTCCAGCGGCAGCAGCGCCTCGCCCTGCGTGATCACCACGTCGTTCCCGGTCCGCAGCAGTGCCGCGACCTTCCGTTCGATCGAGGCGAAGTGCCCGGCGGTCAGCGGGGGCAGGTCAAGGAGGGGATGGGACACGGTGGCGCTGCTTCCTTCGTCGGTGCCGTTCGAGGGCTGTACGCGCCCGAGCGTACTCGCGGCCTCGTAGAGTGCCGGTATGGCTGATCACCAGGCGCCGCCGCCGGCGCTCCGCATCAAGGGCCGGATCCTGGCCGGGCCGCAGGACGTCAGGGACGAACTGTGGGTGATCGGCGGCCGCGTGACCTACGAGCGCCCGGCCGGGGTCCGCGACGTCACCACCGTGGAGGGCTGGGCGCTGCCCGGACTGGTCGACGCGCACTGCCACGTCGGCCTGGACCACCACGGCCCCGTCGAACCGCACACCTCGGAGAAGCAGGCCCTCACCGACCGCGACGCCGGCACCCTGCTGATCCGCGACGCGGGCTCGCCTTCTGATACTCGCTGGATCGACGACCGCGAGGACCTGCCGCGGATCATCCGGGCGGGCAGGCACATCGCGCGTACCCGGCGCTACATCCGCAACTTCGCCTGGGAGATCGAGCCGGAGGACCTGGTCGCCTACGTCCGCCAGGAGGCGCGGCGCGGCGACGGCTGGGTGAAGCTGGTCGGCGACTGGATCGACCGAGACACCGGCGACCTGTCCGCCTGCTGGCCGCGCGGCGCCGTCGAGGAGGCCATCGCGGCCGCCCACGAGGAGGGCGCCCGCGTCACCGCGCACTGCTTCGCCGAGGACTCCCTGCGCGACCTCGTCGAGGCCGGCATCGACTGCGTCGAGCACGCCACCGGCCTGACCGAGGAGACCATCCCGCTCTTCGCCGAGCACGGTGTGGCCATCGTCCCCACCCTGGTGAACATCGCGACGTTCCCGCAGCTCGCGGACGGCGGACAGGCCAAGTTCCCGCGCTGGGCGGACCACATGCGGCGGCTGCACGCCCGGCGCTACGACACCGTCCGCGCCGCCCACGACGCCGGCATCCGGATCTTCGCCGGGACCGACGCCGGCGGCTCCCTCGCGCACGGCCTCGTCGGCGGGGAGGTCGCAGAACTGGTCACCGCGGGGATCCCCGTGCTCGACGCCCTGTCGGCCGCGACCTGGTCCGCCCGCGAGTGGCTCGGACGCGACGGCCTCACCGAGGGCGCCCCCGCCGACCTCGTCGTCTACGAGGCCGATCCCCGCGCCGATGTCCGCGTCCTGACCGCGCCCCGGCGCGTGGTGCTGCGCGGGCGCGTCGTCGGCTGATCCCGCACGGCCGCCGCTCCCGGACGGGGGTTTACCACACTCCACCCCGATTCGGGTGATTCTGCCCGTATCGGCGGGCCCGGCCCGTCGTGGCGTGCTGCGATCGGTAGAACCGGCCGAATCCGCACGACGGGACGGGGAGCACCATGACCAGGCAGGGACCGCAGAAGTACCCGGGGGCATCGCGCAGGTACTGGTACCAGGACGACTACGGCGGGGACGCGATGGAGGTCAACGCCATCGTGCTGCACACCACCGAGGGCAGGTCCGTGCCCTCCTATGACGAGGGTTCCAGCGCCCCCAATCTGACCGCCGCTCCGGACTTCGCGAACCAGAAGCTGGTCTGGTACCAGCACTTCGACATCGACATCTCCTCCCGCGCGCTGGTCAACCGGCCCGGTGGCGTGGAGACCAACACCCTCAACGTGTGCCAGGTGGAGCTGGTCGGCACCTGCGACCCCGAGACCCACGAGGACTGGGGGAGCAGTACCCCCGCCCATCTGTACTGGCCCAAGGCGCCGCAGTGGGCGCTGCGTGAGCTCGCGCGCTTCCTCGCCTGGATGAGCACCGAGCACGACGTGCCCCTGAGCGGCCCGAAGGTGTGGCTGCCCTACCCCAGGTCCTACGGCAGTTCGGGCGGGCAGCGGATGACGGCGCGCCAGTGGAACGCCTTCAACGGGATCTGCGGGCACCAGCACGTGCCGGAGAACTGCGTGCATCCCGACACCTTGGTGCTGTGTGCCGACGGCGGCCTGACGCGCGCGGGGGACCTCCGCGTGGGGGACGAGATCGCCTCGTTCGACGAGGAGGGCGAGCGCAGGCTGCTGCGGCGCGGGGTGGTGACACGCAACAGCCCGGCGAGGAAGGAGTGCTGGCGGGTCGCCACTTCCGCCGGCGAGGTGGTGGCGACGGCCGACCACCCCTGGCTGGTCCGGCTGCCGCACGGCGACGTGTGGGCGGCGAGCCGTGAACTCACCCCGGGCAAACACCGGATCGTGCAGGTCGGGGCCCACGTGCCGCCCGGCTGGGAGGGCACTGCCGTGTGCGAGGCGACCGGCGAGGCCGAGGTGCTGGCGGCGGAGCCCGTGGGCGAGCAGCCGATCGCCTCCCTGTCGACGTCGACCCGCACCTATGTCGCGGCGGGGCTGCTCTGCCACAACACCCATGGGGACCCGGGCGCGTTGGACTTCGCGAAGCTGCTCGAATACGCGAGAGCGCAGGTGTGACGCGCGGGAACGTACGTGCCTGAAGGTTCGAATATGAGGACGAAAACCACCCTTTGGAGTGAACCGGCGTCAGGACGGCGCCGGTTCACTCTCTGTACGTAAATCATTACGGGGTCGAGGTCGCCCGGCGAGCGCGCTGTCCCCTTCAGCGGCGCCGTGGCGACTCCATGACCAGTTGGGGGTTTTCCACCTTGTACAGCTCTCCCTTCAGCATGCCCGCACGCCGTTCGGCTGCCTCGCTGGGGGCCGCCGTCGCGCTGGCGGCGGGCGCCCTCGCGCTCGGGCCGGCGTCCCCGGCCGCGGCCACCGAGGGGTCGCACGGCGGGTCCGGCAAGGCCGGCGCCGTCGTCCTGCGCGCCGGCCTGGATGTGTCCCTGCTCAACAAGACCGTCGACGTACCGCTCAACCTCTCGCTCAACGACGTCCAGGCGCCCGCGAGCGCCGACAAGACCGCGCTCACCGCGACCCTAGACGGAGTCGACCGAGGCCGCCCGTTCAGCGTCCTGCGAGCGGATGTCGCCACCGCCCGGGCCACCGTCGACCGCCACAAGGCGGAGGGGTACGCCAACCTCGTGCACGCGCGCGTCCATGTCCCAGGACTGCCGCTCATCGGGCTCATCAAGGCCGACACGATCACCTCGCGCGCCACCTGCGAGTCCGGCGAACGTCCCGTCGCCGACACGGAGATGCCGGGCTGGGTCACCGTACTCGGCAAGCGCGTCCGGGTCTCCGCGGGCGGTCCCACCGAGGTGAAGGTGCCCGGCGTCGGCGAGGTCCGCCTCGACCTCGCCAAGAAGGTCGTCACCTCGCGCACGGCCGCGGCCACCGCCCTGGAACTCTCCGTCTCCATCAATCCGCTCAAGCTGAACGTCGCCGACGTCAAGGGCACGGTCACGCTCGTGCAGGCCACTTGCGAGACGCCGCGCCGCGGCGAGCACGGGGGCGGCGGGCACGGCGGAGGCAACGGAGGCGGGCACGGCGGTAATGGCGGCGGCAACGGGGGCGGGCACGGCGGTGGCAAGCCCGGCGGGGAGGACGAGGGCAGCGCGACGCCCACGCCGCAGACCGGCGGCGAGTCCGAGGAGCCCGGCACGTCCCCCTCGCCGAGCGCGTCCGCCGAGCCGGCGAACGCCACCGGATCGCCCAGTTCCGCCCCGTCCGTCCAGGCCGAGGCCGGGAACCTCGCCGAGACCGGCAGCGGCAGCATGACGCCCTACCTCGCGGGCGGTTCGGTGCTGCTCTTCGCCGCCGGCTTCGTCGTGATCCGTATGACCCGCCGCAGGACGGCGACCCAGAACACCCGGGACTGACGGGTCCGGGTGACCCCGGGGGCGGTTCAGGGGTCAATGGGGGAGGGGTCCGCGGAGGGCGGCGGCGGGCGGCGTGTGCCGCGTGTCCGCGGCCGCCCTCCGCGGCCGTTGTCCACAGGCGCGTAACGGCCCGCGTCTCAAAAGGGGTGTTTCCACTACCCTGATGAGAGTGTCCGCGCGCCCGCCGCGGACGGGGCCGGGGGGTCTCATGTTCGGGGGACGGTACGAGATCCGGGCGCTGCTCGGGTCCGGGGGGATGGCCCGGGTCCATCTCGCGTACGACACGCGCCTGGGCCGCACCGTCGCCCTCAAGACCCTGCTGCCGGAGCTGGCGCGCGACCCCGAGGCCCGCCGCCGCTTCGCCCGCGAGGCGAGGGCCGCCGCCGGCCTCAACCACCCCGGCATCGTGACCGTCCACGACCAGGACGAGATCACCACGCAGGACGCGGTCGTCCCCTTTCTCGTCATGGAGCACATCGAGGGCCGGACCCTGTCCGAACTCGCCCGCGACCAGGCCCCGATGGAGATCGAGCGGGCCGTCCGCATCACCTGCGACATCCTGGACGCGCTCGCCCACGCCCATGCCCGCGGCCTGGTGCACCGCGACGTGAAGCCCTCCAACGTGCTGATCACCACCGGGGGAGCGGTCAAGGTCGCCGACTTCGGCATCGCCCGTGTCGTGCACTCCCTCACCGGTCTCACCGGCACCGGCTCCGCCATCGGCACCCCCGGCTACATGGCCCCAGAGCAGTGCGCGGGGGACGCCGTCGACGCCCGCAGCGACCTGTACGCGGTCGCCTGCATGCTCACCGAACTCCTCACCGGCACCGTGCCGTTCGCGGGCGCCACCCCGCTGGGGGTGATGTACGCGCACGTCCACCAGATGCCCATGCCGCCCTCCGCGCGCAACCCGCTGGTGCCGCCCGCGCTCGACGCGATCGTGCTCTCCGCGCTGTCCAAGAATCCGGCACTGCGCCCGCAGAGCGCCGGCCAGATGAAGGACCGGCTGAACGGCTGGCTCGCCTCGCGCACCCCGCCGACCGCGCCGCGCGCGCTGCCCCCGCAGCCGCAGCGGGCCCCGGTGCCGCAGCACCCCGCCTACAACCCCCCGTCGTACGGCCCCTGGGCCGCTCCCGCGCTGCGCCCCGCCTGGGACCCCGCGCCGACGACCCCCGTTCCCGGCAGCCGGGCGCCGCGCCGTCGCTGGGGTTTCATCGCCGCGGCCACCGCCGCCGTGGCCGCCGTGCTGATCACCGTGGCCGTCGTCGTGGACCCCTTCGGCGACGACGGGAAGAAGGACCCCGTCACGCCGGTCGCCCAGGACCTGATCGCCGCCCGCAAGTCCGCCAGCGGCTACAACGGGGCGCTGACCGGAGCCGTCAGCCCCTCCGGGGCCAAGGGAGGCACCTTGCGGCTGGTCTCCGCATACGCGCCGGACTCCCTCGACCCGGCCCGCACCTACTCCCCGCTGGTGTGGAACCTCGGCCGCCTCTACCTCCGCAAGCTTGTCGACTTCGCCCCGCAGCCCGGCGCCGCGGGCACGCGCCTGGCCCCGGACCTGGCCACCACCACCGGGCAAATCTCGGACGGCGGCCGCACGTACACGTACACCCTCAAGGAGAACATCGCCTTCGAGGACGGCACGCCCATCACCTCCGAGGACGTCAAGTACGGCATCGAGCGCACCTTCGCCGCCGACCTGTACGCCGGCGGGCCCACGCATCTGCGTGATCTGCTCGACCAGGGCCAGAACTATCCCGGCCCCTACAAGGACACCGACCCGGACCAACTGGGCCTGAAGAGCGTCGACACCCCCGACGACCGCACGATCGTCTTCCACCTCGACGCTCCCTTCGCCGACTTCCCGTACGTGCTCGCCCTGCCCATGGCCTCGCCCGTACCCAAGGGCAAGGACACCAAGACGAGTTACGAGAAGCAGCCGGTCGCCAGCGGCCCCTACCGGATCGCCTCCTACGACGCCGCCAAGGAGCTCAGGCTCGTCCGCAACGATCGGTGGGACGCCTCGACCGACTCCATCCGCACCGCCCTCCCGGACACCGTCGAGCTGACGATCGCCCCCGACGCCGCGGCCGTGGACGCCGCGCTGCTCGACGGCACCGCCGACCTCGACGCCGCTCAGACCGGGGTGCGGGACGCCGCCCGCGCCAGGATCCTCGCCGACGACGCCCTGAAGTCCCGCGCCGACCTCGTCACGACCGGCGCCGTGCGCTACTTCTCGCTGCAGACCGCCGTGCCGCCCTTCGACGACTACCGCTGCCGCTGGGCCGTGCAGTACGCCACCGACCGCCGCGCCCTGCGCGCCGCTCTCGGTGGTGAGAACGCCGGCGACATTGCGGGCGGCATGCTGCCCCCGACCGTCGGCGGCTACGACCGTCACCTGGACACCTACGGCACCGCGACCGGCGGCAGCTACCCCGAGCAGGCCCGGCGCTTCCTCGGCGACTGCGGCCACGCCAAGGGGTTCAGCACCGTCATCGCCGCCTCGGGCAGCGACCCGGTCGCCCGAAGGGCCGCCGAGTCGCTGCGCGGCCAGCTCGCCGCGATAGGCGTCAAGGCGACGGTCGAGACACCCGACGCCGCCGACTACTACCCCGTCCTCGCCGACCAGAAGCGGCTCAAGGCCAAGGGCTGGGGCATCGCGCTGATCACCTGGCAGTCCGACTGGCCGTCGCCCGCGGGCTTCCTGCGGCCCCTGCTGCTGCCCGGCAGCCCCAGCAACTACGCCGCCCTCGACGACCGCGAGATCAACGCCCTGATGGACGAGGCCGACACCGAGACCGACCGCAACGCCGCCGACAACCTGTGGCGGACCGTCGACTCCACCGCCCAGGACCGCGGTACCCTGCTGCCCTTCCTCTACGACCGGCGGCTCAACTACCGCTCCGCGCGCGTGACCAACGCCTACGTCCACCCGGCCCTGGGCGGCATCGACCTCCAGGCGCTCGGGGTCAGGAGCTGACCGCGACCGCCTTGGGTCGCGCACCGGGAACGGCAGCCACTGGGGCCCAGGGCCGGGGAAGGTGTCGGCGTGGTGTGCGGCGAAGCCCGGTTCGCGAAGCGTCGCAGCGTATCCGCGCCGGGAGGTCCCTCCGGCCCTGGGTGGCGTCGATCCCCAGGCTTTCGGGGTCAGGAGCTGACCGCGACCGCCTTGGCCAGCGCCACCGCGAAGCGGTCCGTGGTCTCCCGGTCGCGTACCGAGAGCCGCAGCCATTGCGGGCCGAGGCCGGGGAAGGTGTCCGCGCGGCGTACCGCGAAGCCCAGTTCCCGCAGCCGTTCGCGCACGGCGGCCGCCTCCGGCAGGCGCACCAGGACGAAGGGGCCCAGTGCCGGGCCCGCCACCTCGACGCCCTCGAACTCGGCGAGCCGCGCGAGCAGATGACCGCGGTCGCCGGCGACCTGCCGTGCCGCCCGCTCCGCCTCGGCGAGCGCGGCGGGCGCGCAGCACGCCTCGATCGCCGCCAGGCCGGGCGAGGACACCGGCCACAGCGGCTGCGCCCGCTCCAGCGCCGCGATCCGCTCCCGGTCGCCCAGGACGTAGCCCACCCGCAGGCCCGCCAGCCCCCACGTCTTGGTGAGGCTGCGCAGCACCAGCAGCCCGGGCACGTCGCGCCGGCCGGCCAGCGACTCGTACTCGCCCGGCACCGCGTCCATGAACGCCTCGTCCACCACCAGGGTGCGGCCGGGACGCGCCAGGCGCACGATCTCCTCGGCGGGGTGCAGGACTGAGGTGGGGTTCGTGGGGTTGCCGAGCACGACGAGATCGGCTCGCGCCGGCACGGCGTCCGCGTCCAGCCGGAACCCGTTCCCCGCGGTCAGCAGAACGCGGTGGACGCTGTGCCCGGCGTCCCTCAGCGCCGCCTCCGGCTCGGTGAACTGCGGGTGCACCACGGCCGGATGGCGTGCCCCGAGCGCCCGGGCCAGCAGGACGAACGCCTCCGCCGCGCCGGCGGTCAGCAGTACTTCCTCCGGCGGCCTGCCGTGCCGCACCGCCACGGCCCGGCGCGCGGGCCGCCCGTCGGGGTAGGCCGCCAGGCCGTCCAGGGCCGCGGTGACGCGTTCGCGCAGCCAGCCGGGCGGCGTGCCGGTGCGCACGTTGACGGCCAGGTCGGTGAGCGTGCCGCCGTCGTCGCGCACCTCGACGTCGCCGTGGTGGCGCAGGTCGTGGCCGTCGTCGGGTTCGGCTGCGGACTCGGCGGGGTGCGCCCCCGCCCAGCGCACGTCGAGCCCGGGGTGCGCCTCCGCCCAGCCTTCGGCCTGCTGCCGCGCCCGCCGGGCCGGCTCCCCGTCCGCCAGGACGGCGGGCAGCACGACGATCCGCCGCGCCCCCAGCCGCCGGCAGCGGTCCAGTCCGGCCGGTACGTCGGGGGCAGCCGCGGACACGAAGGCGGTCTCCACGCCCGCGTACCCGCGTCCCTCCCACAGCAGGCGGGCCGCCCGCACCGCCTCCGCGTTGTCCACGGGCTCCGGGGACCCGGCGGCGACGAGCAGCACCATGGTGCCGGCCAGGTCCTGCGGGGCACGCCGTCCGCCGCCCAGCGCCGCGTCGACGCGCCGCTCCAGTACGTCCTCGGGCGGGATGCTCACCGTGCTGTCTCCTCGCTGGTGCCTGCCGCGGGGCCGCGGCGGCGCGCCACGGCGGCCGTGGCCCGGGCCGTGCCCCCGCCGCCGGGCACGGACTTCGTCTTCGGGACGAGCAGTTCGCCGCCGGGCGCCGCGGCGAGCGCCGCCGCCTCGGCCACGGACGGCGTGCCCACGGCGGCCAGTGCTGCTCCGGAGGGCGTCGGCACATCCACGGCGGCCAGCGTATCGGCGTCGTACGCCAGCAGGGGCACCCCCAGCGCCTCGGCGGCGGCCACGATCCCCGGCTCGCGCGCCCGGGCGTCCAGGGTGGCGAGCGCCGCCAGGCACGCGCTCCCCGTGCCCGCCGCGGCCAGTACCAGCCGCACGAGCGCCAGCATTTCGGCCGCCGGGACGCCCCGGCTCGCGCCGACGCCGACGACCACGGTCACGTCGGCCGCGCCGCCCTCCCCGCGCCGCCCCGGCCCGACGCGCTCCCGGGCCGAGGTGCTCCGGCACGGGTGCCGGTCTGCTGGTTGCCCGCTGCATGTCGCGAGACCGCGACGGCGCGCCACCGCGGCCGTACTCCCGGGGTCGGAGCCGGGCTCCGTCTCCGGTGCGGCCCCTTCGACCGCGAGGGCGCTCCGGCGCTCCCGGCCGTGCGGGGCGCGACGGCCGCCCATGTCGGGGACGGTTGGGTGGCCCGGGCCCGCGGCGGCCGGCACTTGCCGTACGAGCGCCGTCACTTCGGCCGCGGGGACGCTCACGCGGACGCGCAGGCCGCGACGAACCGCCGCGCGAGC
This sequence comes from Streptomyces sp. NPDC058691, assembly GCF_042714775.1. Classification (NCBI taxonomy): domain Bacteria; kingdom Bacillati; phylum Actinomycetota; class Actinomycetes; order Kitasatosporales; family Streptomycetaceae; genus Streptomyces; species Streptomyces sp. NPDC058691. Next base: position 62,892 of record NZ_JBHXSO010000018.1, on the reverse strand, counting down.
GACGGCTCGGCGGCCCAGTGCACATGGAGGTACGACGCGTGGACGGCGCCCCGCACAAAGCCCTCCACACGCCGCTCGGGCCGGGTGAACCCCCATGCCGGGACGGCGCCCGCGCCGGGTTCGACGACCGTCCGGTGGAACTCGTGCCCCCGTACCCGCGTCCCGGCCGCCGCCAGTACGTTGTCCGCCACGGCGACCGCCTCGCGATAGCCCAGGGTCAGCCGCTGCGACATCCGGGCCGTCGCGTCCAGGACCCCGCACATGGGACGTCCGTCGAGCTCGCGCGCGAGGTACAGCAGCCCGGCGCACTCCGCCGTCACCGGGCCCGTGAAGGCCGCGACGGCCTCGCGCAGCGGCACGTTGGCGGACAGTTCGGGCGCGTGCATCTCCGGGAAGCCGCCGCCGACGACCAGTCCGGCGCTGTCCTCGGGCAGCCGCTCGTCACGCAGCGGGTCGAAGGTGACGACCTCCGCCCCGGCGGCGGCGAGCAGTTCGACGTGCTCGGCGTAGGAGAAGGTGAACGCCGCGCCGCCCGCCACGGCGACCACCGGCCGCCCGCCCGCGGCGGCGGGACCGGCCGGGCCGATCGCCGCCCGCGGATCCCAGGGCTCGCCCGCGAGCGGGGGGGCACTGCGCGCGAGCGCCAGCAGCGCGTCCATGTCGCAGCCGGCCCGCACCCGCGCCGCCAGGGTCCGGACCGCCTCCACGGCGTCCGCGCGCCGTTCGGCGACCGGCACCAGCCCCAGGTGCCGCGAGGGCGTGCCGACCGCGGAGTCCCGGCGGAGCGCGCCCAGCACCGGCACGCCCGCGCCGTCCAGCGCGTCGCGCAGCAGCTCCTCGTGGCGGTCGGAGCCGACCTTGTTGAGGATGACGCCCGCGACCCGTACCTCCGGGTCCCAGGAGGCGAAGCCGTGCACCAGCGCCGCCACGGACCGGGACTGCGAGGAGGCGTCGACCACCAGCACCACCGGTGCCCGCAGCAGCTTCGCCACGTGCGCGGTGGACGCCAGTTCGCCCATCCCCGAGGCCCCGTCGAAGAGCCCCATCACGCCCTCCACGACCGCGAGGTCGGCGCCGCGCGCCCCGTGCAGGAACAGCGGCGCGATCCGCTCAGGACCGCACATGTACGCGTCGAGGTTGCGGCCCGGGCGGCCGGTGGCCAGCGCGTGGTAGCCGGGGTCGATGTAGTCCGGGCCCACCTTGTGCGGGGAGACCGCGAGCCCGGCCTCGGCGAAGGCGGCCATCAGGCCCGTGGCCACCGTGGTCTTGCCGCTGCCCGACGCCGGGGCCGCGATGACGAGCCTGGCTACCACTCGATGCCCTTCTGGCCCTTCTGGCCGGCGTCCATCGGGTGCTTGACCTTGCCCATCTCGGTGACCAGGTCCGCGAAGTCCAGCAGCGGCTGCGGGGCGTTGCGGCCGGTGACGACGACGTGCTGGGTGCCGGGCCGGTCGCGCAGCACCGAGACCACCTCGTCGGTGTCGATCCACCCCCAGTGCAGCGGGTACGCGAACTCGTCCAGCACGTACAGCCGGTAGGTCTCGGCGGCGAGGTCCCGCTTGACCTGCTCCCAGCCCTCACGGGCGGCGTCCTCACTCGCCATGACGTCGTGGATGTCCCGCTGCACCCAGGACCAGCCCTCGCCCATCTTGTGCCAGGCGACGGTGCCGCCCTCGCCGGAGGCGCCGAGCACACGCAGCGCCCGCTCCTCGCCGACCTTCCACTTCGCCGACTTGACGAACTGGAACACCCCGACCGGCCAGCCCTGGTTCCACGCCCGCAGCGCGAGCCCGAAGGCCGCGGTCGACTTCCCCTTGCCGGTCCCGGTGTGCACCATGACCAGCGGCCGGTTGCGGCGCTGGCGCGTGGTCAGCCCGTCCTCCGGCACGACGCTCGGCTGTCCCTGTGGCATTACGCGGCCCTCCGTACGTCCCGCACCAGTGCCGCGACGCTGTCCGCGCGCAGCTCGTCCAACGTCACGGCGGTGCCGCGCAGTTCGCGCGCCAGCACGCCCGCGAGCCCCAGGCGCACCGGCCCGGTCTCGCAGTCGACCACCACTGAGGCGACGCCGCCCGCGGCCAGCAGGCGGGCGGCCCGCGACGCCAGGGGCAGGGGCTCGGGGCCGCCGGTCGCCCGGCCGTCGGTGACGACCACCAGCAGCGGGCGGCGCGAGGCGTCGCGCAGCCGCTCCACGCGCAGCACCTCGTGCGCCTTGAGCAGACCGGCGGCCAGCGGCGTGCGGCCGCCCGTCGGCAGCTTCTCCAGGCGCGCCGCGCCCGCGTCCACCGAGGAGGTCGGCGGCAGGGCCAGTTCGGCGTCCGTGCCGCGGAAGGTGATCAACCCGACCTTGTCGCGCCGCTGGTAGGCGTCGAGCAGCAGCGAGAGCACGGCGCCCTTCACCGCGCCCATGCGCCGCCGGGCCGCCATGGAGCCGGAGGCGTCCACCACGAACAGCACGAGGTTGCCCTCGCGGCCCTCGCGCACCGCCTCGCGCAGGTCGTCCCGGCGGATCACCAGCCCCGGGCCGCCGCGGCCGCGGGCCCGCTGGTGCGGGGCGGCGGCCTGGACGGTCGCGGCCAGGTGCAGCTTGGACAGCGTGCCCTGCGGGCGGCGGGCGCCCGTGGTCCTGCCGTGCGCGGTGCGGGCCCGGGACCGGCGTCCCGCGGCGCCCTCGCCGAGACCCGGCACGGTCAGTGCGCGTGCCGTGAACGGCTCCGCCGAGGGCACCGCCGCCTGCTCGCGGGGCGCACCGGCGCCGGGCGCGGCACCGGGGGTGCTGTCGGGGGCGGTGTCCGAAGGGGCTTCCGGCGTGCCGCCGTCGGCCTGAGGCGGCTGCCCGCCGCCGTCGCCATCACCGCCGCCGCCGCCGTCCGGGCCGGGGTCCGGGTCAGGCTCGGGATCGGGGTCGTCGTCCCCGCCGCGGTGCTGCTCCAGCGTCTCGTCGAGCTTGTCCTCGTCCAGCCCCGGCGCGTCGAAGGGGTTGCGGCGCCTGCGGTGCGGCAGCGCGAGCAGGGCGGCCTGCCGCACGTCCGCGTCGGTCACCTCCGTACGGCCGTCCCAGGCGGCCAGTGCGGTCGCCGTACGCGCCATGACGATGTCCGCGCGCATGCCGTCCACCTCGAACGCCGCGCACGTCGCGGCTATCTGGCGCAGCGAGCCGTCCCCGAGCCGGACCGAGGGCAGCAGCGCCCGCGCCGCCGCGATGCGGGCCCGCAGCGAGCCCTCCTCGGCCTCCCACTTGGCGGCGAACACCGCCGGGTCCTCGTCGTAGGCCAGCCTGCGGCGCACGACCTCCACCCGCTCGTCGGTCTCCCGCGACGCGCGGACCTCCACGGTCAGCCCGAAACGGTCCAGCAACTGCGGGCGCAGCTCGCCCTCCTCGGGGTTCATCGTGCCCACGAGGAGGAACCGCGCGGCGTGGCGTACCGAGACGCCCTCCCGCTCGACGTAGGACGCGCCCATCGCGGCGGCGTCCAGCAGCAGGTCGACCAGGTGGTCGTGGAGCAGGTTCACCTCGTCCACGTACAGCACGCCGCGGTGCGCGTCGGCCAGCAGGCCCGGCTCGAAGGCCTTCACGCCCTCCGCCAGCGCCCGTTCGATGTCCAGCGCCCCGACCAGGCGGTCCTCGGACGCGCCCACCGGCAGCTCCACCATCCGCGCCGGCCGCGACCCCGGCTCCGCGCCGGACGGGTGCGGCCCGTCAGGGCACGCCGGGTCCGGCGACCCCGGATCGCAACTGAAGCGGCAGCCCGCGACCACGTCCACCCGCGGCATCAACGCCGCCAGCGCGCGCACCGCCGTGGACTTCGCCGTGCCCTTCTCACCGCGCACCAGCACGCCGCCCACGGCCGGGCTCACCGCGTTCAGCAGCAGCGCCAGCCGCAGGTCCTCCATCCCGACGATCGCGGTGAAGGGATAAGGGGTGCTCACGCGGCTGCCTCCTCGTGGGAACGGACATCACGGTACGACCGGGGCGGGCGGGTCACGGCGCGCCCGGGGGGACGAAGGGAAGCCCGGGCGGGGGCCCGGACTCGATGAGGCGGAGGAGGGCGCCGGTGTCGGCGTGCTCCTCGATGAGGTCGCCCAGACGGTCGAGCTGCTCCTCGCGCAGCGCCGCGAAGGCCGTGTCCGGCGCCGGGACGAAACGGCGACCCGAGGCTTCCGCGACGCGGTGGAGGAAGGCGCGGCGGAAGCCGTCGCTCTCCAGGGAGCCGTGCCAGTGGGTGCCCCAGACGGAGCCGGTGCGGCAGCCGTCGAGAAACGGTTCGTCGCCGCCGCGGACGTCGGCGACGCCGTGGTGGATCTCGTACCCCTCGACGGTCTCTCCGTAGGCCTTGCCCGACGGCCGGGCCAGGGTCTTGCCGGGCGCGAAGCGCACCCGTACCGGCAGCAGGCCGAGGCCGGGCACGAGACCGGCCCGCGACTCGACGGGGTCGTCGATCGACTCGGCCAGCATCTGGAAGCCGCCGCAGATGCCGAGCACCGGGCGGCCCTCCGCCGCGCGCCGCACGATCGCGTCGGCCAGCCCGCGCCGGCGCAGCCACTCCAGCGCCTTGACCGTCCCCCGGGTGCCGGGCAGGACGACGAGGTCGGCGTCCGCGAGCTCCTCGGGCCGGTCGGCGAACCGCACGACGACGCCGGGTTCGGCGGCCAGGGCGTCCACGTCGGTGAAGTTGGACATCAGGGGGACCGCGGCGACGGCGATCCGCAGCACGTCCTCGCCGTGCGGCGGCGTCGTGCTCGACTCCCGCACGGTGCCGCGCAGCGACATCCGCAGCCCGTCCTCCTCGTCGATGCCGAGGCCGTGCCGAAACGGCAGGACGCCGTAGAAGCGGCGTCCGGTCAGCCCGCGCAGCATCTCCAGCCCGGGTTCCAGCAACGAGACGTCGCCGCGGAACTTGTTGACGAGGTAGCCGCAGACCAGCTCCTGGTCCTCGCGGCTCAGCAGCGCGGTCGTGCCGAAGAAGGACGCGAAGACCCCGCCCCGGTCGATGTCGCCGACGACGACCACGGGCAGCCGCGCGGCCCTGGCCAGGCCCATGTTGACGATGTCGCCGTGCCGCAGGTTGATCTCGGCCGGGCTGCCCGCGCCCTCGCAGATGACGGCGTCGTGGCGGGAGCGCAGCTCCTCCAGACAGGCGGTGACGGTCTCCAGCAGTTCCGAGCGGCGCCCGTTGTGGTAGCCGCGCGCGCTCATCTCGCCCACCGGGCGGCCCATCAGGACGACCTGGCTCGTGCGGTCGCCGCCCGGCTTGAGCAGCACCGGGTTCATCAGCGCGGACGGCTCCACGCGTGCGGCCTGCGCCTGCATGGCCTGCGCGCGGCCGATCTCGGCGCCCTCGCGCGTCACGTACGAGTTCAACGACATGTTCTGCGCCTTGAAGGGCGCCACGGACACGCCTTGGCGGGCCAGCCAGCGGCAGATGCCGGCGGTGACGACGCTCTTGCCGGCGTCCGAGGTGGTGCCCGCGACCAACAGCGCGCCGCCGCTCATGCGTTCCCCCTCCGGGCGAGCCCGTGCCAGGCCAGCCGGCCCCCGGCCGTGACCGCCAGGGCCAGCGCGCTCACCCGCCGCGACAACCGCACCGCCCGCTCGATGTCGGCCACCTCCACCGGCCGGTTGCCGGCGCCGAGTACGGGCCGGTGCTCGACCCGGCCCCCGTAGGCCAGCGTCCCCCCGAGCCGTACGCCGAGCGCCCCGGCGAACGAGGCCTCCACGGGACCGGCGTTCGGGCTGGGGTGCCGGCCGCCGTCCTCACGCCAGGCCCGCCACGCGCCCCGCCGGTCGGGGCCCGCCAGCACGGTGAGCGCGGCGGTCAGCCGGGCGCCGGGGAAGCCGGCGACGTCGTCCAGCCGGGCCGACGCCCAGCCGAACCGGCTGAAGCGCGGCGACTTGTGACCGACCATCGCGTCAAGGGTGTTGACCGCCCGGAAGCCCACGAGCCCCGGCACACCGCCCAACGCGCCCCACACCAGGGCGCCCACGACGGCGTCGGAGGTGTTCTCGGCGACCGACTCGACGACCGCACGGGCCATCTGCCGCTCGTCCAGGGCCTGCGGGTCCCGCCCGCACAGATGGGGCAGCCGGGCCCGCGCCGCCGCGGTGTCCCCGGCGGCGAGGGCGGCGCCGATCGTCCGCGCCTCACGGGCCAGTGACGTACCGCCGAGCACCGCCCAGGTCGCGGCCGCGGTCAGGGCCACCGACGCGGTGGGGGAGCGGCGTACCGCGCGTGCGGTCCCCGCGGCGGCCGCCGCGGCGCCCCCGGCGCACAACACGGTGTAGAGGGCGCCCCGGCCGCGATGGTCGTGCCACAACGCGCGCTCCAATGCGCCTGCCGCGCGCCCGAAGACCGCCACAGGATGCCCGCGGCGCGGGTCGGCGAGGGCGAGGTCGGCCAGCCAGCCGAGGGCCGCCCCGGCGGCGAAGACGGAGGGCGCGGCAGGGCCGGCGTCGGGTGTACGGCGGTTGCCGCCCATCGCTGGTGTCCTCACTCAGGGTCCGCGCCCTGGATCGACGTGACCGGCGGTGAGAGTCTCCTGGCTCCCGGATCGGCGGCACCCCCGGCCTTCCGGCCCGTGGTACGGGGCCGTGGCCGCTGGTGGAGGCGCGCTCCCCGGTGACAGTGGCGGGACCGCGCCGGATTCGCACCGGACTTCCTCTCCTGCCGCCGTGTGGCGGTTCCGATACCACCACGCGCCGATCCGGCCCGTCAACTCACCCCGAATTGCCAGGGAAAGACGGAAACCCCAGCTCACGACCGGAAAGGCCGGGAGCTGAGGCCGAGTTCACACCGCCTGGCGGGGCGTCAGGCGGCGATCAGGAGGATCCCGTACGCCACGGCCGCCGCGCACAGCGCGAAGCACGCGTACGCGCCCGCGCGCACCACGGCGCCCTGCCCGCCGCCTGTCGCGGCCGGCCGCGACAGGCCCACGATGCCGAGGGTGAAGAGGCCGACGAGGCCGACGGTGACGGCGAGGCTGACGCCGAAGACGGAGCCGAGGGCAGCCCAGTCGATGTGCATGCTGCTGTGTCCTTCCGGGACCTGTAGGGCGGTGCCCGCCCTCAGGCGGTGGCCTTGGCGTGGTCGGTGTCGGCGGTTTTCGTGACGGGGGAGAGAGTGCCCGCGGGCGGCGGCGTCACGACGGCGATGGCCGCGGTCACGATCCCCGGCTCCCCGGCGTCCAGGCCGTCGGCGTTGACGTTGGTGTGGTCGATCGGCCTGCGGCGCGCGGCCACCCAGATTGCCGCGCACACCGCGAGCGCCAGCACGGCGACCGCGGTGACGCCCAGGTCGCTCTGGTCGGCCAGGAGCGCGGCGCCCGCCGCGACCAGGCCGGCGGCCGGCAGCGTCAGCGCCCAGGCGGCGACCATGCGGCCCGCGGTGCTCCAGCGGACGACGCCGCCCTTGCGGCCCACACCCGCGCCCATGACGGAACCGGAGCAGACCTGCGTGGTGGACAGCGAGAAGCCGAGGTGCGAGGAGGCCAGGATGACGGCCGCGGCGCCGGTCTGGGCGGCGAAGCCCTGCGGCGGCTGGATGTCGGTGATGCCCTTGCCCATGGTGCGGATGATCCGCCAGCCGCCGATGAAGGTGCCGAGCGCGATGGCCAGACCCGCGGAGACGATGACCCACAGCGGCGGGTCGGAGTCGGGGGCGACGACGTTGCCCGCGATGAGGGCGAGCGTGATGACGCCCATCGTCTTCTGGGCGTCGTTCGTGCCGTGCGCGAGGGAGACCAGTCCCGCCGAGGCGATCTGCCCTGCCCGGTAGCCCTTGGCGGTCGCGGCCGGGTCGGTGCCGCGGCCGATGCGGTAGGTCAGGCGGGTCGCCAGCAGCGCGGCGACCCCGGCGACGACCGGGGCGCAGACGGCCGGGATGAGCACCTTCATGACGACCGCGTCGCCGTTGACCGCCCCGAATCCGGCGGACGCGACGGAGGCGCCGATCAGCCCGCCGAACAGCGCGTGCGAGGAACTGGAGGGGAGCCCCGCCAGCCACGTCAGCAGATTCCAGACGATGGCGCCGACGAGTCCGGCGAAGATCACCTCGGGCCTGATCCCCGCGGTCTCGTCGAGGATTCCCCCGGAGATGGTCTTGGCGACCTCCACGGAGAGGAACGCTCCGACGAGGTTCAGCACGGCGGACATCGCCACCGCTGTCCGGGGAGCCAGTGCGCCAGTGGAGATGGTGGTGGCCATCGCATTGGCGGTGTCGTGGAAACCGTTCGTGAAGTCGAACACGAGTGCGGTGATAATCACGATTCCGATCAGGAGCGTGATGTGTTCCATGTACCCAGGCATTCGTTTGATCGGACAGTGGCGGTGGCGACCGTACGGAGTCTGGATGAACGGAAAGTAAACGATGGGGATCCGTGGGGTGCTGGAGGTTCGGGGGGCCTGTGCGCGGCCCAGGGCCCGGGATCGTTACCGGCGCCCCGATATCCGGTCGGCCACCCGGGCCAGGGAGTCCGTCGCGGCGCTGCGGCCGGACTGCTCGCGCCGGTCGGCGGCGCGGTAGGCCGCGTAGAGGCCGTGCACGCCGATCCAGCGGAAGGGTTCCGGCTCCCAGCGGCGGACGCGGTGGTGCACCCAGGGCAGGGCCGTCAGCTCCGTGCCGTGGCCCTGCCCCGAGTCGAGCTGCACCAGGTCCCGCAGGGTGCGCGCCGCCAGGTTCGCCGTGGCCACGCCACTGCCGACGTAACCGCCTGCCCAGCCGAGCCCCGTCGAGCGGTCCAGCTCCACCGTCGCGCACCAGTCGCGCGGCACACCCAGCACGCCCGACCACGCGTGCTCGATCCCGACCGGTCCCGCGGCCGGGAAGAAGCGCAGCAGGATCGCGCGCAGCGCCTCGACCGTCTCCGGCCGGGTGCGCCCGTCGTTGTCGGTGCGCGACCCGAATCGGTACGGCACCCCCCGGCCGCCGAGGGCGATCCGGTCGTCGGCCGTGCGCTGCGCGTACATATAGGCGTGCGCCATGTCGCCCAGGGTCTCGCGGCCCTCCCAGCCGATGGTGTCCCACACCTCGGCGGGCAGCGGCTCGGTCACCACCATCGAGGAGTTCATCGGCAGCCAGGACCGCTTGTGGCCCTTGATCGCCGCCGTGAAGCCCTCCGTGCAGCGCAGCACATAGGGGGCGCGCACGCTGCCGTACGGGGTCAGCGCGTGTTTGGGCCTGATCTCCGTCACCGGGGTCGACTCGTGGATCACCACGCCGAGCGCCTCCACCGCCCGCGCCAGGCCCTGCACCAGCTTCGCCGGGTGGATCCGGGCGCCGTGCGGCGTCCATGTGCCGCCCGCCGTGCCCGCGACGCGCACGCGCCGGGCGGACTCGGCGGCGCCCAGCAGCAGCCGGTCCTTCTCGCCGTAGGCGGCCTCCGCCTCGTGGAAGGCCCGCAGGCGGGCGAGCTGGGCGGGGGAGCGGGCGACCTCCAGGACGCCTCCCTTGTGGACGTCGGCGTCGATGCCCTCCTCCGCGGCGACCCGGACCACCTCGTCCACCGTCTCGTTCATCGCCCGCTGCAGAGCGATCGCGGAGTCCCGCCCGTGCAGGGCGGCGTAGCGGTCGCGGCCGGCGATGCCGTTGTAGAGCCAGCCGCCGTTGCGCCCGGAGGCGCCGTAGCCGCAGAAGCGCTGCTCCAGGACGACGATCCGCAGGAAGGGCACGGCTTTCTTCAGGTAGTACGCGGTCCACAGGCCGGTGTATCCGCCGCCGACGATGCACACGTCGGCGGTCGCGTCGCCCGGCAGCGGCTCGCGCGGCACGGGGACGCCGGACTTCGCGTACCAGAAGGAGATGCCGCCGTTGACGGTGCTCATGGTGCCCCTGCAATTCGTGAGGGTGATCGGTCTGACGGTGTGCCGGGACGCTACTGTGCCCCGGGAGCGCGCGGCAACGCCCAACCTGTCAGGATCAGCGCCCGGAGGTGGCACGGATGTCGGTGCAGGACACGGTGGGCAAGGCCTGGTCGGAGCTCGTGGACACGGCCCGCCGCTCGGTCGCCGACGGGCTGGTGGTCGGTACGTCCGGCAATGTCTCGGTCCGGGTGGGCGGTGACCTCGTCCTCGTCACACCCAGCGGTGTGCCCTACCACCGGCTCGGCCCCGACGACACCGTCGGCGTCGACCTGGAGGGCCGGCAGGTGCTCGGCACCCTGCGGCCGACCAGCGAACTGAGCATGCATCTGGCGATCTACCGCAACACCGACGCCGGCGCCGTCGTCCACACCCACGCCGTGCACGCCACCGCCGTCTCCACCCTGCTCTACGAACTGCCCGCCATCCACTACATGGCCGCCGCGCTCGGCGGGCGCATCCGCGTCGCCGACTACGCCACCTACGGCAGCGAGGAACTGGCCGCCAACGTGCTGCGCGCCCTTCGCGACCGCACCGGCTGCCTGCTGCGCAACCACGGCACCATCGTGTACGGCGACGACCTGGAGCAGGCCTACGACCGCACCGCGCAGCTGGAGTGGATGTGCCAGGTCTGGCTCGCCGCCCGCTCCGTCGCGGGTTTCTCGCCCTCCCTGCTGTCGAAGATCGAGCTCGCCAGGGTCGCCGAGAAGCTGCGCCAGTACGGGCAGCCCGGCGCCGGGGACGAGCCGTCCGGCGTCGGGGACGGCGCGGAGTAGCTCCCCGGACGGAGCCCAGCGCTGGCCGCCCCGCGCACCCGCCCCGACACTGGAACGGATGCGCCTGACGACCGCCGCGGCCCTGGCCGCCACGACAGCGTTCGGTGCCGGCGCGGCCGCGGTGGCGGCCGGACGGCATGTATCGGAGCTTGCCCTGAAGCCGCGCACCGACGGCCCCGACCCGGAGTCGCTGACGGTGCACTCGGCGACCGACCGCGAGGTCACCCTCACCCGGACCCTCGGCGCCGGCCGGCGCGGGATCCACGGCATCACGGGCCCCGGCGTGCACGCCACCGTCGGGGACGTGCTGTCCACCGCCCCCGGCTCGGTGACCCGGCGCCTGCTGCGCGTCGGGCAGGGCACCCTGGCCGCCGGGCAGCGGGTCCGGCTCACCCCGCAGGTGTACGACGGCGACCCCGCCTCGGCGCTCGGCCTGGCCTACCGGGACGTCGAGATCCCCGGCGAACTAGGCCGGATGCCCGCGTGGTTCGTCGACGGCGCCCGCGACACCTGGGTCGTCCTCGCGCACGGTCTCGGCACCACCCGCGAGCACGCCATGGTCGTGCTGCCCGCGCTGCACGCGCTGCGGCTGCCCGCGCTGCTCCTCGCCTACCGCAACGACCAGGGGGCGCCGCGGTCCCCGGACGGCATCGGGCACCTCGGCGACTCCGAGTGGCGCGACCTGGACGCGGCCATGCGCTACGCGGTCCGGCACGGCGCGCGCCGCCTGGTGCTCTACGGCTGGTCCGCCGGCGCCACGATGGCGCTCCGGGCGGCGTGCGCCTCCCCGCTGCGCGCCCTGGTCGCGGGCATGGTGCTGGACTCCCCGGTGCTGAACTGGCAGCGCACGGTACGCGCCGCCGCGGCCGCCCGGGGCACGCCGCGCGTCCTGCTGCCGCTCGGCGTACGCGCCACGGAGGGCCGCACCGGCCTGCACGCGGAACGCATCGCCGAGGCCGCCGCACCCGGCCGGCTGGGCGTGCCGACGCTCATCTTCCACGGCCCGGGCGACACGCTCGCGCCCTGGGGCCCGTCCCGCGAACTCGCCCGTCTCCGGCCGGATCTGGTCATCCTGCACCCGGTGAAGGACGCCTCGCACGCGGCGATGTGGAACGCGGACCCGCAACCCTACGAGGAGGCCGTCCGGCGCTTCCTCACCCCCCTCCTCTGATCCCCCTCGCCTTCTCTCGCGTTCTCTCCTGCGGGAGTGGATAAACCGGTATATCTTCTGGCAAATCGCGTGCCACCGGGTGGCGGGGAGGGACGCTCGTTTGGGTTTCCGGGTGCTCACCCGCAAGACTGCTCCCGTGACGTCCCGTATCCCGCGAGACACTCCGCTGCGTCTCGTCCCGCGCAGGCCCCTGGCCGCCGCGCGCCGTGTCGCCGCGACGCGCCGAAACCGCCCGCCGAGGCCGCCGGAAGGAATCCCTGCGCTGCCGGAGCTGGCCAGGAAAGCACGTACCGAACTCGCCGACGCGGTCCGTCTGGCCCACTGGGCCGACCCCGCCGCCGGTGCCGCCCCCGGCACGGCCGGGATACTGCGGGACGCCGACGTCCGCCGGGCCGTCGCCGCACTCTCCTTGACGGCCCATCAGGTCCGTGCCGCCTGGGACAGGGCCCGGCTGGCCGGTCTCATCGAACTCCACAAGGGCGGCACCGCGCGCCCGGGTTGGCGGCTGCGCGCCTGGGACCGCGACGACACCGCCGTGCTGCGCGGCTGGGTCGCGCTCTTCGACGCCTGGTCGCTGGCGCATCCCGCGGCACTCGACCCGGCGTGCGCCGGCGCCGACCCCGCACTCGTCGCCGAAGTCGTCGAGGCCGCCCCCCAGTTGCTCTCCCTCCTGCACCTCTCCTCCGGGCCGGTCGCGGTGTCGGCCCTGCTCGATCTGCTCCGCCAGCGGGTCGACGAGCTACGCGCGGAGCGCCACGAGCCCCCGGCCGGCGGCGGCCGTGACGACCTGCCCCCTCTCCTGGACTGGACGCTGGACGCGCTGGCCCGCGTCGGCGCCCTGGAGCCCCGCGACCCGGCCCGCCCCGGCGAGGTCACCATCACCCCGCTCGGCAGCTGGGCGGTCTGGGTCAAGCTGGAGCAGATCTGCGTCGCCGCCCAGGGCCCGGCCGGGCACTTCGAGCACTCCGCCGAGGAGATGCTCAAGGCGTGCATCGGCATGGCCCCGGGCGCGGCCCGCGACGAGTACAAGGCGTGGCTCGCCGCCCGCCCGGTCGCCCAGGCCGTCGCGGAGTTCCTGGACGTGGCGCGCGGTGACGACGCCCTGCTGCGCGGGCTCGCCTTCGAGGCGCTGCGCGTCGTCGGCGGCGCCGCCGAGCCCGCCGTGCGGCATGTCGTGGACGAGCCGGGACTGCGCCCCTACGCCTTGATGTGGCTCGCCGAGCACGAGGGCGACGACCCCGAGGACGTCGCGGCCCTGCTCACCCGCGAGGAGGCCACCTGGCTGTGGGTGGACACCGCGGCGGCCGTCGCCGACCACGGCGAGAGCCACCTGCTGGTGGGGCACCTCGATTCCGCCCTCCAGGGCTCGGTGTCCCGTCTGCTCGACGAGCTCCGCGTGGCCGGGCACCCGCGCACCGTCCAAGTGCTCGTCGCCCTCGCCGCCGCCCACCCGGACCCCGCGCTCGCCAAGGCGATGCGCCGGGCCGCCTTCCAGGTGCACACCGGCGGGGAGTGACACCCGCCGCGCCGGCCCCGGTTACGCCTGGGCCGGTATCCGCGGCGCGTACGTGCCGAAGGACCAGAGGTTGCCCTCCGGGTCGCGGGCGGTGTAGTCCCGCGACCCGTAGTCCTGGTCGGTGAGCGGCAGCACGATCTCCGCGCCCGCCGCGACCGCCCGTGCGTGGTGGGCGTCGGTGTCGGTGACGACCACGTACACCGAGACGGCGCCGAGGTCCCCGGCGACCCGGCTGAACGGGGTGCCGGACTGCCGGCTGCCCAGCATCACCAGGCCGTTGCCGTAGGCGAGTTCGGCGTGCTGCACCGTGCCGTCGGCGCCCTCGTGGACGGCGACCTCCGTGAAGCCGAAGGCATCCTTCAGGAAGGCGATGGCGGCCTTCGCGTCCTTGTAGCGCAGCGTCGGGTAGACCGTGGGCGCGGCTCCGTTGCCTGCCATGGTGATCACCCTCCCCTTCCGGAGACGTTCGCACCGATGTGATGTGGATCTCAGTGTGGCAGGGGGGTCCGACAACGCCCCTCGCGCACGCGTCGCCGCAGGTCGGGCGGGTCGCCCCGGCGGAACGCCGGCCCACCACCCGCCGACAGCACCGGTCTCGCCGGTCGCCCGGCCCCGGAGGTGCCGAGCGGCGCGTCGTCGTCGTCGAACCGCGTGTCCCCCATTGCCTGCAGCGCTCCCGCGCGGCGCAGGGGTGCGCCCTCCGGCCCCGGCGGCCGAAAACCGTTTGCGGGGCCACCACGGCGCCCCCGGTAGACTGGACGCATGGCAGTACTCCACGCGCATTAGACGGCCGTCGCCGACCGCGACCCCTCCGCCCGCACGTCGCCCGCCACCCACCACCCACGACGCGCTGGCGCGGCAGTCCCGATAGCCGTCCGCCACGCCCAGGAGCCCTTTCCGTGATCACTGCCACTGGCATCGAGCTGCGCGCCGGTGCCCGCGTCCTCATCGAGTCCGCCTCCTTCCGCATCGCCCGCGGCGACCGCGTCGGCCTGGTCGGCCGCAACGGCGCCGGCAAGACCACCCTCACCAAGGTGCTCGCCGGCGAGGGCATGCCCGCCGGCGGCACCGTCACCCGCGCCGGTGAGGTCGGCTACCTGCCGCAGGACCCGCGCACCGGAGACCTGGACGTCCTCGCCCGCGACCGCATCCTGTCCGCCCGCGGCCTGGACTCGGTCCTGCGCAAGATGCGCGAGAACGAGGAGCGGATGGCCAGCGGCAAGGGCGCCACCCGCGACAACGCGATGAAGAAGTACGCGCGCCTGGAGACCGAGTTCCTCACCAAGGGCGGCTACGCCGCCGAAGCCGAGGCCGCCACCATCGCCGCCGCCCTGAGCCTGCCCGACCGGGTGCTCGCCCAGCCGCTGCACACCCTCTCCGGCGGTCAGCGGCGCCGCGTGGAGCTGGCCCGCATCCTCTTCTCCGACGCCGACACCCTGCTGCTCGACGAGCCGACCAACCACCTGGACGCCGACTCGATCCTGTGGCTGCGGGACTTCCTCAAGACCTACCGCGGCGGCTTCGTCGTGATCTCCCACGACATCAACCTGGTCGAGACGGTCGTCAACAAGGTCTTCTACCTGGACGCCAACCGCTCCCAGATCGACGTCTACAACATGGGCTGGAAGCAGTACCTCACCCAGCGCGAGGCCGACGAGAAGCGCCGCAAGCGCGAGCGCGCCAACGCCGAGAAGAAGGCCGCGACCCTCAACGCGCAGGCCGACAAGATGCGCGCCAAGGCGACCAAGACCGTCGCCGCCCAGAACATGGCGCGCCGCGCCGACAAGCTGCTGTCCGGGCTGGAGGCGGTCCGCCAGTCCGACAAGGTCGCCAAGCTGCGCTTCCCGGACCCCGCGCCCTGCGGCAAGACCCCGCTCACGGCCACCGGCCTGTCGAAGTCGTACGGCTCGCTGGAGATCTTCACCGACGTCGACCTGGCCATCGACAGGGGCTCCCGGGTCGTCATCCTCGGCCTCAACGGCGCCGGCAAGACCACCTTGCTGCGGCTGCTGGCGGGCACCGAGCAGCCCGACACCGGCGAGGTCGTCCCCGGCCACGGCCTGAAGCTCGGCTACTACGCCCAGGAGCACGAGACCCTCGACCCGGACCGGACCGTGCTGGAGAACATGCGCTCCGCCGCGCCCGACATGGACCTGGTCGCCGTCCGCAAGATCCTCGGCTCGTTCCTCTTCTCCGGCGACGACGCCGACAAGCCCGCGGGCGTCCTGTCCGGCGGCGAGAAGACCCGTCTCGCGCTCGCCACCCTCGTCGTCTCCAGCGCCAACGTGCTGCTGCTCGACGAGCCCACCAACAACCTCGACCCGGCCAGCCGCGAGGAGATCCTCGGCGCGCTGCGCACCTTCGCCGGTGCCGTCGTCCTCGTCACCCACGACGAGGGCGCGGTGGAGGCGCTCCAGCCGGAGCGGATCATCCTGCTGCCCGACGGCGTCGAGGACCTGTGGGGCAAGGACTACGTGGACCTCGTCTCGCTCGCCTGACCCTCCGGCGCGGCTCCAGGGGAGCCGTCCGGGGGCCCGTCGACCCGCGGCCGATCATCCGTGTGGATCAATCCCCTGGATCATTCGGCCGACGGGTGATCCTTCAATGGTGTGAGGCCGGCTCGTACTCCGGCGCGCCAACGTGCGATCCACCGAACGGCGGAGTCGATCAGCCGCGTCACATGGGGAAACTCCTTACCGACCTTGGTGACCTGCCCTTTCTCGGGCGGGTTCGGAAGGGTCGCGCGGACAGTGCGGCGGAATGCCCGATTTCGCCTCCAGCGGCGCCCGGCCTCCACGTCAACAGGGGTCCGAATGTTGTTGCACGGACCTTGCCGAATGGGTGGCCAGGAAGTCTCCTAGGGGTGATCATGAGAGTCACAGAGCGCACTTCCCTAGAGGAGGCACGGGTGGCCGAGACTCTGAAGAAGGGCAGCCGGGTGACCGGCGCCGCGCGCGAGAAGCTCGCGGCAGACCTCAAGAAGAAGTACGACGGCGGGGCAAGCATCCGGGCGCTGGCCGAGGAAACCGGTCGCTCCTATGGCTTCGTCCACCGCATGCTCAGTGAGTCCGGCGTGACCCTGCGTGGTCGCGGCGGAGCCACACGGGGCAAGAAGGTTTCCACGGCCTGACGGGTGTCGGCGCCTGGCACGGCGGTATGCAGTGGTCCGAAGACATGACAGGGCCACCCGGTCGCGGAAATGACCGACCGGGTGGTTACTCTTCGGTAATCAAGTCTGCGGATCGCTCGGAGGTGCCCGATGTCTGACCCCACAGTGCTGCTTGAGCGTGACGGTGTACGGCTCTCGGCGGACGACAGTGTCGCCACCGTGACGTTGTGCAACCCGGCCAAGCGGAACGCCCAGTCTCCCGCGTTGTGGCGGGCGCTGGAGGAAGCGGGCCGGCTTCTGCCGGGCAGTGTGCGGGTGGTCGTGCTCCGCGCGGAGGGCGTGTCCTTCTCCGCCGGACTCGACCGGCAGGCCTTCACACCGGAGGGATTCGACGGCGAGCCGTCGTTCATCGATCTCGCCCGCGGGTCCGAGGGCGAACTCGATGCCACGATCGCCGAGTACCAGTCGGCGTTCACCTGGTGGCGGCGCAATGACATCGTCACGATCGCCGTCGTCCAGGGGCATGCGATCGGTGCCGGCTTCCAGTTGGCTCTCGCGTGCGATCTGCGCGTCGTCGCCGACGACGTGCAGTTCGCGATGCGCGAGACCGGTCTGGGCCTGGTCCCCGACCTGGCCGGCACCAAGCCGCTGACCGAACTGGTCGGCTACGCGCGGGCGCTGGAGATCTGCGCCACCGGTCGCTTCGTCCATGCCGAGGAAGCCGTGCGCACCGGCCTGGCCAACATCGCCGTCCCGGCCGGCGCGCTCGACGCCACCGTCAAGGACCTCGCCGCCGCACTGCTGGCGGCGCCCCGCGACGCCGTGATCGAGACCAAGGCGCTGCTCCGCGAGGCCTCCGGCCGTACGTACGAGGAGCAGCGCACGGCCGAACGGGCCGCGCAGGGCCGCCGACTGCGCGACCTCGCGGGCGTCGGGGAGTAGCGGCCCGGCCGGTCGCGTCCACGCCCCGGCTGTCCTCAGCCGGGGGCGATGTCGGTGACCACGACGGTCGTGACGTTCCCTGTCACGGCCGTCACCGCCATGGCGACCGCGCGGGCGACGTCGTCTGCGCGGTGTCCCGCGTCGACCGCGATCTGCAGCCTGGCGGGGTGGGCGTGCCCGCCCAGCCGCGCGGTGAGCCGGGCGACCCCGGGCACCGCCACGGCCGCGGCTCGCGCCGTGGCGCTTCCCGGTGCGGTGCCGTCTGCGTCTTCTGCGACTTTCACGTCTTCCGCTTCGGCAGGGAACGCGGCAGGTAGCCCCGACAGCGCGTCCAGCGCGGGCGGTTCGGCGCCGTCGGTGTCCAGCAGTCCGGTGACGGCCAGGTCGACCGCCGCCGGTTCCAGCCCCACGCCGTACGCCGCGGCGTCCCACAGTGCGTCACGCAATCGCCGCGCCGAGTCCGGCAGCGGCAGCGCGGGCGTGGCCTCGAAGGCGGCCTCGATCCGCAGCGGCAGCCGGGCGAGCGCACCCGGGGGCGCCGACTCCGGTACGGGCGGGGCGGTTTGGGCCGGGACTCGATCCGGCCCCGCGGCACCGATGCGCAGCCGTCCGAGCCGTACCCCCGGCACCCGCGCGGCGGCCGCCCGCAGCACCGCCGTCGCCGCGCTCTCGGTGACCCACAGCGTGTCCCCTGCGTTCCCCAGCGGCAGGACCCGGCCGAGCCCGAGTTGCCTGCGTACCGCCTGCGTCAACCGGTCCGAGGTCATCGGCCCTCACCTCCCTCCACCCCAGGGCGTACGCACGTGCGCAGCCGTCCTCGCCCGGTCGCCGCATCCTCACGGCGCGAGCGGGCATGCCCACATAGTGTGGTGCACGGAGCAGCCCGAACAGCTCCCGCCATCGGAAGGTCGAAGGGACGAGGTGGGATGACCGAGACCGTGCAGCAGGGCGAGGGCAGGGGCCGGACGCTGGAGAAGGGCACCAGCCCGGGCACTCCGGCGAACGGCCGCAGGGTGCCGCTCGGCGACCCCGTGACCCGCGGCCGCACCACGATCGCCGACGGGGTGGTGGAGAAGATCGCCGGACTCGCGGCGCGCGACGTGGAGGGAGTGCACGCCCTCGGCGCGGGGATCCCACGTGGCTTCGGCGCGGTGCGCGACCGGGTGCCCGGCGGGAAATCGGGCACTCGCGGCGTGCGGGCCGAGGTCGGCGAGGTGCAGGCCGCGCTCGACCTCGACATCGTCGTCGACTACGGCGTGTCCATCGTGGCCGTCGCCCACGCCGTCCGGGAGAACGTGATCGTCGCCGTCGAGCGGATGACCGGCCTGGAGGTCGTCGAGGTCAACATCGCCGTCGGGGACGTCAAACTGCCCGACGACACGGACGACGAAGACCAGGAGCAGCGGGTCCAGTGACATCTGCACCGGACCCCGGGCGCAGGACAGGGAGCGGACCATGAGCATGGCCCTGATCGGACTGATCGTCGGGATGGCCCTCGGCTTCGCCGGGTACTTCGGCGGCTTCGCCGCCTTCCTGCTGGTGGCGGCGCTCGGTGCCGTCGGGTTCCTGGTCGGCCGGTACTTCGACGGCGACCTGGAGCCCGGGGAGTTCTTCCGCACCCGCGACCGGCGGCGGTGAGGCGGCCCGATGACGACCGCGGAGCCGGCCCGGAATTCCGCTGTTCCGCTCCTCGCCCCCGCCGAACGCGGCTCGCTGCGCATCGCCGACCGCGTCCCGGCGAAGATCGCCGCGCAGGCCGCGCGTGAGGCGCTGGCCGGCGCGCCCGGCCAGGAGCACGTGCCGCGCGGCGCGTTCCCGCGGGCAAGCGTCGCCGTCCACCGCGACCGGATGCACGTGCGGCTGTCCGTCGAACTCGGCTACCCGGTCGACATCGCGGTGGTGAGCCGTGTGGTGCGGCGGCATGTCGCCGAACGCGTGGAGGAGTTGACCGGGATCGTGGTGCAGGGGGTGATCGTGGAGGTGGAACGGCTGCACTCGCAGACCTCGCACGCGGCCGAGGAGGGGAGGGTGCGATGAGCGGCCCCCTGCGGACCCGCGAACCGGAGGCGGTCGTGGCGGCGGCCCCCCGGGTACGGCGCTTCTGGTCCCCGCGCCGCGTTCCCGCCGCCGTGACCGCGTTCGTGGTGCTGGCGCTCGCCGGTCCGCTGCTCTACGACGTCGCCGCGGTCCGCGCCGGACGGTCCGCCATGGCCTGGCGCGCATGGCTCGCGGACGACCTCGCCGCCCGCCCCGTCGACGATCCCTGGGTGCTCGCCGCGGGGTCGGTCGCCGTCCTGCTCGGACTCTGGCTGCTGGTGCTCGCGGCGACGCCCGGGATGCGCGACGTCCTGCCGATGCGGACCGGAACGGCAGGCGTCCGGGCCGGACTCGACCGGCACGCGGCCGAACTCGCCCTGCGGGACCGGGCGGTGGAAGTGCCCGGGGTGCGTTTCGCCCAGGTCGCCGTGGGCCGCCGGGCGGCCGTGGTCCGGGTTGAAGTGGCCTTCCGGGAGACCGCGGAGGTGCGGGCCGACCTCGAAACGGCCCTTGCCGCGGGCCTGGACGAGCTGGGGCTGCACCGGCCGCTCGCGCTGTCGCTGTACGTACGCCGCATGGAAACGGGGTGAGCGCGATGCGCTCCACGGTCAACCGCGTCCTGCTCGCCCTCGCGGGCCTGGTGCTGATCCTGGTGGGCGTCGCCGTGCTGTGCGCCGCGACGGGCCTGCTGCACCGGCCCTGGACGGGGCCTCACGACGTCCTGCTCGCCTCGGGCGACCGCACCCGGTACTCGGACACCTCCTGGTGGTGGCCGGCCGTCCTGACGGCCCTGGCGCTGATCGTGCTCGCCGCCCTGTGGTGGCTGCTGGCTCGGCCGCGGGAGCGACGGCTGCGCCGGTTCGCCGTCGACGCCGACGACAACGGCGGGGCGGTCCTGCGCGGCCGCGCCCTGGAGGAGGTCATCGCCGCGGACGCCGCCGGGCTGCCCGGTGTCGACCACGCCGCCGCCACTCTCGCCGGAACCCCCACCGCCCCGACGGCCCGTCTCCTTCTCGCGCTCGCCCCCCATGCCGTCCCCGGCACCGTGCTGGCCGAGCTCGACGGCGCGGTCCTGCGGCGGGCCCGCTCCTCGGCCGGGCTGCCGGCCCTTCCCGCCGAGGCCCGGCTGCGCGCGGTGAGCCACCGTGCCACGCGGGTGACCTGACGGCGCTGGGCCATGAGGTACCAGGCGGCGGCGCGGCTGCGAGCGAGCCGTCTCGCCATGTGTCGCGTCTGTCGGCCGAGGCCCGGCTGCGCGCCGTCAGCCACCGCGCCACCCGGGTGACCTGACGGCCCGGGGGCCGTGCCGTACGAGCGACGGTGCGGCCGGAGTTGTTGGGACCGTGGCGGCAAAGGGGCGTGGTCGTCTCAGCGAGCCGTCTCGCGGGGTGCCGGGCCTGCCTTCCGGAGCCCGGCTGCGGGCTGTGGCTCAGTACTCGCTGCGGGCACCTCCGTCGACCGGCACCATCAGCCCCGTGAGGTACGAGGCGGCGGGTGACAGCAGGAAGGCGGCCGTGCGGCCGAACTCCTCGGGGGCGCCGTAGCGGCGCAGGGGGATGCGCTCGACGTGGCGCGCGCGTGCGGCGTCGGGGTCGCCGGTGTGGGCGTCGAGTTCGCGGACCCGGTCGGTCTCGATGCGGGCGGGGAGCAGCCCGAGGACGCGGATGCCGCGCGGGCCGAGCTGGTTGGCGAGGTCCTTGACATGGCCCGCCAGGCCCGGCCGCAGGCCGTTGGAGATCGCCAGCCCCGGGATCGGCTCGTACACGGAACCGGAGAGCACGAAGCCGATCACCCCGCCCTCGCCCAATTCCTCCGCTGCGGCGCGCGACAGCCGCACCGCGCCCAGGAAGACCGACTCGAAGGCCGCCCGCCACTGGTCGTCGCCGATGACGTCCGCGGTGCCCACGGGCGGCCCGCCGACGCTGATCAGCATCCCGTCCAGCCGCCCGAAGTCGCGCCGCGCGGCCGCGATCAGCCGCTCCGGCGCCTGCGGGTCGGCGTTGTCGGCGACGACGCCGACAGCGCTCGCGGGGCCGCCCAGTTCCGCGACGGCATCGGCCACCGGCTTCTCACTGCGCCCGCTGACGACCACCTTGGCGCCGTCCGCCACCAGTTCGCGTGCCGCGGCGAAGCCCAGCCCGCGGGTGGCGCCGGTGGCGATGTACACCCGATCCCTCAATTTCAGGTCCATGACGTCATCGTGCACCTTCCGTGCCGGAGAGCGTGAGTGCGGTGTTGACGAGCCCGATGTGGCTGAAGGCCTGCGGGAAGTTCCCCAGTTGGCGCCGCTCCACCGGGTCCCACTCCTCCGCGAGCAGGCCGACGTCGCTGCGCAGCCCCAGCAGCCGCTCGAAGAGCGCACGGGCCTCGGTGCGGCGGCCCGTGCGATGCAGGGCGTCCGCGAGCCAGAACGAGCAGGCCAGGAAGGCACCTTCACTGCCGGGCAGACCGTCCACGCTGCTGTCCTCCAGGGTGTAGCGGCGGACGAAGCCGCCGTGGTCCAGCTCCGTACGCACGGCCTCGACGGTGCCGATCACCCGGTGGTCGGTCACCGGCAGGAAACCCACCTGGGGGATGAGCAGGGTCGCCGCGTCCAGCTCCTTGGAGCCGTAGTACTGGGTGAAGGTGTTGCGCTCCCTGTCGAAGCCCCTGCGGCACACCTCCCGGTGCACCTCGTCGCGCATCGCGCGCCAGGCCGCGACATCGCCGGACAGGTGCGGCCGGGCCTCCAGGGTGCGGACCGCACGGTCGGCGGCCACCCAGGCCATCACCTTGGAGTGCACGAAGTGCTGCCGCTCGCCCCGCACCTCCCACAGGCCCTCGTCGGGCCGGCGCCACGCCGACTCCAGGAAGTCCATCAGCGAACGCTGCACCGCCCAGGCGTGCGGCTCGTCCCGCATGCCGCGGGTGCGGGCGAGGAAGAGCGAGTCCAGGACCTCGCCGTACACGTCCAGTTGGAGCTGTGTCGCGGCGGCGTTGCCGACGCGCACCGGCAGCGACGCCTCGTAGCCCTCCAGCCACCCCAGCTCCTGCTCGGGCAGCCGTCGCTCGCCCGCGATCCCGTACATGATCTGGAGGTCGGCGGGGTCGCCGGCGACCGCGCGCAGCAGCCAGTCGCGCCAGCGGTACGCCTCCTTGAGGTAGCCGGTGGCGACCAGCACGTTGAGCGTCAGCGTCGCGTCGCGCAGCCAGCAGAAGCGGTAGTCCCAGTTGCGCACGCCCCGGATCTCCTCGGGCAGCGAGGTCGTGGCGGCCGCGACGATGCCGCCGCTGGGCGCGTACGTCAGCGCCTTGAGGGTGATCAGCGAGCGCAGTACGGCGTCCCGCCAGGGGCCGTCGTAGCGGCACTGGGCCGACCAGGTCTCCCAGTCCCGCACGCTCTGCCGCAGCGCCTCGTAGGGGTCGATCGCCCGGGGCCGCCGCTGGTGCGAGGGGTGCCAGGTGAGGGTGAAGGCGATCCGCTCGCCCTTGGCGACGGCGAAGTCCGCGTGGGTCGTCCAGTCCCTGCCGTACATGTGGACGGGCGGTTCGCTGCGCAGCCACACCGAGTCGGGCCCGGCGATGGCGACCCGGTGCCCTTCGCTGCGGCGCATCCACGGCACGACGTGCCCGTAGTCGAAGCGCAGTCGCAGCTCACTGGCCATGGGGACGCTGCCGGACACACCCTCGACGATGCGGATCACATCGGGCGCGTGGTCCCGCTGCGGCATGAAGTCGATCACCTTGGCGGTGCCGGAAGGGGTCTCCCAGACGCTTTCGAGCACCAAGGTGTCGCCTTGGTACGCGCGGCGCGTGCAGGGCTCACCGGAGGGCGCCGACGCGGGGGCGATGCGCCAGTTGCCGTTGTCGTGGCCGCCGAGGAGCGCGGCGAAGCAGGCGCCGGAGTCGAAGCGGGGCAGGCAGAGCCAGTCGATGGAGCCGTTCCTGCCGACCAGGGCGACGGTCTGCAGGTCGCCGATGATCGCGTAGTTCTCGATGGGTCCCGCCACGGTGCCGCCTCCGCGCTCGGCCCCCCTTAGAGGGTGCCCCGCGGCCTACGAGGACGCGACCGCAGCGACGGCCTGCCCGGGAGCGTCCCCTCCCGCGGAGCCGCTGCCGGACTCTCTGTCGGACTCCCCGGCGGAGTCACTGCCGGCGTCCCCGCCGGGCGTCTCCCCGGGCCCGCCCGCGGTCTCCTGGGCGGTCTCCTTGGCCGCGAGCCGCTCCTTGAGCTCCCGGCGCACCAGGATGACCCAGCCGACCGGCACCATGGCGGTGAACAGCCACCACTGGATGGCGTAGCCCATGTGCATGCCGATGCTGCTGTGGTCCGGCTCGGGGATCAGCTCCGGCTGGTGCCCCGCGGGCTTCGGCGAGGTGGCGGACAGCTCCATGTAGCCGCCGACCGGCTTCTCGCCGGCCGGCAGGTCCTTGGCGACCATTTCGCTGTTGATCAGCATGATCATGCGGTCGGGAAGTCCGCCCTTGTTCCTGATCCCGGTCTCGGCGGTGGTCTCGTCGGGGCGCAGCCGCCCGGTGACGGTGACCTCGCCGGAGGGCGCGGCCGGGACCTTCGGGAACTTCGTGAGGTTGTCGCCGGCCGCGATCCAGCCCCGGTTGACCAGCACCGCGCGGCCGTCGGCCATGACCAGGGGGGTGATGACGTGGTAGCCGATGCTGTCCCCGTCAGCGGCGGTGCGCTGGCGGGCGACGACCTCGTGTGCGGTGTCGTAGCGGCCGGTCGCGGTGACTGTCCGGTAGACCTCCTTGGCCGGGACGACCGCGCCCGGGCCGGTCAGCGACTCCACGGGGAGCGGCGTCGCCTTGAGGTTGTCCGAGATCAGGTGATTGTTCGCCACCCGGCGCTCGTGCCGGTGCAACTGCCAGAAGCCCAGCCGCACCATGGTGGGCATCATCAGCAGTCCGACGAGGGTGAGGATCACCCACTGGCGGGACAACAGGAAGCGGTACACCCCATGACCGTACAACTCGGTCGCTGGGCGCTTTCGGCAGGGGTCGGACGCGGTGGGGCCGGGGGCCGTCAGTTCCGGGACGCCGCGGACCCGACGCGATCGACGATGCCGGTGCGGCCCTCGGCCTTGGCGCAGTGCCCGCCGCAGTACCAGTGCCCGTCGACCTCGACGCCGTGGCCGACGATCCGGACACGGCAGTGCTCGCAGATGGGGGCCATCCGGTGGATGGCGCACTCGAAGCTGTCGAAGACGTGCACGGCCCCCTGGGCGTGCACCTCGAAGCTCATGACGTAGTCGTTGCCGCAGACTTCACATCGGGCCATGAAGCACAGCGTGCGGGCCGCGCGGGGGAGCGGCAATCGGACGGCGGGTGCGTCGCCCGCGCACCACCCGAACGGCTGCCGCGGGCCGCCTCAGCCGTGTACGTCGGGCGCCGGGGCGACGGCCTTGAGCAGCTCGGCGAAGCGCCGTTCGTCGATGACGGGGGTGCCCATCTGCCGGGCCCGCACCGTCTTGCCGGTGAGGGAGCCCGGGTCGTTGGTGACCAGCAGGCTGGTGAGCCGGCTGACGCCGGACGACACGTGCAGACCCGCTTCGGTCGCGCGGTCCTCCAGCAGTTCGCGGTCGACGTTCGTGTCGCCCGAAAAGGCGACCCGCATCCCCTGGATCAGCGGCCCGTCCTGCTCCAGCCGCCCGGGATTGGGGTAGGGGCAGGCGGGCCGCTTCCGGCTGGGCCGCCAGCTCATGGGCCGGTACGTGGAGCGGTAGCCGCCGGCCACCGACCGCGGTTCGGCGGCGGTGTCGATCCACTCCGTGAGCGGGCGGCAGGCGTGCAGCGGCAGCCGCATGCCCCCGGCCGCCGCCTGGTGGAGGCTGGGGCGGAAGACCTCCGCCAGGACGCGGGCGTCGTCCAGGGCGTGGTGGGCGCGTTGTTGCACGACGCCGTAGTGCGCGGCCAGCGACCCCAGTTTGTGGTTCGGCAGCGGCAGGCCCAGCTCCTTGGACAGCACAATGGTGCACAGCCGGTGCTCCACCGCCGTGATGGTCCGGGCCCGGGCGAACTCCCGTGACAGCATCGACCAGTCGAAGACCGCGTTGTGCGCGACGAAGACGCGCCCCGCCAGCCGCGCGGCCAGTTCCTCCGCGATCTCGCCGAACAGCGGGGCGTCGGCCAGCATGTCGGCGGTGAGGCCGTGGATCCAGACCGGTCCGGGGTCCCGTTGCGGGTTGACGGGGGAGTACCAGTGGTCCTGCACCTCGCCGTGCGCGTCCAGCCGGTACACGGCGGCGGACACTATCCGGTCGTCGCGGCCGAGCCCGGTGGTCTCGACGTCCACGACGGCGTACCCGTCGGGGTAGGCCTCGGGCCACGGTGGCTGCGGGAGCTGGGACGCGTGCATGGTGGAACACAATACGGGCGGCCACCGACAGTCCGGACCGGCCCCCGTCCGGCTCCGCCCCGGTCAATGCCGTTTAAGACGGGCCGGAAGCGGGCCCTCCGGCGAAGGCCGTCAGGGTGCCCGCCGCAGGGCCCGCGGCCGTGCGGGAGCGGCCCGCCCATGGCGCCGGCAATCCGTCAGATCGCCTGGGTCGGCCGGGTCCGCCGTCCCTGCCCGGCGGAACCGCCCCGGCCCGTGCGGGCACACAATCCCCGTACGTGGCGGGCCTGATGAGGCCCGTCGGCCTACCCAGAGGAAATACCGATCGGTAACGACATCTGTTCGCCGGGCTCCACGCGCCCTATGGTTCCGCCATGCCGCAACTGCCCGATGCCGTGATGTGGTCGATACCCGCATTCGTGCTGCTCACCGTTGTGGAGGTGATCAGCTACCGGATCCACCCGGACGAGGACTCCGCCGGGTACGGAGCCAAGGACACCGCGACCAGCCTGTCGATGGGACTCGGCAGTCTCTTCTTCGACTTCCTGTGGAAGTTCCCGATCGTCGCGATCTACACAGGGGTGTACGCCCTCACCCCGCTCCGCGTGCCCGTCACCTGGTGGACGATTCCGCTGATGCTGCTGGCGCAGGACTTCTTCTACTACTGGCAGCACCGCGGGCACCATGTGATCCGCGTCCTGTGGGCATGCCACGTCATCCACCACTCCAGCCGGAAGTTCAATCTCTCCACCGCGCTGCGCCAGCCCTGGACGAGCCTGACGTCATGGCCGTTCTACCTGCCGCTGATCGCCCTCGGCGTGCACCCGGCGGCGCTCGCCTTCTGCTCCTCCCTCAACCTCGTCTACCAGTTCGGCATCCACACCGAGCGCGTCGGGAAGCTGCCGCGCCCCGTCGAGTACGTCTTCAACACCCCGTCCCACCACCGGGTGCACCACGCCTCGCAGGGCGGCTACCTGGACCGCAACTTCGGCGGCATCCTCATCCTGTGGGACCGGTTCTTCGGGTCCTTCGCCGCCGAGGCCGAGCGGCCGGTGTACGGCCTGACGAAGAACATCGCCACCTTCAACCCGCTGCGCGTGGCCACCCACGAGTACGCCGCCATCGCCCGCGACGTCGCCGCCGCCCGCACCTGGCGCGACCGGGCCGGCCACCTGCTGCGCGGCCCCGGCTGGTCCCCGCGGCCCGAGGGCCCGGCGGCGTGAGCGCGCACCAGGAGGCCGTACGGGCCCCAGGGCCCGCCGTTCCGCCCGCGTGGCCCTCGCGTCGTTCGCGGCCGTCGCCGTCGCGCACCTGGCGACGCTGTCGGTGGTGCCGGCGCTGTCGGTGTCGGCGGTGTCCTCGGAGGGGGCGGGCACCGCGGAGGACGTCACCAAGGCGCCGCTGATGCCCACGCTGGCTGCCTGGGCGGCGCTGCGGGGCGGCCCCCCTGTGCTGCTCGCGGCGCTGCTGCTGGGCTGGGCCGGGGACGTACTCCTGCAGTTCGGCGGGGACGCGGCGTTCCTCGGCGGGACGCGGTGGGCCACGGCCGGATACGCCCTCGTGTGGCTTGCCGCGATCACCGTGCTGTGGCCCGGTCTGCCGTCCGGCCTGAGTGTCCCGGTCGCCCTCTACAGCCTGCTGCTGACGGCGGTCGCCGCCGGCGGGGCGGGACTCGGCACTCCGGCCACGGCGGTCGGCGGCGGGCTGTTCCTGCTCTCCGACACCCTCATCGCGACCCGGCCGGCCGGTCTGCCGCAGCTGCCCGCGGCCGGTTTCTGGATCATGCTCACGTACATCGCCGCCCAATTCCTTCTCGCGGCGGGGCTGTACGGTGGTACGTCCCCACTCGTACGAACAGCTAGGACGATTTCCGTATGCGCGCCACCGTGATCCACGCCCCCCACGACGTCCGGGTGGAGGAGGTGCCCGACCCGGTCGTCCGGCAGCCCACGGACGCCGTGGTGCGTGTGGTGCTGGCCTGCATCTGCGGCAGCGACCTGTGGGCGTACCGCGGCGTCGCGTCGCGGCAGCCGGGGCAGCGCATCGGGCACGAGTTCCTCGGCGTGGTGGAGGAGACCGGCTCCGAGGTGTCCGGGCTGAAGCGGGGCGACCTGGTCGTCTCCCCGTTCGTCTGGTCCGACGGCGTCTGCGCGTACTGCGCGGACGGCCTCACCACCTCGTGCACCGAGGGCGGCTTCTGGGGCCAGGTCGGCTCCGACGGCGGCCAGGGCGAGGCCGTGCGGGTGCCGTTCGCGGACGCCACCTTGGTTCGGCTGCCCGCGGAGGCGCTGTCCGACGAGCGCCTGCTGGCCGCTCTGCTGACCCTCTCCGACGTGCTGGGCACCGGGCACCACGCGGCGGTGGGCGCGGGCGTGCGGCCCGGCTCCACCGTCGCGGTCGTCGGCGACGGCGCGGTGGGCCTGTGCGGCGTGCTGGCCGCGCGGCGGCTCGGCGCCGAGCGGATCATCGCGCTCGGCCGGCACGAGGCGCGCACCGCCATAGCCCGCGCCTTCGGCGCCACCGATGTGGTCGCCGAGCGCGGCGAGGCGGCGGTCGCCGCGGTCCGCGAGCTGACCGGCGGTCAGGGCGCCCACGCGGTGATCGAGGCCGTCGGCACCGAGCAGTCCATGCGCACCGCGGTCGCCGTCACGCGCGACGGCGGCGCCATCGGCTACGTCGGCGTGCCCCACGGCAGCGGCACCGGCCTGGACCTGAGCGACATGTTCGACCGCAACATCGCCCTGCGCGGCGGGGTCGCCCCCGTCCGCACCTACATCCCCGAGCTGCTGCCGGACGTGCTGGACGGGACGATCGACCCGTCCCCGGTCTTCGACCTGACGATCGGTCTGGACGGCGTCCCCGGCGGCTACAAGGCCATGGACGAACGCACCGCCCTCAAGGCCCTTGTGAAGGCCTGAGAGCGGTGCGCCGCGCCTGGTGCGCCGTCGTCACCTGGTGACGGCGTCCAGGGCGTCCACGATGCCGTAGCCGTAGAAGCTGTTCACGTGCTGCCCGCCGGTGCAGGTGGCGTCCTGCACGCCGTTGCCGTCGGGGTCGTACAGGCCCGTCGGGCAACCGGGGTTGTCGGCCTGCGCCTTGAGCATCCACTGCAGCTGCTCGGGTGAGGCGTGCCGGTGGGTGCTCTTCAGGAGCGCGGCCACGCCGGCCACGTGCGGCGAGGCCATCGACGTGCCCTGCAGGTAGCCGTAGGTGTTGCCGGGCAGCGTCGACAGGATGCGGCCGTTCCCGGACGGGGTGCCCGGGATCTGGTAGCGGTCGCCACCGGGGGCGGCGACGTCGACCACACCGAGGCCGTAGCTGGAGTAGTACGACTTCAGCTTCTGCACGCCGGTCGCGGAGACGGTGACGACGCCCGGCAACTGGGTCGGGATGTCCCAGCAGACGTGCGGGTCGATGGTCCGGCTGACCGGGGTCGTGTCGTCGGGGCTGGTGGTGTCCACGATCGCGTCGGAGTCGAGGTCGTGGTTGGAGTTGCCCGCCGAGGCGATGTTCAGCACGCCCTTGTCGTGGGAGTACTGGGCGGCCCGGTCGACCGCGTCGACGATGGCCCGCTGGTCGGGGTCGTCGAGGCAGTTGTAGAGCCACGGGTCGATGTAATAGCTGTTGTTGGTGATCTCGACGCTGTTCTCGGCGGCGAAGACGAAGGCGCAGACCACGCTCTCCGGGAAGAAGAGCTGCGTGACGGGGTCGGCCACCTTGATGGAGGCGACCCGCACGCCCGGAGCCACGCCCGCGACGCCGACGCCGTTGCGCGCGGCCGCGATCTCGCCCGCCACGTGGGTGCCGTGGTAGGCGTCGGCGCTGTACGGCCGCCAGGCGCCGGGGCTGGTGTCGGCCACGCCGCCCACGCAGTTGGCGGACTGCTTGGCCGAGAAGTTGGCCGTCAGGTCGGGGTGGGTGTCATCGACGCCGGTGTCGATGACGGCGACGGTGACGTGCCGGTCGCCCGGGTCGATCTTCGCCGCCTTGTCGGCGCCGATGGCCGCCAGGTCCCACTGGTCCGCCTCCAGCGGCTCCTGACCGGGGGTGGCCTTGGACTTGGCCGCGGCGGCCTCGGCCGCCGTGATCTTCTCCGGGGCGCCCAGTTCGGTCGTGGAGGCGGTGGAGAGCGCCGCCGTGCGGGTGGCGCCCGCCGACTCCACGCCGCGCACCTCGCGCATCGCGGTGGCGAAGGCGGGGTTCGCCGAGTGGACGACGATCACGCCGATCTTCTTGTACGTCGCGACGATGTCACCGCCGTTGCGGTCCACCGCGCGCTGGACGTCCTTGATGGTTCCGCTGTTGGTCCGGGTGGTGTTGACCACGTACGACAGCAACGGGCCGTCGGCGGCGGCGGTGGTGGTGCCGTTGCCCGAGGCGGTGCCGGCCGTGGCGGCCGAGGCGGCGTTCGGCAGGAACGCGAGAGCACCCGCCAGCACCATGCCGATGGGTATCGCGAGAGCGCGGCGCCGTCTTGGCAGGGGAGCCATGGGATCTCCAATCGTCCAACTACTCGTCGTCACGGCAGGGTTGCCGTTGGACGGGTACATGACGATGGAACCTAGCGCCGCCGCGAGGGCCCCTTCAATGCGTTCGTGAAGAAAGCTCGGATTCCGGTTGGTAAGGACCTGACAATTTTCAATCACCGCCCCCTGTCGAAGCCCATGGCCACGCCTTTACCATGCGCGGGTCCGATCTTTGCGTGACGTAGCTCACGTTCGGCTCGCGTCGCGTGCTCGTGCCCGCTCAGCTCCGCCCCACAGGAGGCATCGTGGATTCCGCACGACAGTCGGCTACCTCCGGTCCGCCGTCACCGGCCTCGTACGCCGAGGTGCAGGCGAGCGCGGAGTTCGCCCAACTGCGCCGCTCCCACCGCTCGTTCGCCTTCCCGCTCACCGTCGCGTTCATCACCTGGTATCTGCTGTACGTCCTGCTGTCGAACTACGCCGGCGGCTTCATGGACACCAAGGTGGTGGGCCACATCAACGTCGCCCTCGTCTTCGGGCTCGCCCAGTTCGCCAGCACCTTCGGTATCGCCGTGTGGTACTCGCGCCACGCGAACGCCAAGCTCGACCCGCACTCCGACGCCATCAGGGCGCGTATGGAGGGCACCCAGCCGACCGGTGAGACCGAGAGCACGGAGGCCTCCGCATGACCGCGCCGCACACCATGGCAACCCAGGTCCTCGCGGCCGGGGCGAGTGACCACCGGACACTGATCATCAGCCTTTTCTCGGTGTTCGTCGCGGCGACCCTCGCCATCACCGTCTGGGCCGGCCGCCAGACCAAGGACGCCACCGACTTCTATGCCGGCGGCCGCTCCTTCAGCGGCTTCCAGAACGGCCTCGCCATCTCCGGCGACTACATGTCGGCCGCCTCGTTCCTCGGCATCGCCGGCTCCATAGCCCTCGTCGGCTACGACGGCTTCCTCTACTCGATCGGCTTCCTCGTCGCCTGGCTGGTGGCGCTGCTGCTGGTCGCCGAACCGCTGCGCAACTCCGGCCGGTTCACCATGGCCGACGCCCTGGCGTTCCGGCTCCGGCAGCGTCCCGTGCGCACCGCCGCGGGCATCTCGACCATCGTCGTCAGCATCTTCTACCTGCTGGCGCAGATGGTCGGCGCCGGCGCCCTGGTGGCCCTGCTGCTCGGCGTCACCGGTGAGGGCCCGCGGCGGCTGATCGTCGTCCTCGTCGGCGTCGTCATGGTGCTGTACGTGACGATCGGCGGCATGAAGGGCACCACCTGGGTGCAGATGGTCAAGGCCGTCCTCCTGATCGGCGGCACCCTGCTCATCACCATCCTGGTCTTCGCCAAGTTCCACTGGAACCTGTCCTCGCTCCTCGGCGCGGCCGCGGAGAAGAGCGGCAAGGGAGCGGCCTTCCTGGAACCGGGCCTGAAGTACGGCGTCAGCGCGACCTCGAAGATCGACTTCATCTCGCTGGGCCTGGCCCTCGTCCTCGGCACCGCCGGACTGCCGCACATACTGATCCGCTTCTACACCGTCCCCACGGCCCGGGCCGCCCGCACGTCGGTCAACTGGGCGATCGGCATCATCGGCTGCTTCTACCTGATGACGATCGCGCTGGGCTTCGGTGCCGCCGCCGTGCTCAGCCCGGAGACCATCACCACCTCCAACGCGGCGGGCAACACCGCGGCCCCGCTGCTGGCCCAGGAGATCGGCGGCGGCGCCGGCTCCACGGGCGGCGCCATCCTCCTCGCGGTGATCTCGGCGGTCGCCTTCGCCACCATCCTGGCCGTGGTCGCGGGACTCACGCTCGCCTCCTCGTCCTCCTTCGCGCACGACCTGTACGCCAACGTCATCCGCAAGGGGACGGCGAGCGAGAAGGAGGAGGTCGCCGCGGCCAAGATCGCGGCGGTCGCCATCGGAGCCGTCGCCATCCTGCTCGGCATCTTCGCGGGCAAGCTCAACATCGCCTTCCTGGTCGCCCTGGCCTTCGCCGTCGCGGCCTCCGCGAACCTGCCGACGCTGCTCTACAGCCTGTTCTGGAAGCGTTTCAACACCAGCGGCGCGCTGTGGAGCATCTACGGCGGCCTGATCACCTCCGTGGTCCTGGTGGTCTTCTCGCCGGTCGTGTCCGGCAAGGCGACCTCGATGTTCCCCGGTGAGGACTTCCACTGGTTCCCGCTGGAGAACCCGGGCATCGTCTCCATCCCCGTGGGTTTCCTGTTCGGCATCCTGGGCACGCTCCTGTCCAAGCCCGAACCTGACGCCGACCGCAAGTACGCGGAGCTGGAGGTCCGCTCCCTCACCGGAGCCGGAGCACACTAGACCCGGAGTGCGCAAGTCGGAGTGTCGAACGTCAGTGCCGTCCCGTAGGCTGCGAAGTAACGGGACGGCACTGTCGTGGTGCCGACGACCCGACCGCAGGAGGGAAAGCGCGCCGTGCTGCTCGACACGTATGGCCGGACCGCTACTGACTTGCGGGTTTCCCTGACCGACCGGTGCAATCTGCGCTGCACCTACTGCATGCCCGAGGAAGGGCTCCAGTGGCTCGGGAAGCCCGAGCTGCTCACCGACGACGAGATCGTCCGGCTGGTGCGCATCGCCGTCACGCAGCTGGGCGTCAAGGACGTCCGCTTCACCGGTGGCGAGCCACTGCTGCGCCCCGGGCTCGTCGGCATCGTGGAGCGCTGCGCGGCTCTGGAGCCCCGCCCCAGGCTCTCCCTCACGACCAACGGTGTCGGCCTGGAGCGCACGGCCGCCGCCCTGCACGCCGCCGGCCTGAACCGGGTCAACGTCTCCCTCGACACCCTGCGCCCCGAGGTCTTCCAGGCACTGACCCGCCGCAAGCGGCACCATGACGTCCTGCGCGGCCTGGAGGCCGCCCGGGACGCGGGGCTGGCGCCCGTCAAGATCAACACCGTGCTGATGCGGGGCGTCAACGACGACGAGGCCCCCGATCTCCTCGCCTGGGCTCTTGAGAACGACTACGAGCTGCGCTTCATCGAGCAGATGCCGCTCGACGCCCAGCACGGCTGGCAGCGCAGTGACATGATCACCGCCGAGGAGATCCTGGAGAGCCTGGCCACCCGCTTCACCCTCACCCCCGAGCCTGACGAGGCACGCGGGCACGCCCCCGCGGAACGGTGGCTGGTCGACGGCGGTCCCGCCCGGGTCGGCGTGATCGCCTCCGTCACCCGCCCCTTCTGCCGGGCCTGCGACCGCACCCGTCTCACCGCCGACGGCCAGATACGCAACTGCCTGTTCGCCCGCGAGGAGTCGGACCTGCGCGGCGCACTGCGCTCCGGCGGCTCCGACGAGGAGATCGCCGAGTTGTGGAAGGTCGCGATGTGGGGCAAGAAAGCCGGCTCCGGCCTCGACGACCCCTCGTTCCTGCAGCCGGAGCGCCCGATGTCAGCGATCGGCGGCTGAGTCCCGCCCGGCCGCTTCCTCCCACTCCTGCAAGCGCACGACGTCCTTGAGGAACCCCCGCACGCCCAGGAACGACGACAACTGCTCGCGGTGCTCCTCGCACGCCAGCCAGGTCTTGCGGCGTTCCGGAGTGTGGAGTTTGGGGTTGTTCCAGGCGAGCACCCAGACGGCGGGGGCGCGGCACCCCTTGGCGGAGCAGATCGGCGATTCGTTGGTCACGAACCCCATCCAAACATGGCGACGCCGGGCAGCCACGGGGGGAGCCGCCCGGCGTCGGTCCGTCGCTCCGACGGGGGATGCGGAGCGCGTACGCAGTATGCCACGCGGAAAGGCCCCCAGTGGAGTGGATCCCCGTGATTGATCTGAGCTTTTCCTGAGCTTCCGGGGGCTGTGAACGGCTCAGCCACGACCGGAGGAATGGCCTCCGTCGGCTTCCGTCTCGGCCTCCGCGGGAAGCCGCTCCCGCCCGGGCCCCAGAGCCGGCCGGACGACCGGCGGGAGGTGTGAGGAGGGCAGGTTGCGGGCGTTCTCACGGCCCGCGTTGGCGAGCACCACGGCGATGTACGGCAGCACCAGCCCGGCGGCGAGCGCCACCCACGCCAGCGGGGTCCACACGTGCCACAGCGCGACGGCCAGGATGAACGAAAGCGTGCGCACCGACATCGAGATGATGTAGCGGCGCTGCCGGCCCCGGACGTCCTCGGTGAGTCCCGCCGCCGTCCCGGTGATCCGGTAGACCCCGGGATCGCTGTGCTTCCGCATCACGTTCCACCGCCTGCTCGAATTGCCGGAAGCTCCCGGTCCCGGCCCCTCCCACGTTACGCCGCGGGTCCGCCGCATTCGAGAGCGGGGGACGGCCTCCGGGTGACGCCGCGGGACCGCTGTACGGCGTATGGCGGTATCCCGCATGCGACGTACCGTGGCCACGCACAGACTGACGGCATGAACTGGGTCTGGGCGATCATCGTCGGCATCGTGCTCGGCTTCCTCGCGAAGCTCCTCCTGCCGGGCAGGCAGGACATCCCCTGGTGGCTCACCATCATCTGCGGCATCCTCGGCGCGTTCCTGGGGAACGCGGTCGCCGGCTGGCTGGGCGTCAAGCACACCGCGGGCATCGACTGGATCAGGCACGTGCTGCAGATCCTGGGCGCCATCCTCGTGGTGGCCGTGGTGACGCCGCTGTGGGGTTCGATCCGCGGCAGACGGCATCGCACGGCCGTCTGACCCCCGGCCGCGTCAGGGGCGGTGCTGCCGCAGGAAGGCGGGCGGCACCCGGTCGGTGAGCCACACGCCGTTGGCGCTCACCCGGAAGACGTGGCCCGTGGCGGCCAGCCCCGCGGCGTCCACCACGAGCACCACCGGACGGCCGTGTCGCGTGCCCACGCGCACGGCCGTCTCCACGTCCGCCGACAGGTGCACGTCCTGACGGGTCATCGGGCGCAGCCCCTCGGCCAGCACGATCGGCAGGGTCGTGCTCGCGGTGCCGTGGTAGAGGACGGCCGGCGGCTCGGCGGCGGCCAGACCGAGGTCGACCTCCACCGAGTGGCCCTGGCTGGCCCGGATCCGCCGGCCGTCCTCCGAGTACGCGTACCGCTTCTTGTTGTTGCTCGCCACGACGTGGTCCAGGTCGGCTCGCGAGAAACGCCTGCCCGCCCGGGCGCACGCGGCCATCAGCACGTCCACGTCCACCCAGCCGCCCTCGTCGAGGGCGATCCCGATGGAATCGGGGTCGTGCCGCAGCACGCGCGCCAGGAACTTCGAGATCCTGACGGTCTGTTTCTCGTCCATCGAGCCACCCCTCGCCGCGGTCAGACCCCCTGGCTGACCGAACTCATGTTGAAGTCCGGGATCCGCATCGCCGGGAACGCGGCCCGCGTGAACCAGTCGCCCCACTCGCGCGGCAGCGTCCGCTCGGTGCGGCCCACCTCGGTGACCCGGCCCAGCAGGTCCACCGGCGACTCGTTGAACCGGAAGTTGTTCACCACGCCGGTCACCTCGCCGCCCTCCACCAGGTAGACGCCGTCGCGGGTCAGCCCGGTCAGCAGCAGGGTGGCCGGATCCACCTCGCGGATGTACCACAGGCAGGTCAGCAGCAGCCCCCGCTCGGTGTCCGCGACCAGCTCCTCCAGGGAGCGCTTGCCGCCGCCGTCGAGGATCAGATTGCCCCCGACCGGCGCCGCGGGGAGGCCCGTCAGCTCCGCGCTGTGCCGGGTGGTGAACAGCCGGCGCAGCACGCCGTCGCGCAGCCAGTCGGTCGGCTCGACCGGCAGGCCGTTGTCGAAGACCGACGAGTCGTCACCCGACGCGTGCGCGATGACGAACGGCGCCGACTCCAGGCCGGGTTCGTGCGGATCGCTGCGCAGCGTCAGCGGCAGCTCGGACAGCCGCTCGCCGACCCGTGTGCCGCCGCCGGGCTTGCTGAAGACCGTACGGCCCTCCGCCGCGTCCCGGGCCGCGGCGCTCCACTGCTGGTAGATCACCAGGTCCGCCACCGCCGACGGCGGCAGCAGCGTCTCGTACCGCCCGGCTGGCAGGTCGATCCGGCGCTCGGCCCAGGCCAGTCGCTGCGCCAGTTCGGCGTCGAGTGCCGCCGGGTCGACGTCGGTGAAGTCGCGGGTGGCCGCGCCCGCCCACGCCGAGCGGGACATATCCGGTGACTTGGCGTTGAGTTCGAGCGTGCCGCTGGGCTGGTCGTGACGCAGCCGCAGCCCCGTCGAGGTGCCCAGGTAGGTGGAGGTGACGCTGTGCTGGGCGAAGCCGTACAGTCGCCGGCCGCCGGCCCGGGCGACGGCGAAGGACTCGCCGAGCGCCGGCGCGAAGGCCGCGAAGACCTGCGAGGTGGTCTCGGCGGGCGGCTCGGTGAAGCCGGCGCTCGCGGGGACGCCTTCGACCAGCGGCTGGGCGTCCTCGGCGGGTCCCGCGTCCCGTGCGGCCGCCTCGGCGGCCCGCACCAGCGGCTCAAGGTCGTCGGCGGTGACCGCGGCCCGCGACACCACGCCCGAGGCGGTGCCCTGCGCGCCGTTCACGGTCGCGATCACCGTGAGCGTCCGGCCGCGGGTGACGCCGTTGGTGGTCAGGGCATTGCCCGCCCAGCGCAGGTTGGCCGAGGAGTCCTCGTCGGCGATGACCACGCAGCCGTCCGCGCGGGACAGCTCCAGGGCGCGCTCGACGATCTCATGGGGCTTGGAGAGGGTGCTCATCGACCGGCCTCCTGCGTGGTGTTGAGGATGTTCACGCCGCGGAAGAGCGCGGACGGGCAGCCGTGCGAGACGGCGGCGACCTGGCCGGGCTGGGCCTTGCCGCAGTTGAAGGCGCCGCCGAGGACGTAGGTCTGCGGACCGCCGACGGCCTCCATGGAGCCCCAGAAGTCGGTGGTGGTCGCCTGGTAGGCGACGTCGCGCAGCTGGCCGGCCAGCTCGCCGTTCTCGATCCTGAAGAAGCGCTGCCCGGTGAACTGGAAGTTGTAGCGCTGCATGTCGATGGACCACGAGCGGTCGCCGACGATGTAGATGCCGCGCTCCACGCCGCCGATCAGCTCCTGCGTCGACGGGCCGTCCGGCGCGGGCCGCAGCGACACGTTCGCCATCCGCTGCACCGGCACATGGCCGGGGGAGTCGGCGTAGGCGCAGCCGTTGGAGCGCTCGAAGCCGGTCAGCCGCGCGATGCGGCGGTCCAGTTGGTAGCCGACCAGGACGCCGTCCTTGACGAGGTCCCAGGACTGGCCGGCGACGCCCTCGTCGTCGTAGCCGACGGTCGCCAGGCCGTGCTCGGCGGTGCGGTCGCCGGTCACGTTCATGTGCTCGGAGCCGTACCGGAGCGTGCCCAGCTGGTCGAAGGTGGCGAAGGAGGTGCCGGCGTAGGCGGCCTCGTAGCCCAGCGCGCGGTCCAGCTCGGTGGCGTGGCCAATCGACTCGTGGATGGTCAGCCAGAGGTTGGACGGGTCGACCACCACGTCGTACGCGCCCGCCTCCACCGAGGGGGCCGCCATCTTCTCGGCGAGCAGTTCCGGGATCTGCGCGAGCTCGGTGTCCCAGTCCCAGCCGGTGCCGGTCAGGTACTCCCAGCCGCGGCCGGCCGGCGGGGCCAGGGTGCGCATGGAGTCGAACTCACCGGAGGCCGGGTCCACCGCGACGGCGGTCAGCTGGGGGTGCACCCGCACCCGCTGCTGGGTCGTCGTCGTGCCCGATGTGTCGGCGTAGAACTTGTTCTCGTGGACGGACATGAGCGAGGCGTCCACGTGCGACACGCCCGGGGCGGCGAGCAGCCGCCCGCTCCACTCGGCCAGCAGAGCGGTCTTGTCGGCATCGGGCACATCGAAGGGGTCGACGTCGTACGCCGAGACCCAGACCTTGTCCGCGTGCACCGGCTCCGGCGCGAGCTCCACGCGCTCGTCCGAGCCCGCCGCGGCGATCACCTTCGCGGACAGCTTCGCCATGGCGACCGCCTGGCCGGCCACCCGCGCCGCCGCGTCCATCGTCAGGTCCACCCCGGAGGCGAAGCCCCAGGCCCCGCCGTGCACCACGCGGACCGCGTAGCCCATGTCCGTCGTGTCCGAGGAACCGGAAGGTCTGCCGTCGCGCAGCCGCCAGGCCGCGCCGCGCACCCGCTCGAAGCGGAAGTCGGCGTGCTCGGCGCCCAGCGCGCGGGCCCGTGCCAGCGCGGCGTCGGCCAGCGCCCTCAGCGGCAGCGCCAGAAATGACTGATCGACCTCATGGGGCACGACGGCCTCCCCTTCTGCCCGATGCGTCAACGTCGGTGTGCGTCATGTGCTCCGCAGTGAATCATGCCGCTCGGACACCGCCCCCGCCTGCCGTTTTCTGTAGGGACTCGACAGCGACGCGCACAGGCCCCTGTCGGGGGTCGATTCTCCGTACCGCCGCGTAGGCAGATAGTTTTCGGTGTACAAGACCACTATGGAAAGGGTGATCCGTTGAGCCGCTCGGTTCTCGTCACCGGAGGAAACCGGGGCATCGGCCTCGCCATCGCCCAGGCCTTCGCCGACGCCGGTGACCAAGTCGCCATCACCTACCGCTCGGGCGAGCCGCCGGCCGGCTTCCTTGCCGTCCGCTGCGACATCACGGATCCCGAGCAGGTCGAGCAGGCCTACAAGGAGATCGAGGAGAAGCAGGGTCCCGTCCAGGTGCTGGTGGCCAACGCCGGCGTCACCCGCGACCAGCTCCTGCTGCGCATGTCGGAGGAGGACTTCACCTCCGTCATCGACACCAACCTCACCGGCACCTTCCGCATGGTCAAGCGTGCCTCGAAGGCGATGCTGCGGGCCCGCAAGGGCCGTGTCGTGCTGATCTCCTCCGTGGTGGGCCTGACGGGCCAGGCGGGACAGGCGAACTACGCCGCGTCCAAGGCCGGCCTGGTCGGCTTCGCCCGCTCCCTCGCCCGCGAGCTCGGCTCGCGCAACATCACCGTCAACGTCGTCGCTCCCGGCTTCGTCGACACCGACATGACCCGCGTGCTCACCGACGAGCAGCGCAAGGCCATCGTCAGCCAGGTCCCCGCGGGCCGGTACGCGCAGCCCGAGGAGATCGCCGCCTCGGTCCGCTTCCTCGCCTCCGACGAGGCCGCATACATCACTGGAGCCGTCATTCCCGTGGACGGCGGATTGGGCATGGGTCACTGAGCATGAGCGGAATCCTCGCCGGCAAGCGCGTCCTCATCACGGGCGTGCTGATGGAGTCGTCCATCGCCTTCCACACCGCCAGGCTCGCCCAGGAGCAGGGCGCCGAGATCATCCTCACGGCGTTCCCGCGGCCCACGCTCACCGAGCGCATCGCCAAGAAGCTGCCCAGGCCCGTCAAGGTCATCGAGCTGGACGTCACCAACGGCGAGCACCTGGGCTCCCTGGCCGACGTGGTGCGCGAGGAGCTCGGCGGTCTGGACGGCGTCGTCCACTCCATCGGTTTCGCGCCGCAGGACGCGCTCGGCGGCAACTTCCTCAACACCCCGTTCGAGTCCGTCGCCACCGCCATGCACGTCTCCGCGTACTCGCTGAAGGCGCTCACCATGGCGTGCCTGCCGCTGATGCAGGAGGGCGGCTCGGTCGTCGGCCTCACCTTCGACGCGCAGTACGCCTGGCCGCAGTACGACTGGATGGGCCCGGCGAAGGCCGCCCTGGAGGCCACGTCGCGCTACATCGCCCGCGACCTGGGCAAGCAGAACATCCGCTGCAACCTGATCTCGGCCGGCCCGATCGGCTCCATGGCCGCGAAGTCCATCCCGGGCTTCAGCGAGCTCGCGGACGTCTGGAACCACCGTTCCCCCCTGGAGTGGGACGTGGCCGACCCCGAGCCGGCCGGCCGCGGTGTGGTGGCGCTGCTCAGCGACTGGTTCCCCAAGACCACGGGCGAGATCGTGCACGTCGACGGCGGCCTGCACGCGATCGGCGCCTGACGCGACCGCGTCTGCGCCTCGTCGTCGGTCGTTCCGCGTACGGCCCCGGTGCCGCCTTCGGGCGGGCCGGGGCCGTACGCGCGTTCGGGACCGATGTCCCCCGTTCGGCCCAGCAGACCGGGTGGGGCCCGGTCCGCGCCGCCACCATGGGGTGCGGGGCGAGCCGGGGGACGCAGGGGCACACAGGGGAACACAGAGGGAGGCTGCATCGTGCGTGCGCGCTTCTACCCGGTGGCGGTCGCCGCGGCGGTCGCGGTGGTCTCGGGCCCGGCCGCGGCGGCGGCCAAGGCGGCTTCCGGGGCACCCGAGGAAGCCGAGTGCCACACCTCGGTGCAGGGCAGTGAGGGCGTGGCCGTGTGCTTCAACC
Organism: Streptomyces sp. NPDC058691; assembly: GCF_042714775.1. Lineage (NCBI taxonomy): Bacteria > Bacillati > Actinomycetota > Actinomycetes > Kitasatosporales > Streptomycetaceae > Streptomyces > Streptomyces sp. NPDC058691. The sequence goes on along the minus strand of NZ_JBHXSO010000018.1, from coordinate 22,492 downwards.
CCGATCCGGACCTCGACCATGTGCAGCTGCACATCGAGTGCCTCCAGTGGTGGGACCCGGACGTGGACGGTCCCCAGGTCCCGGTCGGCCCGGCGGAGACGGTGACATTGAGCGACCGCTGCTGGGAGGAGATATCGAGCGTCTGGGTCACCCGTCTGCCGGACGGAAGCGGCAGCTGAAGGCATGGCCCGCGGCCTCCTCCGAAGCCGCCATCGGGTCCCCCTGCCGGATCGCCTCGACCAGCCGGGAGTGGTCCACGTACGTCTCGGCGCTCAGCTCCTCGCCGATGTCGGCGCGGAGGAACTCGCGCAGCACCTCGCCCAGATCGGCGTAGAGCTCGGCGATGACCTCGTTGTGCGAGGCGGCCACGACCGACAGGTGCAGGGCCGCGTCGGCGTCCACGAAGACGTCGGCACGACCGGCGTGCCAGGCCCGTTCGCGCCGTGCGAGGGCCGCGTCCAGCTGCCTGAGATCCCGCTCGGTGCGCCGTGAGGCGGCCAGCGACGCCGCGGAGGCCTCCAGCGCGCTGCGCAGTTCGGCGACGTGACGGGGATCGGCGTCGGCGAAGCGGCGGTGCATGACGCCGGCCATCTCGCTCGTCGCCAGCACATAGGTGCCCGATCCCTGGCGGATGTCGAGCAGGCCGTTGTGCGCCAGGGCGCGGACGGCCTCACGCACGGTGTTGCGGGCCACCCCGAGCTGCTCCACCAGCTGCGTCTCGGTGGGGATGCGCGACCCCACCGGCCACTCACCGGAGGTGATCTGGGCGCGCAGTTGCGTGATCACCTGGTCGGCGAGCACGGACCGCCGGGGTGAGGTCAAGGGCATGGACCCTCCTCAATATTCATCCCATCATTCTATGATGGCGTGCATGCGCGACGACGAAGCCACAATGATCGACCCTGCCACGGCAGGACCCTCCCTGCCCGTACAGACGTCCCCCGCTCCTCGGAGCATGACGCATGCCGCCACCCGCACTCGCGTCTTCGTCGCCGTCGCGCTGGTCCTCGCCGCCCTCAACCTGCGGCCCGCCATCACGAGCCTCGGCGCGCTCCTGGAGGAGGTCCGCGACGGCCTCGGCATGAGCGGCACCGTCGCCGGGCTGCTCACCTCGGTGCCGGCCCTGTGCTTCGCCCTCTTCGGCGTCGCCGCGCCGCGCCTGGCCCGCCGCCGCGGTCCCGGTGCCGTCGTCTGCGGGGGACTGGCCGCCATCGCGCTCGGCCTCGCCCTGCGCCCGTTCGCCGGAGGTACGGCCGTCTTCCTCGCCGCCAGCGCCCTGGCGCTGGGCGGCATAGCCGTCGGCAACGTTCTGATGCCCGTGGTCGTCAAGCGCTACTTCCCCGACCGCGTGGGCACCATGACCGGTCTGTACTCCATGGCGCTCTCCCTTGGCACCGCCCTGGCCGCCGCGGCCACCGTCCCCACCACCCGCGCCCTGGGCGGCGACTGGCGCGCCGGCCTCGGTGTCTGGGCGGTGCTCGCGGTCGTGGCCGTCGTGCCCTGGCTCGCCCTGGTGCGCGACCGCAGTGGCGCCGGCGCCGTTCCCGCACCTGTCGCGGAAGCGCCCGCCGCGTCCGGCCGCATCACGCGCAGCCGTACCGCATGGGCGCTGGCCGTGTACTTCGGGCTCCAGGCCACTGGCGCGTACATCACCATGGGCTGGCTGCCGCAGATCTTCCGTGACGCGGGGATCTCGGCCTCCACCGCCGGCGTGCTGCTCGCCGTCACCATGGTGATGGGTGTGCCGCTGTCCTTCGTGCTGCCCGCGCTCGCGGGGCGAATGCGGCACCAGGGCGGACTGGCCGTGGGCCTCGGCCTGTTCGGGTTCGCCGGCTACGCGGGTCTGTGGCTCGCACCCGCCGCCGCGCCCTGGGTGTGGGCGCTGCTGCTCGGGATCTCCAACTGCTCCTTCCCGCTCGCCCTCACCATGATCGGGATGCGCTCGCGCACCGGCGCGGGAGTGGTGCGGCTGTCGGCCTTCGCACAGTGCACCGGCTACCTGATCTCCATCCCCGGCCCGATCCTGGTCGGGACCCTCTACCAGCACAGCGGCGGCTGGGACCTGCCCGTCGCCTTCATGCTCGCCCTCCTGGTGCCGCAGATCGCCGCGGGCGTGGTCGCCGGACGCGACCGGTCGGTGGAGGACGAACTCTGACAGGCCCGGCGTTCCCGGGCGACCCCGATGCGGGCCGGCCGAGGGCCGGTGCGAGACTGAGGCCATGCCCGTGCTCGAGCCCAACCCCCCGCAGCCGCAGAAGAAGCTCCTGCTCATCTTCGGCCTCATGCTCGCCGTCCCCGCCCTCGTCGCGGTGATCGCCATCATCGGCTCCAAGTTCGGCTGACCGCACCCCCGGTCAGGACCCGGGGGCGGGGGTGGGGACAACCCCACCTCCCCTAGGGGGCCAGGGTCAGGGTCAAGTGGGTGGGCCACCCGATGGGCCCGCGGTCCGCGGTTCCGTAGCGTCGTGGTGCAAGGTCGATCCAGAACCCCGCACCTCGGAGGCGGTCCCGTGTCCACGCAGGCTGTTCCCTCGCGCGCCCCGCGCCCCCGCACCGCCCGTGCCGCGGCCGGCGGCGCCGCGCAGACGCGCCTGCCGTGGTGGGCGGTCGTGCTGCCCGCTCTGGCCTTCGCCGCGCTGCTCGCGTTCGTCGCCGGCCCCGGTGCCGCGGACGCCTCGGCCGCCGAACCCGCCGCACGCCTGTTCACCCGGCTTGCCGAGGTGCTCCCGGCGTTGCCGCGACACCTGCTGTAACCTCCGCGCGCCGTCCGCGATCCGGGCCGCTCCCGCGCCTGGCGGGCGGTTTTCTGGAAAGCTGAGGGTCATGAGCGCAGCTGCATCGCCCCGCCGGATCGTCCTGCTCCGGCACGCCAAGGCCGATTGGCCCGCCGTTCCCGACCACGAGCGGCCGCTGGCCGATCGTGGACGCAAGGAGGCGCCGGTCGCCGGCCGCAGGCTCATGGAGCTGGACATCCCGTTCGATCTGACCCTCTGCTCCTCGGCTGTTCGCACCCGCGAGACCTGGAAGCTCGTCGCCCACGAACTCCCCCACCGCCCCAGGACCGTCTACGAGGAGCGCATGTACGACGCCACCCTGGGAGACCTGCTCGCGCTGCTCAACGAGACCCCCGAGGACGTCGACGACCTGCTGCTGGTGGGCCACAACCCGGGTATCCACGCTCTCGCCGACGCCCTTGCCGGCACCAGCGAGGGGGACGCCCTGGCGCGGGTCGACCGCACAGGCTTCCCCACCGCCGCGATCGCCGTGATCACCTTCACCGGTCCCTGGAAGACGGTCGAGCACGGCGTGGGGCGCCTGGTCGAGTTCTGGTCCCCGCACGACTGACCGGGCCACCGGCGCCCGCGACGGGCCCGGGGCGGCGCGCACGCGCTGCGGGGCCCGCCGCGTGCCACGTGCCGCGCCGATGGTGCGTCAGGACTGCCGCTGCGCCTCGACCGCACCGTCCAGCGCGTCGGCCGCCTCGACCTCTTCACGCGTGATGCCCAGCAGATAGAGCACGGTGTCCAGGAACGGCACATTGACCGCGGCGTCGGCGGCCTCCCGGACCACCGGCTTGGCGTTGAAGGCCACCCCGAGCCCGGCGGCGTTGAGCATGTCCAGGTCGTTCGCCCCGTCGCCGATCGCGACGGTCTGGTCGAGCGGTACCCCGGCCTCTGCCGCGAAGCGCCGCAGCAGCCGCGCCTTGCCCGCGCGGTCCACGATCTCCCCGACCACCCGGCCGGTGAGCCTGCCGTCGACGATCTCCAGGGTGTTGGCGGCGGCGAAGTCCAGCCCCAGCCGCTCCTTGAGGTCGTCGGTGACCTGGGTGAAGCCGCCCGAGACGACACCCACCCGGTAGCCCAGGCGCTTGAGCGTGCGGATGAGGGTGCGGGCGCCGGCCGTCAGCCGGACCTCCTGGCGCACCTTGTCCACCACGGACGCGTCCAGCCCCGCCAGCAGCGCCACCCGGGCGTGCAGCGACTGCTCGAAGTCCAGCTCGCCCCGCATCGCCCGTGCCGTCACCTCGGCGACCTCCTCCTCGCAGCCGGCGTGCGCCGCGAAGAGCTCGATCACCTCGTCCTGGATGACGGTGGAGTCCACGTCCATGACCACCAGCCGCCGCGCCCTGCGGAGCAGTCCCGACGACACCACGGCCACGTCCACCCCGCGCTGGTGCGCCTCCAGGGCGAGGACCGGGCGCAGCGCGTCCGTCGCGACCCCGGACACGGCGAATTCCACGGCCGTCACCGGGTACTTCGCGAGGCGGAAGATGCGGTCGATGTTGCCGCCCACCTCGGTGATGCGGGTCGCTATGGCCGCCGTCGACTCGGCGGTGAGCGGGTGCCCGAGCACGGTCACATGGGAGCGGCCCTCGCCGCGCGGCCGGTTGTCGCCGATGCCGGAGATGATCTCGGCCTGCAGTCGCACCGACTCCGCCCAGGAGTGCACCGTCGCCCGCAGCGTGCCCTCCACGCCACGTCCGGTGGGCGCGGTGACCAGCGCACAGAGCACGATGCGGCCACGCGTGACGACCTGCTCGATGTCGACGACGTCCACCTGGAAGCCGGCCAGCGTCTCGAAGAGCCCGGCGGTGAGGCCCGGCCGGTCCTTGCCGAAGATCTTGACCAAGAGGGTCGGCACGTTGACGGCGGGGGTGGTGGTCGCCTGTGATGCGTCGTTCATGGTGAGACCACCGTATCGGGCGGCCGGACCCGTGCGGAGACGCGTTCCGCCTGCCGGACAGTGCCCGTGGTCAGCGGCTCCGTCCCGGCGCGCCGGGCGGCGGCGGATTCTGCGGGGGCGGCCCCGGGGGCCGGCCCGGCGGTGGCCCGGGCGGCGGCGGCAGCGGCATCCCGGTGACGGTCCGCGCCGAGTGCGGGGCGTCGGAGGGGGGCGGGGGAGCCGGGGGATGCGCCGACTGCTTGTAGGGGTTGGGCTCCCCCTCGTGGGGCTGGTAGCCGGGACTGGGGAGGTAGGGGCCGGGCTCGTACGCGATGCCCGGATAGGTGCGCCCGGAGTCCTGCGGGACCACGGGCCCGGGAGCCGCCACGTACGGCGGCACCTGGTGCGGCCCCGCCGCGACCGCACCTGTGGGCCCCGCGGACGCCGTCGGCACGTACGGTGACACCCTGCGTCCGGCCGTGCCCGTCGCCAGGGCGAGCAGGGCCCCCGCCCCGCCCGCCGCCGCGCCCCAGGCGGCGCCCAGCAGCAGCGCGAGCGGCATGCTGCCGTGCAGATCGATCCCGGCCCCCACGGCGTCGAAGCCGAACACCGACAGCCCCGCGTCCACCTTGACGCCGGTGAGCTGCACCAGCAGGGGGAAGGCAAGGGCGGTGACCGCCCCGAGGCTCAGCGCGCACCGCCCGGCGTACCCGGCCCGCGAGGCGCCCCGCAGCGGTGTGCGGGCCGCGGCCAGTGCCCCGGCCGCCAGCATCATCAGCGCGACGGCCACCGTCAGCAGCCAGACCCGGTTATCGAGTTCGGCAAGCCGCCCCATGGTCACCGGCTCCTGCGCCTTCCCCGTCAGCAACCGGTCGAGGGGGTCGGGCAGCACCTTGGCGAGCTCACCGGTGGCCGTGCCCTTCCATGAGACGAACAGCCCGAGCGGCACCGCCAGCCAGACCCCGTTGGGCGCCCCCAGGAGCGCCGCGCCGGCGATCCGCTTCGGCTCGTCCCCGGTGGCGGCCGCGTACCCGGCCGCCGCGTACCCCGCGACCACGGCCAGCAGCAGCACCCAGCGCAGCGCCGAGGCGGCCGGGCGGACCGCCGTGTGGACCGCCTCCAGGCCGGGCGGCAGCGGCGTGCGCCGCGAGGCCAGCAGCGCCAGCAGCAGCACGGCCAGCACCCACAGCAGACCGCCCAGCAGCGAGCGGCCGGTGTCCACGTGGAAGCTCACCGAGGCCTTGGCGTCGATCAGGTCCTGCAGCCCGTCGCCCAGTCCGCCGCCGATGTCGCCGATCCCCGGCAACTGGTCGATCAGGCCGCCCCCGCCGCCGCTCTTGCCGGCGCCCAGCGCGGCGCCGTCGATGGCGATCGTGTCCTCACCGGCCCAGCCCAGGACACCCAGGAGCGCCACGAAAAGGACCGTCACCGACCCGGCACGCGCCGCGAGTTCGCCGGCCGGGATCGTCACGCCCGCTCCACGCAGTGAGCGCAGGAAGATCCAGGCCAGGAGCAGCGCCCCGACCAGACCCACCCCCAGCGGCATGATGTCGATCGCGCCCGCCGCGCCCGCCCCGTCGAGCCCGAACACCGCGACGTCCCCGGACGGGCTCACCTTGCCGCCCACCGCCATGGCCACCACGGCGGCGGTCATGGGCCCGAGGGAGCCCGCGGTGTCCGCCCCGAGCAGATGGAGCCCGAGCGCCGCCACGCCCACCATCGCCAGGTACGCCCAGCTGACGGCCGCGATCGCGGACAGCAGCACGCCGCCCCAGGGGATCGCCCGCGGCGCGTGCGGGGGCGCGGCGGATGGTGGTGTGGAGGTGTACGTCGTCATGCCCGCCCCCGAGGTGTCGCGTCCGGACCGCCTGTGATGCCTGCGCTGCTCATGCCCCGGTCCGTCATGATCCGCACGGATCCCGGGCGGTTACCACTCTCCGGTGGTGTTTCGGCGCCGTCAACGGATTCCCGGCAGCCCGTCCACATCGTTCCGGCCGGCCGGGTTCTGCTTCTGCCGGACGGTCGTGCCTGGAATAGTTCCTCCCGGTGTTCGCAATCCCTAGACTCCCCCCAAGGGGGACAACCCGGGGGACAACTTTGTGGGGCTTGGGGTGCCTGAACTCGTACTGGAACTGAACGGTCGCACCTGGACACTGGATCCGTCCCGGTCGTACAGCCTCGGCCGGGACCCGCAGTCGGACGTGGTCCTCGACGACGCCAGGGTCTCCTGGCGGCACGCCACCATCCGGCGCGGTGAGCGGGGTTGGGTCCTGGAGGACCTCGGCAGCACCAACGGCACCTATGTGCAGGGGCAGCGCGTCCATGCTCACGAGGTCGCCGCAGGTGCCACCGTCAACCTCGGCAACGCCAACGACGGCCCGCAACTGGTCTTCAGCGGCGACCGGTCCGCGGGGGGAGACATCTACAGCGCCGAGACCGCGCTCGCCCAGCCGCAGCAGGCCCGTCAGTCGGGTCCGGCCGTGCAGCAGGCACCGGCCTGGGGCGCGCCGCCGCAGAACGGCTGGAACGGCAACGGCTCGCAGCCGCACGTCCCGCAGCCCGCACAGGGCGGCCAGGGTCCGCAGCCGCGCATCCCGGCCCCGCAGGGCCCCTCCGGCGGTATGGGCTCCGCACCGCCCGTCTACGGCGACCGCAGCCCGACCACCTTCCACCACCTCGTGCTCGGCCGCGTGATGAAGATCGGCCGCGCCCTGGAGAACGACCTCGTCGTCTCCGACCTCCAGGTCTCCCGGTTCCACGCGGAGTTCCGCGCCCACCCGGACGGCCGCTACGAGATCGTCGACCTCGGCAGCCACAACGGCACCTATGTCAACGGCCAGCCGATCCAGCGTCATCTGCTGGGCCCCAACGACATCGTGGGCGTCGGCCACTCCACCTTCCGGCTCGTCGGCGACCAGCTCGAGGAGTTCGTCGACACCGGCGAGATCTCCTTCTCCGCCCGCCGGCTCACCGTGACCGTCCCTCAGGGCAACGGCACCAAGAAGATCCTCAACGACGTCTCCTTCGGCGTCCCCGAGAAGTCGCTGGTCGCCGTCATCGGCCCGTCGGGCTCCGGCAAGTCGACGCTGCTGCGCGCCCTGACCGGCTACCGGCCGGCCGACGAGGGGGAGGTGCTCTACGACAGCCGCAACCTCTACAAGCAGTTCGCCGAGCTGCGGCAGCGCATCGGGCTGGTGCCGCAGGACGACATCCTGCACAAGGAGCTGACGATCCGCAAAGCCCTGCGCTATGCGGCCAAGCTCCGCTTCCCCGGCGACACCAAGGCCGCCGAGCGCGAGGCCCGCATCGACGAGGTACTGCGCGAGCTCAAGCTCGACGTGCACGCCGACAAGCGCGTCACGTCGCTGTCCGGCGGCCAGCGCAAGCGCGTCTCCGTCGCCCTGGAGCTGCTCACCAAGCCCTCGCTGATCTTCCTGGACGAGCCCACCTCCGGACTCGACCCGGGCATGGACCGCGACGTGATGAAGCTGCTGCGCGGCCTGGCCGACGACGGCCGCACGGTGCTCGTGGTCACCCACTCCGTGGCCGAACTGGCCCTGTGCGACAAGTTGCTGGTGATGGCGCCGGGCGGCGCCGTGGCGTACTTCGGGCCGCCCGAGGAGGCGCTGAACTTCTTCGGCTACGAAACCTGGGCCGACGTCTTCTCCGCCTTCGAGAACTACCGCGACTACGACTGGTCCGGTCGCTGGCGCGGCTCCCAGCACTACCAGATGTACGCCGCCGACCTGGACGCCGTCGCGCCGCAGTCCGTAGCCGTGGCCCCGCAGCAGACGAAGCCGCCCAAGCCGCAGAGCTGGGGATCGCAGTTCGTCACCCTGGTGCGGCGCTACATGTCGGTGATCGCCTCCGACAAGGGCTTCATGGGCCTGATGGTGATCCTGCCGGCGGTCCTCGGCCTGGTGAGCGTGGTCATCCCGGCGGACTTCGGTCTGACGGCCGCCGACCAGCCGGGCAAGTTCAATCCCGACGCCGGCACCATCCTGCTGATCCTCGCCGTGGGCGCCTGCTTCTCCGGCGCCGCCAACTCGGTGCGCGAACTGATCAAGGAGCGGGTCATCTACGAACGCGAACGGGCCACCGGTCTGTCCCGTTCGGCGTACCTGTTCTCCAAGGTGTTCGTCCTCGGCCTGATCAGCGCCCTCCAGGGCGTCATCATCTGCGCGATCGGCCTGTCGGTCCGCAAGCTCCCCGACGAGGGCCTGATCGTCAAGGGCTTCCCGGCCGCCGAGATCACCTTGGTGATCATCGGACTGGGCTTCACCTCGATGATGTTCGGCCTGGTCATCTCCTCGCTGGTGAAGACGGCGGAGAAGACCATGCCGCTGCTGGTCATGTTCGCCATCGTCCAGGTCGTCTTCACCGGCGTGCTCTTCCAGATCTTCGGCACCGTCGGCCTGGAGCAGGTCGCCTGGCTGATGCCGTCCCGCTGGGCGGTCGGCGCCGCCGGCGCCACTCTCGACCTGGGCCACATCATGCCGCCCTGGGACCCGGCCAAGCCGGACAACGTCGATCCCCTGTGGGAGCACTCGGCCGCACAATGGGGCACGGACATGGGCATCCTGCTCGGCATCGGCCTGGTCTGCGGCTTCCTCGTACTGAGACTGCTGCGGCGCCACGAGCCCGAGGTCATGCGCAAGTAAGGCGCGTGGAGTCCCCCCGGACCTCCCCGGCACGCACAAGGGCGGCGGTTTCCCCGATCGGGAACCCGCCGCCCTTGTGCTGTCCGGTGCCTGCCCCGCGGGATCAGTACCAGTTGTGCGCCTGCCAGAACGACCACGCGCCGCAGGGGCTGCCGTAGCGCTCGTTCATGTAGCTCAGACCCCACTTGATCTGCGTGGCCGCATTGGTGCGCCAGTCGGCACCTGCGGAGGCCATCTTCGAGCCGGGCAGGGCCTGGACCAGGCCGTAGGCGCCGGAAGAAGGGTTGACCGCCTGCGGGTTCCAGCCGCTCTCGCGGGTCACGATGTTGGAGAAGCACTGGAACTGGGCGTCGCCGACCATCTGGCGCGCCATTTCCTGCGGGCTGCCGCTCGGCGCCGCGGCAGTGGGCATGCTCTCCTCGGCGGCACGCGGGGCGGCCTGCTTCTGCTGGGGTATGAGCGCGCGGCGCTCGTGGCTGCGGTTGGCGGCCTGCTGGTCCGCGCGGCGCTGCTGGGCCTCGGCGGCGACCTGCGCGACGTGCCGGGCGTGCGCCTTGCGCAGGGCGGCGGCATGGGCGACGTGCCGGGCGTGCGCCTTCGTCTTGGCGGTGACCTGGGCGACGTGCTGAGCGTGCTTCTTGCGCACCACGGCCTGGTGGGCGACGTGGGCGGCGTGCATCTGGGCCACGGCGTTCACGTGGGCCACGTGCGAGGCGTGCGCGGCCTTCGCAGCCTTGGCGGCCTTGGTGGCCGCGGCCTGCTCGGCCTGGGCCGTACCGGCACTCCCGGTCACGCCGGTGATCGCCAGGACGCCCACACCGGCCGCGGCGATACCGGCGGCGGAGTACTTGTGGGCCTTGGTCAGACGGTCGAGAGACGGGATCGTCGGGAGCTGCATGGGGGAGTTACCTCTTCCATTCGGCTGCGCTCCGCTCTGCACACGCAAAGAGAAGCGCCACGTGTCGAACGCGGCGCGGAGCGACCTGAGCATTCTTAGCCCTCCGGAAATTCCCGGGCAAAGCTCGCCATTACTACCCCAAGTAGTAGTCGGGCTGTCGCCCGGCGGTGGCACATGCGCTCCTTCCGGGTGGTCCGGCGGCTCATGGGCCTACTACCTTCCTTCGTACGTGACGTACGTCCTATGTGGTGCTTCACAGGCGTGTGACGGTGAGTGGCGAACCGGACGCCGTGCGTACGTCGTTCTCCCGCCGTTTCCCCGGCGTTCCGCTCGTTCCGGTCCGCGGGGGACTCCAGCGCCCGCGCACGGCGGCCGAAAGGGCATTTGGGCCTAGGTCCGCGGGACCGGGCCGCCCGGTCCCGCGGCCGATCCCGGACGCCGTACCCCGCCGGTACGGTGAAGCCATGCACAGCCGGTCATCCCGTCGCGGCGTCGAGGCGGTGAGCGCGGCCGTACTCGCCATGAGCAGGCACCTGGAGGTTCGCGAGGTCCTGCAGACCATCGTCGCCTCCGCGCGTGAACTGCTCGACGCCGAGTACGCGGCGCTCGGCGTGCCCGACGACCACGGCGGTTTCGCGCAGTTCGTCGTCGACGGCGTCAGCGACGAGCAGTGGCGGGAGATCGGCCCGCTGCCCCGCCAGCACGGCGTCCTCGCCGCGATGCTCCACGAGGCCACCCCGCAGCGGCTCGCCGACGTGCGCGCCGATCCGCGGTTCGGGGGCTGGCCCGCCGCCCACCCCGAGATGACCGACTTCCTCGGCATTCCGGTGATCGACGGCGACGAGATCCTCGGCGCCCTCTTCCTCGCCAACAAGCGCGGCCCGCGGCCCGCCGGCGTCGGATGCGCCTTCACAGGAGAGGACGAGGAACTGCTGCGCACCCTGGCCGCGCACGCCGCCATCGCCCTCACCAACGCGCGCCTGTACGAGCGCAGCCGCGAGCTGACCCTCGCCGGCGAACGCGCCCGCATCGCCCACGAGTTGCACGACGCCGTCTCGCAGAAGCTCTTCTCGCTGCGGCTCACCGCCCAGGCCGCCGCCGCGCTGGTGGACCGCGACCCGGTCCGCGCCCGCGAGGAGTTGCGGCAGGTCGCCGCGCTCGCCGCCGAAGCCGCCGACGAACTGCGCGCGGTCGTGGTCGAGCTGCGCCCCGCCGCCCTGGACGAGGACGGGCTCCTGGCCACCCTGCGCACCCAGGCCCAGGTCCTCGGCCGGGCGCACACGGCGCGGGTCTCCTTCAGCCACGGCAAGGTGCGGGCCCTGCCCGCCGCCCAGGAGGAGGCGGTGCTGCGCGTCGCCCAGGAGGCCATGCACAATGCGCTGCGCCACGCCGACGCGAGCACGGTGACCGTGCGCCTGGAGACCCGCGGCAAGGGCGCTGTGCTGCGGATCACCGACGACGGCCGGGGCTTCGACCCCTCGGCGGTACGGCGCGCCGGACGCCACCTCGGCCTGGTCTCGATGCGCGACCGGGCCGACGGGGTCGGCGGCGCCCTGACGGTGGAGTCGGCGCCCGGTGAGGGCACCGTGATCGAGATGGAGGTGCCCGGTGGGTGACCCGGAGAGCGACGGCCCGGAGGGCTTCGCGGAAGGCGTGGGCGCGGGGGAGGGGCGGGCGATCCGCGTCCTGGTGGTCGACGACCACCAGGTCGTACGGCGGGGCCTGCGGACCTTCCTCGAGGTGCAGCCGGACATCGAGGTGGTCGGCGAGGCGGCGGACGGGGACGAGGGCGTCAGGCGCGCCGAGGAACTCGCGCCCGACGTGATCCTGATGGACATCAGGATGCCCGGCACCGACGGCATCGAGGCGCTGCGCCGTCTCCGCGAGGCCGGCAGCAGGGCACGGGTGCTGGTGGTCACCAGCTTCACCGAGCAGCGCACGGTCGTCCCGGCCCTGCGGGCCGGCGCGGCCGGCTACGTCTACAAGGACGTGGACCCCGACGCGCTGGCGGGCGCCATCCGCTCCGTGTACGCGGGGCACGTACTGCTGCAGCCGGAGGTCGCCGACGTGCTGCTCTCCCAGGAGGAGCCGGCCTCCGGACAGGGACGCGGCGGCACGCTCACCGAGCGGGAGCGCGAGGTGCTGTCACTGATCGCCGAGGGCCGCTCCAACCGGGAGATCGCCCGCGCCCTGGTGCTGTCGGAGAAGACGGTCAAGACCCACGTCTCCAACATCCTGATGAAGCTCGACCTGTCCGACCGCACCCAGGCGGCCCTGTGGGCCGTGCGGCACGGCATCGGGACCTGAGCGGCGGTGTCCGGCACCGGGGACGGCCCCGTGGGGCGGCACCGCCGTAGCGGTAGGACAAGCCGATCGTCGCCGTCCGGACTGAGATTCATACCGTCGGGTGTATGTCGCCCGGATGGCGCAACCTGGACGCATCTGCCCCGTTCTTCATGGCGTGCTGCGGCGACTGCCGCGGCACCACATGCAAGGAGGGTCAAGAACGTGAAGAGCCTGCACAAGGTCGCCGCCGTCACCATGGTCGCCGGAAGCATCGCCCTGGTCGGAGCCGGTGCCGCCTCCGCTCACAGCGGTGGTGGCGCGCACGCCGACGGTGTCGCGAAGCACTCCCCCGGCGTGGTCTCGGGCAACACGATCCAGGTGCCGGTGCACATCCCCGTCAACGTCTGTGGCAACACCATCAGCGTGATCGGCGTGCTGAACCCGGCCATCGGGAACTTCTGCCTGAACAAGTGACCGTGCGACCGCGGCCCCGCCGCGGTCCGGCAGTGACCGCCGGCCCTGGAGGACCACCTCCGGGGCCGGTCCCCTTTTACCGCCTTTTCCCGCTTTCCCGATTTCCCCGTTCGTTCTCGTTCGTTCCTGCCCGTTCCCGCTCACGAGTTCCGCCGTACGGAGGTTTCCGGCGCCGGGCCCGTGTCACCGCCCCGGTAACGGCGTTCCCACAGTGCGGCCCCGCGACCTGGGACCGCGTCATCACAGGAGGAACAGCTCTCATGAACAGCGCCAAGAAGGCCGCCCTCGTCATCGCCGCCGCCGGTACGGCCGCCGCCGGCACGGCCGGCACCGCGTTCGCCGGCTCCCACGCGGGCGGCGCGGCCGTCGGCTCGCCCGGCGTGCTGTCCGGCAACGTGATCCAGGTGCCGGTGAACATCCCGGTCAACATCTGCGGCAACACCATCAACATCATCGGGCTCCTGAACCCGACGATCGGGAACGTCTGCTTCAACGACTGATGGTGCGAGGGCCCCGTGGACGACATCGTCCACGGGGCCCTTTTGCCGTACCCGCTCCGTATGGCCCCGGCGGGTCCGCGGCCGGGGCCGCGCCTCAGCCGCGCCGTCGTTCGCTCTCCTCCACGTACGCGTTGTAGGCCGCCACCTGCGCCCGCCGCGCCGTGCGCTCCACCGGCCGCAGCAGCTCCGCCCGCGCCGCGATCTCCGAGGCGCTCACCGCTCCGCCGTGCTCCAACTGCGCGCCCGTGGCGATGGCCACCAGCGCGCCGACCCGCTGCGCCAGCTCCAGCACCCGTACCGCCCGCGGCGGATAGCCCGGCGCCAGCACCTCACGCCCGCGCTCGGCACGCGCCCGGTAGGCCTCCAGCGCCGCCTGGGCCGCCGGACCGGCCCCTGCGACGTCCAGCCGGGCCAGCGCCGCCGTGGCGTCCCGCAGGGCCTCCGCGAGCTCCCTCTCGGCCTCCCCGAGGGAGGGGACGTCCGCCGGGGGCGCGTCCCGCACCTCCAGGCACTGCCACTCCACCCCCACGTGCACGTCCCCGCGCGGGCCGACCTCCGTGACCTCCGGCACGAAGCCGATCGAGGGGCCGCCCACCGCGACGACCGCCTCGCCGGCCGCCATCGCGCGGGCGTTGAACTCCGGGGGCCCGCTCAGCCCCAGCGGGTGGCCCGGTACCGGCAGCGCGACACGCAGCCCGGTCACCCCCAGGGCGCGCAGCCGTCCGAGGCCGAGAGTGAGCCCCACCGGGGCGGACTCCCCGGGCAGCCCGGCCATCCGGTGGGCCGAATCGCCCGCGATCACTTCCTGAGCGGCGTCGTCCGGTGCGGCAAGTCCGGCAATCAGGGCATTCCCCCAAGCCGCCAACCGTCCTGAGCGAGGTTCATCGAGCATCCCCCCAGCCTAAGGACTGGGGCAGCTCGGCCGTGGCGTAGATTTCCCTGGGGGCGGTGGCTACAAGCGCCCGCGACGGCAGACATGCGATCGGGAATTGGGAGACAACGCGCTCATGAGCGATGTTCTGGAGCTGGTGGACGTATCCGTGGTCCGAGACGGCCGGGCTCTGGTGGACCAGGTCTCCTGGTCGGTCGCCGAGGGCGAGCGCTGGGTCATCCTCGGCCCGAACGGCGCCGGCAAGACGACCCTGCTGAACATCGCGTCGAGCTACCTCTTCCCGACCTCCGGCACCGTCCAGATCCTCGGCGAGAAGATGGGCGGCGTCGACGTCTTCGAGCTGCGGCCCCGCATCGGCATCGCGGGCGTCGCCCTGGCCGAGAAGCTGCCCCGCAGGCAGACCGTCCTGGAGACCGTGCTCACCGCCGCCTACGGCATGACCGCCCACTGGCAGGAGAGCTACGAGCAGGTCGACGAGGACCGGGCCCGCGCCTTCCTGGACCGCCTCGGCATGAGCGACTACCTCGACCGCAGGTTCGGCACCCTTTCGGAGGGCGAGCGCAAGCGGACCCTGATCGCCCGCGCCATGATGACCGACCCCGAGCTGCTGCTGCTGGACGAGCCGGCCGCCGGTCTCGACCTGGGCGGCCGCGAGGACCTCGTGCGCCGGCTCGGCCGGCTCGCGCGCGACCCGATCGCCCCCTCCATGATCATGGTCACCCACCATGTCGAGGAGATCGCCCCCGGGTTCACCCACGTCCTGATGATCCGTCAGGGCAAGGTCGTGGCGGCAGGCCCCATGGAGACGGAGCTGAACTCCCGCAACCTGTCCCTCTGCTTCGGCCTGCCGCTCGTCGTGGAGCGCCGCGGCGACCGCTGGACCGCCAACGGCCTGCCGCTGAAGTAGGACCGGGTTCGGGGGAGAGCCGTCGCACCCTGTCACAGATCCACTCCGGCCCCTACGATGGACGTGTGGACGACTGGTTGTGGTGGCTGATCGCCGCCGTGGGGCTGGGTATTCCGCTCGTGGTGACCGCGATGCCCGAATTCGGGATGTTCGCGGTCGGCGCCGTAGCCGCCGCCATCGCGGCGGGGCTCGGCATGAGCATCACACCGCAGGTGCTGATCTTCGTGATCGTCTCGGTCGCGGGGATCGCGGTCGTGCGTCCACTCGCCAACCGCAGCCGCGCGCAACGACCGGAGTTGCGCAGCGGCATCGACGCGCTCAGGGGCCGGCAGGCCGTCGTCCTCGAAAGAGTCGACGGACAGGGCGGCCGGATCAAGCTCAACGGCGAGGTCTGGTCCGCCCGGGCCCTGGACTCCGGCCGTCACTTCGATCCGGGCGAGAGTGTGGACGTCGTCGAGATCGAGGGCGCGACGGCCGTAGTGATCTGATCCGGCCCGAGCCCCGCACCGGATCCGGAACGGGAATTCGCCGAACCCGGCCCGCCTCCCGCGGGGGTCTGCCAGACTTGATCATGTCCTCGTACTGACAGTCAGCAGCAAACGGCGTGGGAGTGGACGTGCAGCCGATCATCATCGTCCTGATCATCCTGGTGGTGCTCGTCTTCATCGCGCTCATCAAGACGGTCCAGGTCATCCCGCAGGCCAGTGCCGCGATCGTCGAGCGCTTCGGGCGCTACACCCGGACGCTGAGCGCCGGCCTCAACATCGTGGTGCCGTTCATCGACACCATCCGCAACCGCATCGACCTCCGCGAACAGGTCGTGCCCTTCCCGCCGCAGCCGGTGATCACCCAGGACAACCTGGTCGTCAACATCGACACGGTCATCTACTACCAGGTGACCGACGCGCGGGCCGCCACCTACGAGGTCGCCAGCTACATCCAGGCCATCGAGCAGCTCACCGTCACCACGCTGCGGAACATCATCGGCGGCATGGACCTGGAGCGGACCCTGACCTCGCGCGAGGAGATCAACGCGGCCCTGCGCGGCGTCCTGGACGAGGCGACCGGCAAGTGGGGCATCCGCGTCAACCGCGTCGAGCTGAAGGCGATCGAGCCGCCCACCTCCATCCAGGACTCGATGGAGAAGCAGATGCGCGCCGACCGCGACAAGCGCGCCGCGATCCTCACCGCCGAGGGCATCCGGCAGTCCCAGATCCTGACCGCCGAGGGCGAGAAGCAGTCCGCGATCCTGCGCGCGGAAGGCGAGTCCAAGGCCGCGGCCCTGCGCGCGGAAGGCGAGGCCCAGGCCATCCGCACGGTCTTCGAGTCGATCCACGAGGGCGACCCGGACCAGAAGCTGCTGGCCTATCAGTACCTGCAGATGCTCCCCAAGATCGCCGAAGGCGAGTCCAACAAGCTCTGGATCATCCCCAGCGAGCTCAACGACGCGCTCAAGGGCCTCGGCGGCATCGTCAACCTCCCCGGCGCCCCCGGAGCCGGCGGCGGTCCCAACGGCGAGAGCGGCCCCCGCCGCGAGACCCCTCGCATCGAGAAGGACTGAAGGGCCCTCCGGCGCGCCGCCCCGCCTGTGACATGATCCGTGCGCTCTCCTCGACCTCGACGGCGGGGAGGAGCCGCACCGATCATGGAGGCCGCACATGTCGCTCTGGGAAGCACTGGCCGTCCTCGTGGCAGGCGTCGCCGCCGGCACGATCAACACCGTCGTGGGATCGGGAACGCTGATCACCTTCCCGGTCCTGCTCGCCGTCGGCCTGCCACCCGTCACCGCCAACGTGTCCAACACCCTGGGCCTGGTCCCCGGCTCCCTCAGCGGCGCGATCGGCTACCGGCGCGAGCTGCGCGGCCAGCGGGGCCGCCTGGTCCGCTTCGGCGCCGCCGCCCTGTGCGGCGGACTGACCGGGGCCGTGCTGCTGCTGGCCCTGCCCACAGCGGCCTTCGACACCATCGTGCCGATCCTCATCGGCGTGGCCCTGGTGCTCGTCGTCGTGCAGCCCCGGCTCTCCCGCGCCCTCCAGGCCCGCAGGGCCGGCAACGGCACCCACGCCCCCGAGTACGGCGGCGTCCTGCTCCCGCTGAGCCTGCTCCTCGCCAGTGTCTACGGGGGCTACTTCGGCGCCGCGCAGGGCGTCATATACCTGTCCCTCATGGGCGTCCTGCTCGACGACAGCTGGCAGCGCATCAACGCGGCCAAGAACGTCCTCGCGCTGATCGTTAACGGCGTCGCAGCCGTCTTCTTCCTCTTCGTCGCCGACTTCGACTGGTCCGCGGTCGGCCTCATCGCGGCCGGCGCCGCCCTCGGCGGTGTCATCGGCGCCCGCATCGGCCGCCGGTTGCCGCCGGTCGCGCTGCGCGCCGTCATCGTCGTCGTCGGCATCGCGGCGATCGTCCAGCTGCTCGTCACATAGCCGGACGACCGCCGCGCACGTCGGTCAGGCCGGGAGTGCCAGCCACTCCGGTACGTTTTCACGGTCCTTCAGGCCCAGCGCCAGCAGAAGCGCGTCCGCCGGCGTTGGCTCGAACGGCTGCGTCAGCAGCCGCATCCCCGCCTGCTCCGGCGTACGGTCGGCCTTGTGGTGGTTGTCCTCGGCGCAGGACGCCACCGTGTTGAGCCATGTGTCCCCGCCCCCGCGCGAACGCGGCAGGACGTGGTCCACCGTCGTCGCCCGCCGGCCGCAGTAGGCGCACCGGTGACGGTCCCGCACCAGCACCCCCCGCCGCGACCAGGCGGCCCGTTGTCGGAAGGGCACCCGTACGTACCGGCAGAGCCTGATCACCTGCGGCACCGGTACGTCGACGGCCGCCGCACGGATGCGCAGACCGGGGTGGGCCTGCTCGACCACGGCCTTGTCCTGCATCACGAGCACCACCGCACGCCGCAGCGACACCGTCGACAGCGGCTCGAAAGTCGCGTTCAGTACCAGCGTCTCCCGCATATCGCCCACCCCTCTGGTCCGTCCTCGCCGTGTGGCGAAGTGGCTCCACTGTGACCGGGCCATACCCGTGCGGACAACGCAATTTCCGCACGTGAAAGCGAACAGGAGGAAACGGGAAACGGAACGGACACCTGCGCGCCACCCCGTGGCGCCCGCCCCCGAAGGGAACGCGGGCGCCCGGGGCGCGGCAGTCGGCGCGGACGCCCGGGCGCATGACCGGGCTCCGGCGAACAGCAGGCATGTCGCGCGGCGAGAACCGCACAGCGCAACGCCCCGCCGCCCCCGCCACTGCGGTGCCGACCCCCGGTGACGGTTGGGTCACCAGGCAGACACCACTGTGCGTGCGGGAGCGCCGGGGCGCAACGGAATTACCGGCCGCGGGAGGCTACGCCCCCGGGTTCTCGTACTCGCCGATCACATGGGCGCGGGCCAGTGCGTGGAAGCGCAGGTTGAAACCGACGACCGCGGGCGACACGTCGGCGTCCGGGCCCAGCTTCTCCTGGTCCACCGCGTACACCGTGAACACATAACGGTGCGACCCGTCCCCGGGCGGCGGGGCGGCACCGCCGAAGTCCCGGGTGCCGTAGTCGTTGCGGACGTGCACCGCGCCCTCGGGCAGCCCCTTGAAGCCGTCGCCGCCGGCGCCGGCGGGCAACTCCGTGACGGACGCCGGGATGTCGAAGAGCACCCAGTGCCAGAAGCCACTGCCGGTGGGCGCGTCCGGGTCGTAGCAGGTCACCGCGAAGCTGCGGGTCGCCTCGGGGAAGCCCTCCCACCGCAGGTGCGGCGAGACGTTCCCCTTGGCGTGGACCTGGTCGTCCTTCAGAGTGCCACCGGGCTCGATGTCGTCGCTCACGACCGTGAACGACGGCACCGCCGGGTGAAATTCATGCGGGAGCGGCCGCCGCTTCTGCTCGGTCACCACGGATACCTCCTGTATCGCGAAAAGCGCCTTACCGGCCGATCCTAGAACCAGTTCCGCTTCCCGCCGACCTCGGCCAGCCACTGGTTGAGGTACGCCGCCCAGTCGGTGGCCTGGAAGTTGTCGAGGTTCACCGTGAACGAGCGGTACGCGTCGCTGCCCTCGCTGAACAGGCCCGGCTTCTTGTCCATCTCCAAGATGACGTCCATCTCGTGGCCGTCGGCGACGAAGCTCAGCTCCACCTGGCTCATCCCGCGGTACTGCTGCGGCGCGAAGAACTCGATCTCCTGGTAGAACGGCAGCCGCTGCCGCGTGCCGCGGATGTGGCCCCGCTCCAGGTCCGCGTTCTTGAAGGAGAAGCCCAGCCGGCCGAACGCGTCCAGGAGCGCCTGCTGCGCGGGGATCGGGTGGACGTTGATCGGGTCGAGGTCGCCGGAGTCCACCGCGCGGGCGATCGCCAGCTCCGTCGTCACACCGACGTTCATCCCCGTCAGGTGACGCCCGAGGAAGGTCGTGATGGGGGTCTCCCACGGGATCTCCAGCCCGAACGGCACCACGTGCACCGCACCCGGCTGCACCTCGAACGCGCCGCCCAGCTGCTGCCGGTGGAACTCGATGTCCTGCTTGTACTCGGCGTCCTGGCCCTCGACCTCGACCCGGGCCTGGAGGCCCACCGACAGCCCCTCGATCCGCTGCGGGACCGAGCCCCCCTGGATGCGCACCTCGCCCTGGACCACACCGCCAGGCACCACATTCGGCTCGCTCAGCACCGTCTCGACCGACGCGCCCCCGGCACCCAAGCTCGCAAGCAGCTTCTTGAAGCCCACGATGTCCCTCTCCCTTTACTGGCGGTTGCCTCGCTCATTACGAACGCGGCCCCACCCCGAACGGTTCCATTACTCTCGTACCGCATGATCGCGGCTCCCGAAAGCATCCCCCTGCACCGGGCCTTCTTCGACCGCCCGGTGCTGGAGGTCGCCCCCGAGCTCCTGGGGCGAATCCTGGTACGCACGACGGATGACGGTCCCATCGCCCTGCGGCTCACCGAGGTCGAGGCCTACGCCGGTCCCGCCGACCCCGGTTCCCACGCCTACCGGGGACGTACCGACCGCAACGCCGTGATGTTCGGACCGCCCGGCTACGCGTACGTCTACTTCACCTACGGCATGTGGCACTGCCTGAACATCGTCTGCGGCCCCGGCGGCAATCCCAGCGGGATCCTGCTGCGCGGCGGAGAGATCGTCGAGGGAGCCGACCTCGCCCGCACCCGCCGGGTCAGCTCCCGGCGCCCCCACGACCTCGCCCAGGGCCCCGCACGCCTGGCCACCGCCCTGGACGTCGACCGCGCCCTCAACGGCGCCGACGTCTGCCCGGACGACCCCGCGGACTCCCCTTTCCGTGTCCTCGCCGGCACCCCTGTCGACCGCGCGGCCGTCCGCTCCGGCCCGCGCACCGGAGTCGGGGGCGAAGGAGCGGCCCACCCCTGGCGCTTCTACATCGACGGGGACCCCACGGTCAGCCCCTACCGCGCCCACACACCGCGCCGCCGCGCCCAGGGAGGCGCAAAAGGAGTCGAGCGGAACGCGTAGTCTCGGTAAGACTCCGTACGCAACGGGTACGGGACACCGACCGACTCCAAGGAGACACGAGAACCGTGACGGACATCGTCGACGAGCTGCGGTGGCGAGGGCTGATCGCCGTTTCCACCGACGAGGACGCACTGCGCAAGGCGTTCGCGGACGGCCCTGTCACGGTCTATTGCGGCTTCGACCCGACGGCGCCCAGTCTCCACCTCGGCAATCTGGTGCAGATCCTCACCATCCGGCGGCTCCAGCTCGCCGGCAACCGGCCGCTCGCCCTCGTCGGCGGCGCCACCGGTCTCATCGGTGACCCCAAGCCCACCGCCGAACGGACGCTGAACGACGCGGACGTGGTCGCCGGATGGGTCGAGCGGATCCGCGCCCAGATCGAGCCCTTCCTGTCCTTCGAGGGCCCGAACGCCGCCGTGATGGTGAACAACCTCGACTGGACCGCGGGCCTGTCGGCCATCGAGTTCCTGCGCGATGTGGGCAAGTACTTCCGGGTCAACAAGATGATCGCCAAGGAGGCGGTCGCCCGCCGGCTCAACTCCGAGGCCGGCATCAGCTACACCGAGTTCAGCTACCAGATCCTGCAGGGCATGGACTTCCTGGAGCTCCACCGCCGGTACGGCTGCACCCTGCAGACCGGCGGCAGCGACCAGTGGGGCAACCTCACGGCCGGCATCGATCTGATCGGCCGCGTCGAGGGCACCTCCGTGCACGCCCTCGCCACGCCGCTGATCACCAAGGCCGACGGCACCAAGTTCGGCAAGACGGAGTCGGGCACGGTCTGGCTCGACCCCGACATGACGACGCCGTACGCCTTCTACCAGTTCTGGCTCAACGCCGACGACCGTGACGTGTCGAAGTTCCTGCGCATCTTCAGCTTCAGGACGCAGGACGAGATCGAGGAGCTGGAGCGGCAGACCGAGGAGCGCCCGCAGGCCCGCGCCGCCCAGCGCGCCCTCGCCGAGGAACTCACCACCCTCGTCCACGGCGCCGATCAGTGCGCCGCCGTCATCGCCGCTTCCAAGGCTCTTTTCGGCCAAGGCGAACTCGGCGAACTCGACGAGCGCACGCTGGCCGCCGCACTCGGCGAACTGCCCCAAGCCACCGTGTCCGAGCTGGCCCCGGTCGCCGACCTCTTCGCCGAAGTCGAGCTCGTCGCCAGCAAGTCCGCGGCCCGGCGCACCATCCGCGAGGGCGGCGCCTACGTGAACAACGCCAAGGTGACCGACGAGGACGCGGCCCCCGCCGCTGGCGATCTGCTGCACGGACGCTGGCTCGTGCTGCGCCGCGGCAAGAAGAGCCTCGCGGCGGTCGAGGTCGTCGCCGGCTGACGTCGCGTCGGCCGGATTTCCGGTTTTCGACGTTTGAGCGGCGGTGGAGCTTGACTCTGCCGCCGCTCCTGCGTAACGTAGCCCAAGCCGCTTGAAACGGTGCGTCCGGTTCGTCCGGATCCTGCGATCGGCGGCCACTCACTACGACGATCCCTCTCCGAAGATTCGGATGCATTTTTGTGCGCCCGAATCCGGGGAATCGGATGAATTCGCAAAGCGCGAAGGAATCCGCTAACGTAGTGAATGCGCCGGGGCGGAAACGCCAAGGCGAAACCCCCTCCAGAGGGTGGCAGAGAAGGAAATCGGATCTGCTAAGCTGGAGACAACGAAGGGAAAGCCCGGAGGGGCCGGTGAAACGGTCTCGAAGGAAGCTTCCGTTCCTTGAGAACTCAACAGCGTGCCAAAAGTCAACGCCA
>NZ_JBHXSO010000017.1:127747-146677 GCF_042714775.1 Streptomyces sp. NPDC058691 | reverse complement strand
ATGGGTGGAGCTGACCGGTACTAATAAGCCGAGGGCTTGTCCATAGGTTGCTCGCGTCCACTGTGTAGTTCTGAAACAACGAACCCCGGCATGTTCCTCATGCCGGCGCCGGTTCGACAGTTTCATAGTGTTTCGGTGGTCATAGCGTTAGGGAAACGCCCGGTTACATTTCGAACCCGGAAGCTAAGCCTTTCAGCGCCGATGGTACTGCAGGGGGGACCCTGTGGGAGAGTAGGACGCCGCCGAACAATTATTAGCCTCAACCCCCGAGCTCCGGCTCGGGGGTTGAGGCTTTTTTGCGTCCACTACAGTTGGCTCCGTGCGCTACGACCTGGTCATTTTCGACAACGACGGTGTGCTCGTGGACAGTGAGCCGATCGCGAACCACGTGCTCGCCGATCTGCTGACGGAGCACGGGCATCCGACGACTTATGAGGAGTCGTTGCGGGACTACATGGGCTCGGCCATGCACCGAGTCCACGACCTGGTGGCGGAGCGGTCGGGGCGGCGGTTGCCCGAGGACTTCGACGCGACCTATTACGCGCGGGTCTTCGAGGGCTTCCGCCGTGAACTGCAGCCGGTGCCCGGTGTGGCGGCCGTGCTGGAGAAGCTGGACGCGGACGGGGTGCCGTACTGCGTGGCGTCGTCGGGCAGCCATGAGCGGATCCGGGTGGCGCTGCGGAAGACCGGGTTGTACGGGCACTTCGGCGAGGAGCGCATCTTCAGTTCGCAGGACGTGGGGCGCGGCAAGCCGGCGCCCGATCTGTTCCTGCATGCGGCAGGCGTGATGGGCTTCGCGCCGGAGCGGTGCGCGGTGGTGGAGGACAGCCCGCTGGGGGTGCGTGCCGCGGTCGCGGCTGGGATGGACGCGTACGGTTTCACGGCGATGACCCCGCCGGCGCGACTGGAGGAGGCGGGGTCCGCGGGGACACTGACGCTCTTCGCCGAAATGGCGGGCCTGCCGGGAAAACTGATGATGTGATCGACCTACCCGTCCGTAGGCTTCCGCCCTACGCTGCTCGCTCATGGACGGCATCGACGGCAGATTGCGTCATGGGCGGGCCTCCCTGGCCGTCAGCTTCTTCTCGCAAGGTGTGGCCTTCGCGCTCCTGGTGACGCGTATCCCGGCCCTGCAGGATCGATACGGCATCAGTGACGCGCTGCTGCCCCTCTTCCTCGCCGTGGTGCCCGTCCTGGCCGGTGTCGGGAGCGTGGCCACCGAGCACCTGGTGAAGCGTGTGCGGCCGAGCGTGGTGCTGCGCTGGGTCCAGCCGGTGGTGTGCCTGGCGCTGCTGGGTGCCGGCTCCGGTGACACGATGTGGCAACTGGGCCTGTCGCTCGCGGTGTTCGGCATCTGCGTCGGCGGGCTGGACGCCTCGATGAACATGCTCGGCGTGAGCCTGCAGCGGGTGTACGGCCGCAGCATCATGCTGGGTTTCCACGCCGCCTACAGCTTCGGCGGCATCCTCGGTGCGTCACTGGCATGGGCGGGGGCGCACTGGCATCTGTCGCTGGCGGTGCTGTACGGGCCGGTGGTGGCGGTGCTGATCCCGCTGACGCTGGTGGGCAGCCGTTGGTACGTCGACCAGGCGGCGGCCGACGGGCTCGCGAAGACGCCGGCGCAGGACGAGGCGCAGGCCTCCGGGGCCGGGGCGGGGAATGCGACTGGAGCCGGGACGTCCGTCGCGATGCGCATGCTGCTGCCGCTGTGCCTGGTGATGGCCTTCGCGTACATCGGCGACTCGACGGTCTCCAACTGGAGCGCGAAATACCTTCAGGACGTCCTCGGCAGCTCCGAGCAGTTGGCGACGGTCCCGTACAACGTCTACATGGTGACGACGCTGCTCGGCCGGTCGGTCGGCGACCTGGGGGTGCGGCGCTTCGGGGCCGCGGCGGTCGTGCGGGCCGGTGCGGTGGTGGCGGTGGCGGGCTTCGCGGTGGTCGCGGTGGCGCCGGGGCCGTGGGTGGGGATGCTGGGCTTCACGCTGCTCGGCTTCGGGCTGTGCGTGATCGTGCCGCAGACCTTCGCCGCGGCCGGGCGGATGTTCCCGGGGGCGTCGGACACGGCGATCGCGCGGCTCAACATCTTCAATTACGTCGGCTTCCTGGTCGGTTCGCCGCTGGTGGGCGCGCTCGGTGACGCGTGGAGCTACCGCGGCGCCATGCTGGTGCCCATGGTGCTGGTGTCGGCGACCCTCCTGTATGCCCGCTCGTTCGGTACGGAGCCCGCCCGATACGGTGGCGACCATGAGCGGCCGCGCACAGCTGATGTGGGACGAGCAGGTAACGGGCTATGACTTCGGTCGCGGACACCCGATGGACCCGGTGCGGCTCGCGCTGACCATGGGGCTGGTCCGGGCCTTCGGACTGGACAAGGCGGCGACGGTCGCGGCCGCGCCCGCCGCGGGCGACTCGACGCTGGGGCTGGTCCATGACGCGGAGTACGTGGCCGCCGTGCGGCGGGCGTCGGCCGACCCGGATGCGCTGACGGAGCTGTCGTACGGCATCGGGACCGCCGACAACCCGGCGTTCCCCGGTATGCACGAGGCTTCTGCGCTGATCGCCGGGCAGTCGGTGGGCGCGGCCGAGGCGGTCTGGCGGGGCGAGGCGACACACGCGGTGAACTTCGCGGGCGGCCTGCACCACGCCATGCCGGGGACGGCCTCCGGATTCTGCGTCTACAACGACGCCGCGCTGGCCATCGCGCGGCTGCTGGAGCTCGGCGCCGAGCGTGTGGTCTACGTGGACGTGGACGTGCACCACGGCGACGGGGTCCAGGCCGTGTTCTGGGACGACCCGCGGGTGCTCACCATCTCGGTGCACGAGCATCCGCGCACCCTGTTCCCGCAGACGGGCTGGCCGGAGGAGACCGGCGGCGGGGCCGCGGAGGGCGGCGCGGTGAATCTGGCGCTGCCCGCCGGCACCGGGGACGCGGGCTGGCTGCGCGCCTTCCACGCGGTCGTGCCCGAACTGGTGGCCGCGTTCCGGCCGCAGGTGCTCGTCACGCAGCACGGCGCCGACACGCACTTCGAGGACCCGCTGGCGCACCTGGCCGTGAGCCTGGACGCGCAGCGCGCGGTGGCGGAGGCACTGCACGGCCTGGCGCATGAGCACGCCGAGGGGCGCTGGGTGGCGCTGGGCGGCGGCGGGTACGCGGTGGTGGACGTCGTGCCGCGGTCGTGGACGCACCTGGTGGGCATCGCCGCCGGCCGGCCGGTGGCGCCGGAGGCGGCGACGCCCGAGGAGTGGCGTGCGGAGGTGTACCGCATGACCCGGCAGATGGGGCCGCTGCGGATGACGGACGGACGGGACGTGTCTTTCGCCGGGTTCGCCGAGGCGGGGTACGACCCGGCGGACCGGCTGGACCAGGCGATCCTCGCGACCCGCCGTGCGGTGTTCCCGCTGCACGGGCTTCTGCCGTAGCGCTTTGCCGTAGCGCTCAGGCGGCGCCGTCGCGCAGCAGCCGCGCTGCGCGTTCGGCGATGGCGTAGACCGTGGCGTTGATGTTGGCGGAGACCACGCACGGCATCACCGAGGCGTCGGCTACGCGCAGGCCCTCCACGCCGCGCACCCGCAGGGCGGGATCGACGACGGCGTGCGCGTCGGTGCCGATGCGGCAGGTCCCCGCGTAGTGGCTGTATGAGCGCAGATTGCGGCAGAGGTAGCTGCGCAGGGCCTTCTCGCCGTCGACGCCCTGGCCGGGCAGGACCTCCTCGGCGCGCCAGCCCGCGAGCGCCGGGGCGCCGCCGATCTCCCGGGCGGCACGCAGGCCGTGGACCATGGCGTCGAGGTCGCGGATGTCGGCGTAGTAGCGCGGATCGATGCGCGGGGGCGTGCCGGGAGTGGCGTCGGCCAGGCGGATCGTGCCGTGGCTGTACGGCGTCATGAGGGCGACCATGATCGTGTATCCCTGGCCGGGGGAGGGGCCCGGCAGGCTGTCCTTGCGCAGCGGGACGTCGACGATCTGCAGCTGGAGGTCGGGCCCGGGGGTCTGCGGGCCCGAGCGGATCAGTCCCTGGACCTCGCCGTGGTTGCTGGTGCCGGGCGGGACGGGGCGCGCCGAGCGGTGGACGACGCCGGACAGCACGTGGTCCTGGAGGTGGGAGCCGACGCCGGGCAGGTGCACCGCGGTGGGGAGGGCGAGGGTCCGCAGGTGGTTGCGCGGGCCGATGCCGGACAGCATGAGCAGTTGCGGGGTGCCGACGGCCCCGGCGGTGAGGACGACCGCTCCGGAGCGGGAGCGGCGCGCGGTGCGCAACTCGCCGCCGGCGGCGTACTCCACGCCCGTGCAGCGGTCGCCGTCCAGGGTGACCCGGTGGACGAGGGCGCCGGTCACGACGTGCAGGCCGGGCCGGTGCAGGGCGGGCCGGAGGTAGGCCGTGGCGGCGTCCTGCCGGACGCCGTCGGCGATGCTGAGGTCACCCCAGCCGAAACCCTCCTCCAGGCCGCCGGCGAGGTCCCGGGCCTCGCGGTGCCCGGTCTCCGCCGTGGCGCGCAGGAAGTCGCGGGCGAGCGGGTGCGGGTCGGCGGCGGGGCCGACTCGCAGCGGGCCGTCCATGCCGCGCAGCGCGGGATCGCGGTCGGCGACGCCGGTGAGGTTCTCGCTGCGCTTGAAGGCGGGGAGGAGGTCGTCGAAGCCCCAGCCCCGGGCGTCCTCGGCGGTCCAGGCGTCGTAGCTCGAACGGTGCCCGCGCAGGAAGTTCATCGCGTTGATCGCCGAGCTGCCGCCCAGGCCGCGGCCGCGGGGCCACGGCACGGCGAGGCCGGTCTCGGTCTGCGGTGTGGTGCGGTCCGCCCAATCCAGGGAGGTGTTCAGCAGGCTCGGCCAGGCCGGCGGCAGGGCCACGGCCGGAGGTTGGTCCGCTCCGCCCGCCTCCAGCAGGAGCACGCGTGCGGCGTCGTCCTCGGACAGGCGGGCGGCCAGCACACAGCCCGCGGACCCGGCCCCCACGACGACGTAGTCGAACTCGGTCCCGTTCGGAAAGGTGCCGGTCACGGTGAACCGCCCATCGCCGTCGTGCGGTTTGCCCCCTTGTGGGAATTGTAGGAAGAACGGCCGTCGTGCGAGGCGCCGGTCGGGGGAGTCGGCCCGAACGGGCATCCCACGGGAGTGATGTCCGGCCTGTTCCCGCGCGTGCGCGGTCCGGTTCGGGCCACCATCGGCCCGTGGTGAGTGTGGGCGCGCTGCGCGCGCATCTGGTGGGGGCGGGGATCGCCGGGCCGGTGGCGACGACACGGGAGAGAAGTCTGCGCAGCTACCGGCTGTTCGCCGCCGGGGATCCGCGGCAGACCCTGGGGCTGGATCCGGGACGGATCTGGACACCGTCCGGGTTGTTGCGGCTGATGGCCGACCAATGCGGGGTTTCGCCTGATCCGGCGCACATTTCCGGGCAAGATGTGATCGACCCGGACCGCACGCTGGCCGGGCTGGACGCTTTCGCCGCACGTCTGCGGAAAGCGGCGCTGGACAGGGAGCCGGTGCTGCTCGGGACCGGGCATCCGCACCGGCTCCTGGGCTTCTACGCCGGATTGGCTGCCGCCCTGTCGGCGGCGGGATGCCCTGTTCTCACCCCATCGCATGGTCGACCTGTCGACATTCCGACGCAATTCGGCCTACGCCCGCACAACCTCCGCTACGTAGGGGGAGTCGCGGTGGTCCGCGGTGCGCCGGGTGAGGGCGCCCGGAGTGCGCCCGGAGCGCACACGCATTCCCCGCTCCCGGTTCGGGTGGCGCTGGCCGGCGCGGCGACGTGCGGAGGGCGGCTGCCGAGCCTCGTGGTGGGGGACCACGGCTGGGTCTGCGGAGCAGGTCAGCTGGGCATTGAGGCCATGGGGCTGGCCGACTCCGACGATCCCGCCGTTTTCGTCGCCCAGGCAGAGGGCAGGGTTTCGGTCGTGGTTCCGCTTGATGACGCTGTGCGGTCCGATTACTACCGACCGCTTACGCGCTATGTACTCAATCGAGCGTGTCTGTCACAGTAGTCAACCGATCGCTACTCCTCTTCCCCACTTGCATCATGCGCACCTAATCTGGGGAGGAGCGCACATGCGAGAGGGAGTCACCGGAGGGGAAGCCGGTGCCCGTCATGTGCGGAAGGTTCAGGTGTGTCATGGCTTCAAGCGAGAGGCCTCTCAACGAGGTCGTGTTCCTGACCGTGGCAGAGGTCGCCGCGGTGATGCGAGTGTCCAAGATGACCGTGTATCGGCTGGTGCACAGCGGTCATCTGCCGGCGATCCGGGTGGGGAGGTCCTTCCGCGTCCCGGAGCAGGCCGTCCATGACTATCTTCGTGAGTCCTACGTGGGGGTGGAAACTGCCTGACGACTGCCTCGGTTTATGCTCGGTGCCCCCGGGCGGGTAGGCTTGGCCGACGTAGGTCGTGTGGGCTCGGACGCCCCGCACCGAGTGAAAACGAAGCGAGGGTAGTCGTGGGCTCTGTCATCAAGAAGCGGCGCAAGCGTATGGCCAAGAAGAAGCACCGCAAGCTGCTGAAGCGGACGCGTGTGCAGCGCCGTAACAAGAAGTAATCGAGCTGCGCGTCGCTCTTCCCACTGCCCTCCCACCACCGCGGTCCGCGGTGGTGGGAGGGCAGTGGCGTTCCGGGCGCGGGTGACGGGGTAGCCGTGACGCGGGGCGCCGGCCGCTCGACTCGGCCGGACTCTCCTTGACCGCCTTGACGGTGTTCGTACGGTCGAGCGTCATCACGGCGCAACATCGAACCGATACGGTGCGTATATGCGGTAAGTAGGAAGGCGCTGATCTTGGGCAAAGTGGTGCTCGTGACGGGGGTCGCCCGCCAGCTCGGCGGTCGGCTGGTACGACGGATCATGCGTGAGCCCGACGTCGACCGGGTGATCGGCGTCGATGTGCTGCCGCCGGAGCATCAGCTGGACGGGGCTGAGTTCGTGCGGGCCGACATCCGGCACCCGATGATCGCCAAGGTGCTGGCCGAGCACTCCGTGGACACCGTGGTGCACATGGACGTGAGCGGGACGCTGCCGGGCCGCAACAGCCGCGCGGCGGTCAAGGAGACCAACGTCATCGGGACGATGCAGCTGCTCGGCGCCTGCCAGAAGGCTCCGAGCGTGCGGCGCCTGGTGGTCAAGTCCACGACGAGCGTGTACGGATCGGCGCCACGCGACCCGGCGGTCTTCACCGAGTCCATGCCCGCGAAATCGCTGCCCACCGGCGGTTTCGCCAAGGACGCCGTCGAAGTCGAGGGGTATGTGCGGGGCTTCGCCCGCCGCCGCCCCGACGTCGCCGTCTCGGTGCTGCGCTTCGCGAACATCCTGGGCCCGCACGCCGACACGCCGCTGGCGGAGTACTTCGCGCTGCCGGTGCTGCCGACCGTCCTCGGGTACGACCCGCGACTGCAGTTCGTCCACGAGGACGACGTCATGGACGTACTGCTGCTGGCCCTGTGCGACGAGGGCAACGGCACCATCAACAGCGGTACGTTCAACATCGCCGGCGACGGGGTGCTGCTGCTGTCGCAGACGGCCCGGCGGCTCGGCAAGCCCACCGTGCCGGTGCTGCTGCCCGCGGTCACCTGGGTGGGGCAGATGCTGCGCACGGCCGGGGTCACCGACTTCTCGCGCGAGCAGATCCGGCTGCTCACCCATGGCAGGGTGGTGGACACGACACAGATGCGCGAGACTCTCGGCTTCATCCCGAAGTACACCACCGCCGAGACCTTCAGCGACTTCGCCCGCAGTCGCGGCCAGGGTCTGCTTCCGCCCGAACGGCTCGCCCGCACCGTGGACCGGCTCGCCGCGCTGGTGCCGGCGGCCGGCCCTGAGAACTGAGCTTGTGAGCACTCCTGCGAGGAGGAATCGCGCCATGGCGGATGCCAAGGTCATCCCGTTCGACGAGGACACGCGAACGCGTAGGGGGTCGTCACGGTCGCGCGGTCGCGCGGCCGCCCGCAAGCCCGGTGAGGCCGCAGGTGCGAACGCGCTGGCCGCGCTGCCGGTGGAGGACCGCACCGTACGGGACCCGGCCGCCGCCGGGCCCAAGGACGCCGGCACGGCCGCCGCGGACGGCCCTGACGCCGGAGCGGCCGGTGCTGGTGCGGCCGGGGCCACGCCGGAAGAGGCGCAGGGCGGTACGCAGCCGCGGCCGGCCGCGGAGGGCAGCCCGCTGGCCGCCGCGCTGGGCCAGGCCGCCGACCGCCTGCTGGGCGGTCCCTGGGAGCGCCGGGTGGCGCACGGCCTGGCGTTCCTGCGCCGCCGTGTCACCGGTGACTACGAGGTCGACGACTTTGGTTACGACGAGGACCTCACCGACCAGTTGCTCATGTCGCTGCTGCGGCCGCTGTACGAGTCGTACTTCCGCGTCGAGGTGAAGGGCATCGAGAACATCCCGGCCGAGGGCGGCGCCCTGGTGGTGGCCAACCACTCCGGGACACTGCCGCTGGACGGGCTGATGATGCAGGTCGCCGTCCACGACAACCATCCGGCGGGGCGGCACCTGCGGCTGCTCGCGGCGGACCTGGTGTTCGTGCTGCCGCTGGTGAACGAACTGGCACGGAAGGCCGGGCACACCCTGGCCTGCGCGGAGGACGCGCAGCGGCTGCTGGAGCGCGGCGAGGTCGTCGGGGTGATGCCGGAGGGCTTCAAGGGGCTCGGCAAGCCGTTCTCGGAGCGCTACAAGCTGCAGCGCTTCGGGCGGGGCGGCTTCGTGGCGACGGCGCTGAAGACCCGGGTGCCGATCGTGCCGTGCTCCATCGTGGGCGCGGAGGAGATCTACCCCATGATCGGGAATGCGAAGACCGCGGCGCGGCTGCTGGGCTTCCCGTACTTCCCGATGACGCCGACCTTCCCGTGGCTGGGCCCGCTGGGGCTGGTGCCGCTGCCGACCAAGTGGACCATCCAGTTCGGCGAGCCGATCGCGACGGACGGCTACGCGCCCGAGGCGGCGGAGGACCCGATGCTGGTCTTCAACCTGACCGACCAGGTACGGGAAACGATTCAGCACACCCTTTACAAGCTGCTCGTACAGCGGCGTTCGGTGTTCTTCTGAGAGACGCGACAAGGGCCGGTGCCCGGGGTGATGCCCCGGGCACCGGCCCTCGCCGGTACCGCTCGGTCGGCTATTCGCCGTTGTCGTCCTCCACGCCGAGGCCGAGTCCCGGGAGGAGGCCAGGCAGCAGCGGGGGCAGGGTGACGGACGGCTGAGTCGTCTCACCGGAGCCGCTGGAAGGACTGCCGCTGCTCGGCGGCGGGTTGAGCAGTCCGTCCGTGCCGCCGATGAAGCCGCTGTCGGAGCTCTTGGACGCCGACGGGCTGGCCTTCTCCGTGCCGCGCTCGGCGGAACGGTCGCTCGCGGAGACGCTCGACGAGGGGGACGGCCCTCGCGTGTCGCCGCCGGTACGGGCGCCGCTGCCGGGGGTGCTGTCGCGCCCGTCGCCGGGGGTGGCGGCGGGGGGCAGCAGCTTCTGCAGCGGGGCGACCTCCTGCTCTATGGCGTCGAAGACGGAGGTCACCTTGTTGCCGACGTCGCTGAGCTTGTTGGGCAGCCGGTCGCGCAGCTCGGTCCAGCCCCTGCGGTGGGTGTTGGAGAACGCGGAGAGCGTCTCCATCGGCCGCAGTGAGCCGTCCTTGCGGTACGCGGCGGTGAGCAGGCGATGGCCCTCGGAGGCCTCCTGCTGCATGCCGGACAGCGCCCGGCGGATCTCGCCCACCGACTCGTCGTCGAGTTGACCGCCGCGCCCGCGCTCCATGAGGCGGCGGGCCTCCTGGAGCCGGGTGGAGGCGAGGTCGAGATAGACCTTGCCCCGGTCGGCGTCGTCGTCGGCGAGGTTGAGGCGCATGTCCTCCATGCCCCGCTTGAGGCCGTAGAGCGTGTCACCGGGGAGCGCGTCGGTGCTCGCGGCGGCGACGCCGCCGAAGGCACCGGCCGCGACGCCCACCGAGAGACCGCCGGCGGCGAGCCGGCGGGACCACGCGGTACGGGGCCTCAGCTTCCCCATGCCGCGACTGCCCGCGCGATGTGCGCCGCGACCGCCGTCGCGCTGCTCGGGGACCGTCAGCGTGCCGTCGGCGAGCGCGGCTTCCATCGCCGCGATCAGTTGGGCACGTTGCACGGTTTTGGCCTCGGGGTCCAGCGTCGGCCGCGGCACGTCCTCCAGGGCGTCCGCCAGGGCCAGGAGCCTTCCCTGGTCCGGATCCGCATGCCGGTCCGCGGCGTGGGCGCCGTGCTGCTCGCCGGCGAGCGCCTGATGGCCGTCGCCCTCGAGGGCGTCGGCGAAGGCGTTCGCCCGCCGCTGCGCCGTTGGGTTCGCGATCACGGGCGGCACCTCCTCTCGTCATCCACCTCGACTCCCCGTTGTGCCTGCAAGGTTCCGAACCTTGAGCCTTTCCACCCGATCGAGTGATCGGAAGCGGGCAGGGCACGGCAGTGGGGGGTCCGCATGTGATGCAACGAGCGCCGTACGCCCAGGGTTACGCCCAGGGTTGCGCACTCATGATGATCGGACCGTGAAGCCAGTCGCAAGATGAAGTCCCATCCATGGCGTTCATCGCGCGTCGTCGGGAAGCAGCCGGGCAAGGGTCCGTACGGCCCGGTACTGCAGGGTCTTGATCGCGCCTTCGTTCTTCCCCATGATGCGTGCCGTCTCGGCGACGGACAGGCCCTGCAGGAAGCGCAGTGTCACGCACTCCTGCTGCTGGGGGTTGAGCTTTCGCACCGCGCGGAGCAGTGACTCGTTGGACAGCGACTCCAGGACGCAGTCCTCCGGGCTGGGCTCGACCTCGTTGGCGTCGAGCATCTCCCCGGTGGTCACCTCCAGCCGGAAGCGGCTGGACTTGAAGTGGTCGGCGACCAGGTTGCGCGCGATGGTCACCAGCCAGGCGCCGAAGTCGCGGCCCTGCCAGGTGAACGTGCCGATCCGGCGCAGCGCGCGCAGGAAGGTCTCGCTGGTGAGGTCCTCGGCGGTCGCCTTGCCCCCGACGCGGTAGTAGATGTAGCGGTACACGGTGTCGGAGTAGTGGTCGTACAGCCGCCCGAAGGCCTCGGTCTCGCCGGCCTGGGCGCGTTCGACCAGGTCCATCATCCGGCCGCTGTCGGTGTCGGAGGCGGGCCGGCGGGTGGAGGCGCCCGAGGACCGTGCGGTCTGCGGGGTGCTGCGGGTACGTCTGCCGACCGCCGCCCGGCCGTCGGCGAGCGCGTAGGTCGCCAGGGCGGGGCCGGCGGGCACTGCTGCGAATGCGGGCACGGGCACGGCGTACGCGGGGACAACGCGCAGCAGGTGCTCAGCCACCAGTGCGCGCAGCGTAGCCAGGCCAGAGGCGTCAACCCCGGTGTGTGGGTACACGGGACTCCCAGAGGCAGAACTTCCATCACGTGCAGTACGGAACCGTTCACCCGTCGTAGCGACGCGTGGGAACCGGCTTGCGTTTGAGGAGAATAACGCTTCGTACAGGCGACGCTACACCGAGTTGCTGAAATCGCCGGTTCCGCCCACTCTCTGGCGGAATGGTGATCGATCAATTATCGAACACTCAATCAGACTTGACCACATAGCGTCGTGAAATGCTCGCGTGGAGAACGTGTTGTGGCTGTGTGGTCATGTGGCGACTGACGGGGCGCCAGAGGGGTACAACGGTGTGTCGCCCATCGGCCCCGGACCGGGGCCGATGGTCAGCGACGGCGGCGCTGCAGGGCCACCGCGGCGGCCGCACCGCCCGCGACCGCCCCGACCCCGGCGGCCGCCGGGATGCCGATTTTCGCGGCCTTGCGACCCGTGCGGTAGTCGCGCAGGCGCCAGCCCATTTCGCGCGCGTGTTTGCGCAGCCGCGTATCGGGATTGATCGCATATGGATGTCCGACCAACGACAGCATCGGGATGTCGTTCGACGAATCGCTGTACGCGGCGCAGCGCGACAGTTCGAGTCCCTCGGCGACGGCGAGCGCCCGGACCGCCTCGGCCTTGGCCGGGCCGTGCAGCGGCTCGCCGACCAGCCGGCCGGTGTACACGCCGTCGACGTGCTCGGCGACGGTGCCCAGGGCGCCGGTCAGGCCGAGCCGGCGGGCGATGATCGTGGCGGTCTCGACGGGAGCGGCCGTGACCAGCCACACCCGCTGCCCGGCGTCCAGGTGGGCCTGGGCGAGCGCGCGGGTGCCGGGCCAGATCTTGCCCGCCATGTACTCGTCGTAGATCTCCTCGCCGATCGACATGAGCTCCTCGACGCGGTGCCCCTTGACGATCGACAGCGCGCTCTCGCGCACGTCCTGCATGTGCTCGGGGTCCTCGGACCCGGCGATGCGGAAGTAGGCCTGCTGCCACGCGAAGCGCGCCAGGTCGCGGCTGCGGAAGAACTTCCGCTTGTACAGGCCGCGTCCGAAGTGGAAGATCGCGGCACCCTGCATGACCGTGTTGTCCAGGTCGAAGAAGGCGGCCGCGTGGGGATCGCCGACGACCGGGAACGCGGGGGCGGAGATCCGCGCCGCCTTCTTCGCCGGGGATGCCGCGGGTGCCGCGAGGGCGGCCTCGGCCGCGGCCTCGCCTGCCAGCACGCTGCGTGCTGTCGCGGAGCGCTTACGGGGGGTGAGCCATCGCAGAGCGGCCATGGGGCGAGCATAGCCAGTCTGTTGGGCACTTCCGGTGCTCAGATGGAGCAGGTGAATGAACTCCGAGCGACAGAAGTGTTACTCACGTCACGGCTGGTTGACGCCGCCGGAGGCAGAATGGCCGGCATGAGTCCCCTGTTCGGACGCGGCTCCCGCCGGGACGCCACGGCTCCCGCCGCCCCCGCCGGCTCCGCAGATCCCGCCCACCGCACGGTCACGCTGATCGCGAAGCCCGGGTGCCACCTGTGCGACGACGCGCGCGCCGTCATCGAGAAGGTGGCCGCCGAGGTCGGCTGCCGCTTCGAGGAGCGCGACATCACCCAGGACGAGGAGCTGAACCGCGCGTACTGGGAGCAGATCCCGGTCGTCCTGATCGACGGGGAACAGCACACGTTCTGGCGTGTCGACGAGGGCCGGCTGCGCCGCGGGCTGGGCGCCTGAGGCGGCTGGTGCCACCGGTGGGTGATTTGCGGGTGTTCCTCTTGGCCCGTGTGCTCGATTACCATCAAGGCGTTTTGTGTGCTGCGGGGGCATGTACGTAAGGATGGTGACGGCGTGCTCCCGGGCAGGCTTCAGACGCGCGGCGGTTTCGCCGTCGTCGACGTCGAGGCCACCGGTTCGAGTTCGCGGCGGAACCGCGTGGTCGAGCTGGCGGTCGTTCTGATGGACCGCGATTTCATCCCGCAGGGCGAGTTCTCGACCCTGGTGGACCCCGAGGGCCCGGTCGGCCCCACCCATATCCACGGCATCGAGTCCCACCATGTGGAGGCGGCCCGCGCGCCGCTGTTCTCCCAGATCGCCCCCGGGCTGCTCGGGCTGCTGCGCGGCCGGGTGCTGGTGGGGCACAACGTGGGCTGCGACCGGGCGTTCCTGGCGGCGGAGTACGGCCGCATCGGCGTCCGCTTCCCCGAGGTGCCGGAGCTGTGCACCATGCGGATGGCGGCGCAGCGCGAACCCCTGCCGCGGGGCCTGAGCCTGCGCGCGTGCGCCGAGGCCGCCGGGGTGACCGGCTGGTCGGCGCACACCGCGCTCGGCGACGCCCGCGCGACCGCCCGGCTGTTCACCGCGTACGTTCAGGAGCACCCGCAGTGGCCCGCGCACGCGGAGCAGGAGCTGACGCGGGCGGCCGGGGTGGAGTGGCCGAAGCTGGCCGGCACCGACGCGCTCTGGGTGGGGCGCCGGGGTGCGGAGCGGCCGCTGATGCGGAACGTTCCTGTACAAAAGATGGTTTCTTCCGTCCGTAATGGGGGCGCGTGATGCCGGTCACTTCCCCAGGGCAAATCGGACACCATCTTTGTGCACGCGTTCACAAAGACATAGCCTGGCGTGTACGGGGCGGCCCCAGCGAGGGGTGCCGTCCGCAGCCCAGCTCTACCCGCAGGAGCATCGTGGCAACTGGCCGAACTCACCGACCGGCGACTCGGAGCCGAGGGATTCCCGAGGCCACCGTCGCCAGGCTCCCGCTGTACCTGCGGGCCCTGACCGCGCTTTCCGAGCGATCGGTGCCCACCGTGTCGTCGGAGGAACTCGCGGCCGCCGCCGGAGTGAACTCCGCCAAGCTCCGCAAGGACTTCTCCTACCTCGGTTCGTACGGAACCCGCGGTGTCGGTTACGACGTCGAGTACCTCGTGTACCAGATCTCCCGCGAGCTGGGCCTCACCCAGGACTGGCCGGTCGTGATCGTCGGCATGGGTAATCTCGGCGCCGCGCTCGCCAACTACGGAGGCTTCGCCTCCCGCGGTTTCCGCATCGCCGCGCTCATCGACGCGGACGCCCAGCTCACCGGCCGGCCGATCGCGGGGCTGCCGGTCCGGCACGCGGACGAGCTGGAGTCCATCGTGCGCGACAACCACGTGTCCATCGGCGTGATCACCACGCCCGCCGGTGCCGCGCAGGAGGTCTGCGACCGCCTGGTGACCGCGGGGGTCACCTCGATCCTGAACTTCGCCCCGACCGTGCTGACCGTCCCCGACGGGGTCGACGTCCGCAAGGTCGACCTCTCCATCGAGCTGCAGATCCTCGCCTTCCACGAACAGCGCAAGGCCGGCGAGGAGCTGGAGGACAGCCTCGCGGTGCCCCCGGTGGCGGCCAAGGCGGTCCGCGACGGCGACCGCCGCCCGGGACCTGACGGGGACGTCCCCGCCGTGATGCCGGCATGAGTCTCCTCGTGGTCGGCCTGAGCCACCGCACCGCCCCGGTCGGCGTCCTGGAGCGGGCGGCGCTCGCGGATGACACCAAGACCGAGCTGCTGCACGACGTGCTGGCCGCCGAGCCCGCCAGTGAGGCCGCGGTGCTGTCGACCTGCAACCGCATCGAGCTGTACGCGGACGTCGACAAGTTCCACGCCGGGGTCGCCGAGCTGTCCACGCTCCTCGCGCGGCACAGCGGCGTCGGCCTGGACGAGCTCACCCCGCACCTGTACGTCCACTACGAGGACCGGGCCGTCCACCACCTGTTCTCGGTCGCCTGCGGCCTGGACTCCATGGTCGTCGGCGAGGGCCAGATCCTCGCCCAGATCAAGGACATGCTCGGCCACGGCCAGGAGCTGCACACCGCCGGCCGGACCCTGAACGACCTGTTCCAGCAGGCGCTGCGGGTCGGCAAGCGGGCCCACTCCGAGACCGGCATCGACCGCGCCGGGCAGTCGCTGGTCACCTTCGGCCTGGACCAGATGGCGCAGGCCATCGGCGGCACCACCTTCGCGGAGTGGGGCAAGGGCAAGCGCGCCCTGGTCGTCGGCGCGGGCTCGATGAGCTCGCTCGCGGCCGCGACCCTGGCCCGTGCCGGGGCCGGTGACATCGTCGTCGTCAACCGCACGCACGAGCGCGCCGAGCGGCTGGCCGAGTCCGTCGGCGGCCGGGCGGTCCCCATGGAGGACCTCGCCGCCGAGCTGCCGCACGCCGACATCGTGGTGTCCTGCACCGGCGCGACCGGGCTGGTGCTGACCGCCGACACGGTCGCCCGCGCCACCCTGACCCGCGCCCTGCGCGCCGCCGGCGGGCCGGCCGCGCCCATCGGGATGCTCGACCTGGCGCTGCCGCGCGACATCGACCCGCTGGTGCACGCCATCGACGGAGCGCATCTCACCGATCTGGAGACCATCGGCACGGCCGCGGCCGACGCGCCCATGGCGGCGGACGTCGACCAGGTCCGAAAGATCGTTTCCGCAGAGGTCGAGGCGTTCGGTGCCGCTCAGCGCGCCGCCCACATCACGCCGACCGTCGTCGCCCTGCGCGCCATGGCCGCCGACGTGGTCGCCACCGAGCTCGCCCGGCTCGACGGCCGGCTGCCCGGCCTGGACGAGCGCGAGCGCGCCGAGGTGACCCAGACCGTGCGCCGCGTGGTGGACAAGCTCCTCCACGCGCCCACCGTGCGGGTGAAGCAACTGGCGGGCGAGCCCGGCGGAGCCGGGTACGCTGACGCGCTGCGCGAACTCTTCGACCTGGACCCGCATGCGGTCGCCGCCGTCAGCCGGGCGGACACCCCGGCCGTACCAGTGGTCCCGTCACCGGCCGCGTCGACCGGTGCCGTCACGAGTGAACCGAATCGAGGGCGGGCATGACGAGGCCCACCGCACTGAAACTGGGAACCCGGCGCAGCGCGCTGGCGATGACGCAGTCGGGAATAGTCGCCGACCAGGTACGCCGGCTCACCGGCCGCGACGTGGAGCTGGTGGAGGTGACCACGTACGGCGACGTCTCGCGCGAGCATCTGGCGCAGATCGGCGGCACCGGGGTCTTCGTCTCCGCGCTGCGCGACGCGCTGCTGAGCGGGGAGATCGACTTCGCCGTCCACTCCCTGAAGGACCTGCCCACCGCCGATGCCGACGGGCTGACGCTGGCCGCGATCCCGTCCCGCGAGGATTCGCGGGACGCGTTGGTGGCCCGCGACGGCCTCAGCTTCGAGCAGCTCGCCATGGACCCGCGCGGGGTGCGCATCGGCACCGGCTCGCCGCGCCGCATGGCGCAGCTGAACGCCTGGGCCCGCTCCCTCGGCGTCCGCGTCGAGACCGTGCCGATCCGCGGCAACGTGGACACCCGCATCGGATACGTTGCCTCGGGCGACCTCGATGCCGTCGTCCTCGCAGCGGCCGGCCTGAGCCGGCTGGGCCGCCTGTCCGAGGTCACCGAGCTGATCTCCCCCGACGTCGTGCTGCCCGCCCCCGGACAGGGGGCGCTGGCCGTCGAGTGCTCTGCGGACGACGCAGAGCTCATCGCCGTGCTCGCCGGGCTCGACGACCCGTTCACCCGGGCCGCCGTGACCGCCGAGCGCGCACTGCTCGCCGCCCTGGAAGCCGGCTGCTCCGCGCCCGTGGGCGCGCTGGCCGACCCCGTCCTGGACGGCCACATCACCGAGCTGCGCCTGCGCGGTGTCGTCGGGACCACCGACGGCTCCTCGCTGGTGCAGATGTCCATCACCGGTTCCACCCCCGTCTCTCGCGAGGAAGCTCTGGCCCTGGGCCGCGAGCTCGCCGACGAGATGCTCGCCAAGGGTGCGGCCGGTCTTATGGGGGAGCGCGTACTTTGAGCCCCACCGCCGCCGCAGCGACCAACACCACGACGGCCGTCGATACCGCGAACGGCAGCGCCGACAGCGCCGCCGACGCACGACCGCCCCTCCCGGTCCTCGGGCACGTCACCTTCCTCGGTGCCGGACCCGGAGACCCGGGTCTGCTGACCCTGCGGGCCGTCGAGGCCCTGGCCCGCGCCGATCTGCTGGTCGCCGACCAGCTGGTGCTCGAAGTCGTGCGCGCGCACGCCCGGGCAGGCGTGGACACGGCGGAGCCGGCCGTCGCCGAGGGCGAGTTGAGCACTTCGGCCGCCGCGACCAAGCTTTGCACGGCCTCCGCGCGCACCGGCAAGCGGGTGGTCCGTGCGATCGCCGGCGACCCCGGGCTCGATCCGCAGGCCGCCGCCGAGATGCTCGCCTGCGCCCAGGCCGGCATCCCCTTCGAGGTGGTCCCGGGCGTCGCCGCGGCCGTCGGCGTACCCGCGTACGCCGGTGTCCCGCTCAGCGGGAACGTGCGCTTCATAGACGCCGTCACCGCCTCCGGCAGCTGCTGGAGCGAGGTGGGCGCGAGCGACGCGACGGTGGTGGTCTCCACGACCCTGCAGACCGTCGCCGCCAACGCCGCCGAGCTGGTGTCCGCAGGGCGCAAGCCCGACACCCCGCTGACGGTCACCGTCGCCGGCACCACCACCCGGCAGCGGACCTGGACCGCCACGCTGGCGACCATCGCCGCCGAGCTGAAGGCGACCAAGGCGCTCCCCACCCCGGAGGGCCCCATCGCGGCGATAGCCGTGGTCGGCGAGCCGACCACGCAGCGCGAGCTGCTCTCGTGGTTCGAGACCAAGGCCCTGTTCGGCTGGAAGGTCCTCGTGCCGCGCACCAAGGAGCAGGCGGTCTCCCTCTCGGACCAGTTGCGCTCCTACGGCGCCGTGCCGCA
Organism: Streptomyces sp. NPDC058691; assembly: GCF_042714775.1. NCBI lineage: Bacteria > Bacillati > Actinomycetota > Actinomycetes > Kitasatosporales > Streptomycetaceae > Streptomyces > Streptomyces sp. NPDC058691. The sequence goes on along the minus strand of NZ_JBHXSO010000017.1, from coordinate 128,662 downwards.
CGAGGTGCCCACGATCGCCGTCGAACCGCCGCGCACCCCGCAGCAGATGGAGCGCGCCGTCAAGGGCCTGGTCACCGGGCGCTACGAGTGGATCGCCTTCACCTCGGTCAACGCCGTGAAGGCGGTCCGCGAGAAGTTCGAGGAGTACGGGCTCGACGCGCGCGCCTTCGCCGGCATCAAGGTCGCCGCCGTCGGCGAGCAGACGGCGCGCGCCCTCGTGGACTTCGGCGTGAAGCCGGACCTCGTGCCCAGCGGTGAGCAGTCCGCGGCCGGCCTCCTGGAGGACTGGCCGCCCTACGACCCCGTCTTCGACCCCATCGACCGGGTCTTCCTGCCCCGCGCCGACATCGCCACCGAGACCCTGGTGGCGGGCCTGGTGGAGCTCGGCTGGGAGGTGGACGACGTCACGGCCTACCGGACCGTGCGCGCTTCGCCCCCGCCGGCGGAGACCCGTGAGGCCATCAAGGGCGGCGGCTTCGACGCGGTGCTGTTCACCTCGTCCAGCACCGTGCGGAACCTCGTCGGCATCGCCGGCAAGCCGCACAACGTCACCGTCATCGCCTGCATCGGCCCCGCGACCGCCAAGACGGCGGAGGAGCACGGGCTGCGGGTCGACGTGATGGCCCCCGAGCCGTCCGTGCAGGCCCTGGCGCAGGCCCTGGCCGACTTCGGCGTACGGCGGCGTGAGGCCGCCCTCGCGGCGGGCGACCCGGTGACCCGGCCGAGCGAGCGCCGTCCCGGTTCGCGGCGCCGCGCCCGGGTCTGACGCGGGCGCACCCTTCGCACACCGCCCAGGGGCGGGCGGCCCCGGGGGGCGGGCGCCCCGCCGGGGGAGGGCCCCGGGGCCGACAAACGGGGGGGGAGAGCACACCCCGCGCGGGCGGTCGGGGGTTTGGGGAAGCTCCGGGGCTGGAA